>CAZHMN010000059.1:0-18160 GCA_964533705.1 uncultured bacterium
ACATTCCAGGCCGGTTCACCGGCCTTTTGAATTTGTAGCCCACCGCTTCAGCGGTAGGCTATGATTCGGAGGGGAAACCTCCAAAGGAGCTGCAGGGGCGAGGTAACCTCGCCCCTACATTGCAACGATTATTTCATCAGGATCATTTTGCCGCTGGCCGTGAAGTCTCCCGCCTGAAGACGGTAGATATACATTCCCGACGGCAAGCCGGAACCGTCGAAGGTCACCTCATTCAAACCTGTCTCCTGCCAGCCATTCACCAGTTCTTTCACCTTGCGTCCGGAGATGTCGTAAACCGAGAGGTTTACGAAGCTGAGTGCTGATAGCTGATAGCTGAGAACTGTCGTCGGATTGAAGGGATTGGGATAGATGCTTATGGAGAAATTCTCAGTCAACACCTTGGAGCTTGACGCGATCTCATCGGTATCCAATCCTTCCACCATGGGCAGGTCGTTTATAACTTCATCACCATCGCAGACCTTCATGAAGGTGAAATGATCTTCACTCCAGACCTCTAAGAGATTGTAATCCCCCACATAACCATTCACGGTATATTGGCCTTCAGGTGCATGCAGGGGCACGTATTGAGACAACAGACGATATAAGCTGAAACCCGGCTCCATGATGACATCGTCGCGCATCCCCAGCGGCCCAACGATTGAACCGTTCGGCAAAGTCGCGTCAATCCAGACGTCTGCCACCTGCGTTAAGCCGGAGACGTTATCCAGAGTGAGTTCGTATTCGAACGTTCCGCCGGTGGCCGGGATGATGATGGGTGGGTTGACGGGCGTCAAGGTTATCACCACCGGTGGAGTTCCCTGATCGAAATAAAAAGCTCCCATATCAGCTATGGTTCCGTCCGGATCGAAGGGCGTTGTGGGGTCTCCGGCGTCAATGCAAGGGGAATCAGCCTGCAGGTGAAAATCCCTCATGGCGGGATTCACGAAATCAGGATCCTCAAAGATGTTATAATAAGCGTCGCACGAATCGCCGTTGGCATTGACGGTAATGATCTGACCCAACCCCGAAGGCGGATCACCGTAGAAGGCTCCATATTGATTGCTGTAGAAATCGCTGTAGCTTATTGAGGCATCGGGCGAACTTGAAAAAAGGATACCCCCATGGCCGCTATTATCAGATATGATCGTATTGACGATCTCCATATTGGAGGAGCTGAGGAAAATGCCTCCGCCCCCGCCAGTAGCGCTTGTACCGGCAGAGTTCATACTGATGGTGCAGTTGATAATGGTCGGGTTAGAATTTTGGCAGAGGATGGCGCCGCCCTGCCACAGAGTGACATTGCCCGTGAATAGGCATTTCGAGATCAGTGGATTCGAATCTTGGCAATGAAGACCACCTCCGCGCGGGCTGAATGATTCAGTCGCGCTGTTATCCGCTATCGTAGAGTAGAGGATAGAAGGATTGGACGAATAGCAAGAAATGCCGCCGCCGTATATGGCAGAGTTATCACGAATTGTGCAGTGACTGATTACAGGATTGGAACTCTGGCAATAAATCCCACCACCGCAAGAGTTGGGGAGTCCTCCCATCGCAATCCCATTCTCCATTATGCAGTAAAACAGGTGGCTGCTGTCCGGCGCGTTAATGAACCGAATCCCGTGCCACCCCCTGGTGGGATCGTCAGCCGTAAAGAGAATCGAATCGCCTTCCGTCCCCAGGGCCTCCAGATAACCGTTAACGATGAATTTGTAATGCCCCTGGAAAACGACGGATACTCCGGCCTCAATCGTCAGGGTTTCGCCCGCAGGGACGGTGATTTCGCCTTCAACCAGATAGGGTGATCCGGCAGTTTCCCACGCGCCTGAAACCTCGCCTCCGGGTATGACCGTCTGTCCCAAAGCTACGGTTGACGTCAAGGACCCAAAAGCCAGAGCGACCAGAAATTTCTTATACATTTCCGCCTCCTTGTTAATGATCAAATAATCCAATGCCTTGAATATGCCAAATATAATATATAGATATATTTCGTAGGTGTCAAGTAAAAACTATTGCCAATCAAAATTTTTTCAAATGCCAAGTGTGAGCCGCCCCCTCTTCAGAAATTTGTCTGCCCGGCCATCAATGACCGGGCTACGTTATAAAAACCCCCCTAAAGGGGGCTATTTGACCACATTCCAGGCCGGTTCACCGGCCTTTTGAATTTGTAGCCCACCGCTTCAGCGGTGGGCTACCCTTTGGCAGATAAAGTTCCCGAGCATCTGTAGGGGCGAGGTAACCTCGCCCCTACATTGCAACGATTATTTCATCAATATCATCTTGCCACTTGCCGTGAAGTCTCCCGCTTGCAGGCGATAAATGTACAGGCCAGATGGCAAATTCGAGGCGTCGAAGATAGCCTCGTGCAGCCCTGCCTCACGTTGGCCATTCACCAGTTCGGTCACCTTTCGTCCGGAGATGTCGTAAACCGATAGGTTTACGAAGCTGAGTGCTGATAGCTGATAGCTGATGGCTGATGTCGGATTGAAAGGATTGGGATAGGTACTAACCTGCAAATGCTCTGGCAACAACGCAGGCGAGAGGTCTATTTCTTCCAGATCAAATCCTTTTGCTTCCGGCAGGTAAGCCGTTTCTATTCCTTCTACGCCCGACTTGCTGAAGTCGAAGTGATCCTCCGTCCAGACGATGTTCAGGTCATAATCCCCCGCGTAGGCGTTCATGGTGTACGTTCCTGCCGGTGCACCGGCCGGCACCGATTGCGTGATCTGCCGGTAGATGTTCATCCCTGCGGCCAGGTTGAGGTCGCCGCGCAGCAGCAACGGCCCGTACACCGTACCACTCGGAAGGGTAACGTCAATCCATACGTCCAGCATCTGCGCCGCGCCCGAATTGTTATCCAGATTGGCGTCATATTGGAAAATGCCTCCTCCGGAGGGGATGACGATGGGTGGATTCACCGGATCAATCGTAATGCTGACGTTGGGATAGCCGACGAAATCCAGCGCTACGTCAATGACCGTGGGTTGTCCCGCCGTGACAACCGTGCCGGGGAACGTCTGCGTGGTATACCCCTGTCGGGAAATCTCCAGAGTCCAGCTTCCCGGGACCACCAGAGCGCGATAGCGCCCATACTCGGGTTCGCTGTAGCGCGGGTAAATTTCATCCGGATCCCACAGTTCGACGATTTTGTATTGAGCGACCAACGGTTCGCCCGTTGATGCATCGGTGATGTGTCCCGTGATTTGCGCTCCACCGGCGCGCTCCAGAAGATAGAGATCGTTGGGGATGTTGTCCAGACATACGTTGAGAATACCCGAAGATGGCGGATTATATCCCGGTCCCGACCAGAGTTCCGTCGTAACCGACATAACGCCCTGCTCGGCGTAGAGGTAGTCGTTGTGTTCTCCGCCGTGCGGATAGAGGTTGCCGGAGAGCAGCGGGTCGTAGCCGTTCATGGCGCACATCGCATTGACGATTTCTTGATAGAATACGTCGTCGGGCGAAGGGTGATTCGAATCCCAGGCGAACGGATAGAGAATCTCCTCACCGTAAGAATGATAAGAATGACTGCTTGTGAAGTGATGCTCCAGGTTCAGATCGCGCACGATCTGGGTCTCAACTTCTGAGAACGGATAAGGGCCGTAAGCCCAGGCTGATTCGCCCCAGTGAAACGAGTAGTTTCTGTTGAGATCCACGCTGTTAGCGTTGTAACGGCTGTTGTTAGCGTAGCCATCGGGATTCAGAAGTGGCAATACCCAGATCTCCCGGTTCTCCACCCAGTAGGTTACGTCCGGATTGACCCCGTAGTTGTCGAAGATGTACCCCAGGAAATACATCGGCACTTCCACAGAAATGTCTTCGTTGCCATGGTGGCAACCAACGTAATAGCATACAATTTCGTCCTCTTCCAGCAGCGGATTATCCGAAATCTTCATCCCCCAGACGTGGCGATTTTGAACGGTCGTCCCCAGATCGTACAAGACGGCGATGTCGCCGTTTTCGTCCGCCCAGGTCTGCAACTGTGTCGTCAGAGTGGTGTAATTGTAGTAATCATCCGTCTGGTCCATAGCCGAGTAAGCCACTAAACTGGCGGCCAGGTAATCCACCGTGTACCCCATGCGGATGAGGCGCGTCATCTGTTCATTCGTCAATTCGGCCAGCGCGTGATCGTTTGGAATCGCCGCTAAAAGTTGAATCCCCGCTTCAGCCAGCGGTACGGCACTTCCTTTGTCCTGCAAATCAATCCGGTAGAGATGCGCTTCGCGGGCGAACAAACTCTGCGAACCGATCATAAAAAGCAGGCTCAGGAATAGCAACAAAATCTTGCACCATTTCATCTGTACCTCCTCTATTGATGCCAAAATCGAAATGGTTGTTATCGTTGACAGACCGATTTTCGGGGCGACAGAATTCGATCTCCACCGCCCCGAAAGTGATCGTTTGGTTACGGTCTTATATTAGTTTAGTAAATTTTTCTTGCAGAGTCAAGCTGAATTTTGCATGGAAGTAGAATTTTTCGTGCAGGGTATAATGATACAAAGCAAAGTGCGGGCCGTTTGTGCTGGCAAGCACAATGATGCAGATGAAGTGGTGAGTATGCTTACTAAACCGATGATCTAATTTTCCATCGAAATCACGTGGCAGGTGATGGTATCAACCACGCCTTCAATCGCCTGGATCTTGTCCAGCACCAGCGCCCCGATCACAGAGAAATCAAAAGCCTCAATTCGGGCGATGATGTCATAAGGGCCGGATACAGCATCCACCTGTTTCACTTCTGGCAGCTTGCCCAGGCTCTCAAAAACCTGCCGGGCCTTCCCCACTGAAACCGAAATTAGAACATAAGCACAAGCTTTCATCGTTCCTCCCTGAAACATTATTGCTATCCTATTGGCTTTGAATTTAATCCCCGTTTTCGAGATCAATCAGTTGATGGCGGAAGAGATCAATCTTGGCCTGCGATCGAATGCGTTGCCCCAGCGAACGGCCATAGCGGACCAGATAATATTGCATGCTATAACGCCTCTCCTGCAGTTGGCTGTGGGGCGCCAAATGCCTGCAGCACTTTTCAACCTGTGAGACCAGCGTTTCGTTCTTGTGGCTTAGTGCCATCCGTGCCTTGTCTTCCAGAACGTTCAATCCCTGCTGAAAACGCGCCAAGGTCTTTTCCATAGGGTGCTGAAGCGTGGGATCAATATGCATCAGCCCAAAGCCTAACTCCTCGTGAATTTCCCCCCATTTTTTCCGGATTCCTGCGAACAAACCCACGATATCATTGCTGGAATCCGATTCCAGCCGTTCCCTGATGAGTTCCTGCGGACCTTTGCTTAGCTGCTCCGGCGTAAAGCCGTATTTATCCAAGATTTTCTTGATCTTGGCTTCAAGTAAGGTTAGCGAAAGGCGAGGAATGATCGCCGGCATGCGGACGCCCAGGTGCTGATATAACGGTTTTAACTGGGCGAAGTAGGCGATTTCCGAAGGGCCGGCGAGATAAGCTGCGGTGGGAAATAGATAGTCCTGCATTATAGGCCTGAGGCTGACCTTGGGGAGAAATATTTCCGGATTCTCCGCTGCTCGCCGGCGCAATCCTTCCAGACCGATCTGTTCGTGAGGTCTGTCCTCGTAGAGGAGTGTGCCGTCGTTGCTGACGGGGATTCTGACCTCGCCATATTTGACGAAAAGTTGTAACCGATCCTCTTGCGGGGATATCTGGGCTTGATAGCCCTTGTCTTCAACAGCTTTGGTTGATTCTTCAAGGAGGTCGTTCAGCCCATCGCCCGATTCAATAATTCGATCCAGCAGCGGCCTGACGGCGCCTTTTGAGCGGGCGTTGTCGGCATCGAACAGAACCAGGCCATCATCGCCGAAGAGGTAAGTGAAAAGCCGGGCGAAGGCGTTGCCGACCGTCTCTCCGGGCTTGTAAATGTCGCTTAGCATCTCCAGGAGCGGGCCGCGGTAGGTGTTGGCCGGCATGAGGTTCCAGAGGCGGTGAATGAGCTGTTTAATCTCACCGTTAAACGTGATGCCGCCGACCACCCGGCGTTTTTCTTTTGGTGCATTACTCAAAGAGAGAGTGACTTCCTCACCGGCCAGATCCAACATGCGGATGTAATTGATTTCGTAGAAATCATGGTCGGTCGTTTCCATCCAGAAGACCGGTATGGTCGGGCGACCCGTCTCCTTCTCTATCCTTTTGGCCCACAATACTGCGCTGGTAGCTTTGTAAAAAGTAAAAAGTGGTCCTCCGAAAAGGCCCACCTGCTGGCCGGTCACAACCGCCAGCGTTTCCGGTTTCGCCAGCGCCTCAATGTTTTTGATGGTCTGCCTACCGGATTCCCACCGCTGCGCATCCTCGAGAAGTCCTTCAACCAGATCTTTCTTATGGAGATTGGTCGTTTCACGAATGCCTTTCCACTGTTCGACGGGTTGGCGGTAATCTTGTTCGTAAAAAGAACTTACCCGTTCGAAATTCTCCACGTAATCCACAAAAAGCGAATTTAACCCCGGTAAGCGATGAAAAGAAATACTCTTAGGCATCCTTATAACCAATCAGTATTAAACGTGGTGAGTTGCCACTGTGAGCCGACCCGTTGTAATCCCCATAGGTAGTACGCACTGTTATGCTCGCGGTTTCTAACAAATTGCGGAGTTCCTCTTCCGAGTAAAGCCGCACCGATTCCCGATATTCTCGAACGACACCTCGGGCTTCATGGATTAAAATTCGCTTTTCAACTCGAGAGCGAGGCTCATCCAGCCACCGGAAAATCGTGACCTTTTTGTCGCCTAATTGCGTCTCTTCAGTCGGAACGAGATGGTCCCGCACCAGCGTTGCGTTGAGGAAGTCGAGAACGTAAATTCCTCCGTTCCGGAGTACTCGCGCAACCTCCTGAAGGACCTTGACGTCGCCATCTTCCGAACTGAAGTAACCGAAGCTGGTAAACAGCGACAGGACCAGCGAAAAGCAACCGGAAGCGAAGGGCAGATACCGCATATCGCCCCTTACTCTCTCCAACCGATCCATATCAGCAAGCCCACTTGCCTCAATCAACAACGGCCAGGAAAGGTCGAAGCCATACGTTTGAAACCCGAGGCGGATTAACTCGCGGCTGTGGCGCCCATTTCCGCATGCTAAATCGAGCACCTTCGCCGCCGGCGCCAATTTGAGCTCGGCGACCAACCAGGCGATGGTGGCAGCAGCTTCGCTCCCAGAACGGTGCTGGTAAAGTTGCAGATAATCCGCACCGAACCAGCGATGATACCAGGCTTGGCCTTTCAAGGATTTATAGTCAAAAGTAGCGGAGCGAATTCAATATTTAGAAATATTAATATAACAACTTCCAAACACAAAGTCAAGCAGAAAGGGATGCGGTTCGAGCTCTTTCCAGGCCTAAATCGGGGAAAAATAAAAGGTGATCATCAGATCACCTCTTATTCGTAGTTCAAATTCCCTCCCCTTATGGGCCGCGCTCTTGACGTTTGCCGGGTGCCCGCGGTGGACACTTTTCTTCAAATTCGCGGATCAAATCCCGCATGATGCCCGGAAACCGATGGTTAAAGAGCACCAGCTTTCCCAACTGCGCAGGGTCCAAAATTCCACTGACGTCCTTGCGGAACTGCTTGCGTATCTCCATCAGCTTGCTCTCTTTTTCCTCGAGTTGATCCAGCAATTGGTTAATTTCACCCGCTTCAGGCTTCTGTTTCCACACCAGCTCGCCGAGATCGTCGAGGATTTCATCGCGTTCCTGGGCGATTTCTTTCTGTTTATCCTCCATTCCGTTCATAATGGGGAAAAATCGAGCCGCCTGTTCCTCGCTCAAATCCAGTTCTTCTGTGAGTTTCCAGATCTTCATCGTTCGCATTTTGGATTCTATCTCAGCCCTCTGGCGCCTCTGCTTCATCGGGTGATCAGACCACGGCTGTGCCTGGCATAACAGTGGGAGTGTTATAGCGACCGCTAAAGCGATCATTAAGTTTTTTCTACTCATATTCATGCTCCTCGGGTTTTATTCATTGCCTTGGTTTATTCCAATTGTGCATTTCCATTGCCGCTCAGGACTGTATGATCGGATAGTCCATCAGTTTCTGCAGGAAAGCGTTAAAGCTCTCCTCTTCCATTTCCCCTAATTGATCTATGAGATCACATGATGGATAGGGGTATGTCTCGCTTAACTGTTCGATGAGTTCTAACTCTGACGCATCAACTATTGTGCTGACGATATCCTCATTACCTGTGATTTGAATCAGTTTATCCCATTCCTCAGAAGTCAGATCATCGTCCCACAGAACGGTTGACCCTTCGGCCCATATCTGTGATTCATACCAAATCGGGGGGCCAATTTGCGTGGGTGAGGTCAATAGTACCAGAGCTAGGATAAGGGCTATCCCCATGGCCGGGATCCAGGCCAAATCTCTGCCACGGCGACGAGATGATTCATTCTCGAACCGCTGGCGTAGCTTGGGCAGAAAGTTGTTCCAGTAGCCGGGATTCGGTTCCGCAGGAGTCAGTTGCGCTAATCCATTTTGCAGACGAATTAGGTCTTCCAGTGCCTGCCGGCAATTCGGACAGGTTTCTATATGCGCCTTTAGCTCTTCCGGTAATTCCTGAAGCGACCCCTCGTCGAAGTGAACGATCAATTCATCGGCGACATGACGGCGATTCATGTTTTCATTCATGATTTCACCGCTTTTTTCAACTTGCGGATGGCATGATGGTAATTGGCCTTGACGGTTCCTTCATCACGGTTGAGAATTTGAGCGATTTCCTTGTGAGTCAACTTTTGATCATGTCGCAGGGTAAAGACGATTTTTTGCATTTTGGGCAGTCGGTCAATCGCGCGGCTGATTGCCTGCAGGGCTTCCTCTTTCTCAATTTGCTGATCCGGAGCGGCTGAACGGCTGGCGATCGAGAAGCCCACATTTTCAAGACTGAGTATTTGTCGCAGTTTCTTTTTTCGTAGAACGTTCAATGCGCTGTTTACCGTAATTCGGTAAATCCAGGTGAAAAAGCCGGCATCGCTGCGAAACCCCGCCAGGCCATGGTAAGCCTTGATAAAGACCTCCTGGCTAAGGTCTTCGGCCTCTTCATGCGACCCCAATAGCCTGCGGGCGATCTGGTAAATCGACTTCTGATACTTGCGCACCAATTCGTTGAAAGCGCTTTCATCACCCTTCTGAAACCGTCTGATCAGCTCTCTGTCATCCTCTGCCGGCATGAATCCTGTCTCACCTCTCGCTCAGTTAGACCCATTTTATCGAAAAAGGTTTAAAGTCTGCTGTGGCCAATAAAGAGAATCGCCCGATTCGAAGCATTAAAACCGGGCGAAAAGCTGTATGATGGGATTTTGTCAGATTGAAGAAGCAAGCTTCAGAATACCCCGGAAAGGGCGAGTCTCTGTACCAGGCCCAATTCCCCATAAGAGGCCAGACAGAAATCCAATCTGACTGCTTGGGCGTCAACACCGATTCCCATCCCCAGACCCGCAAAGCCGTCCTTCTTGGTTCCGACTTTCTGATCCAGACCTTTGGTGTCGTAACCCACTCTCAGGTATAGAGCTTCCATGGGGTGAAACTCGGCGCCGACACCGTAATATAAGTCTCCCAGAAAATCCAAGAATTTCGAACCACTGAAGTTTCCCAGCGAGTAATTGTCGGCGTATTCGTGATACAGCGTCATGGAGAAGTAGAGGTTGGCGGGCAGATCTCTGGGAACGCCCCAAATCCCTATCCGGTAGTAAAGCGGGAGATCGTCTTTATGGCTGAGGTAGGCATTCGTCGTCCAACCGATGTTGTAGATGCCCGCTCCCAGCCTCAAGCGTTCTTCAATGAGCGTATATTGCCCTCCGAGGTCAAAAGCCAGGGCCGAACCGCTGTAGTCCTCGATGTCGGAGTAGACGAACTTGGCGCCTCCCCCCACACTGAGGTTCTTTCTTATTTCCTTGCCGAATGCCGCACCCAGTACGACGTCCGATGCGGAGAAATCGGGCAGATCCTCTCCGGTTTCGCTGCGCCCGTCGAAATCACCGTAGTTCGTGTAGGTCAGATTGACGCCCCAGACTCCCCAGGGCCAGGATGGATCAGCGTAAGCCAGGTAACCTGATTGGATATCCATGAGATAATTCATGTATCCAGCGGTACCAATCCTTTTCGAAATGGATGCCAATCCGGCAGGATTGTAGAAAATGTTTTCAATCTGGCTGGCGTCAGCGACCAGAGCGCCCGCCAGGGCGCTTCCCCGCGGCTGAGTCTGCAAGCGCAGAATCTCAAAACCGGCCGTTCCCTGAGCGACAACATCACTGCAGGTGAATACTGCGGTCAGCACGATTATTGCACAGAGGAATGTTCGCTTCGATGTTCTAATCATCTCTTTCCCGTAAGCGATTTTATGCGTAACTCAAAGTTATGTAAAATTATAAGAAATGCAAGAGTTTTCTTCATAATATCCCCGCTTCGGGGCCGTCTTCAGCCTCCCATTTTCTGTATATCCGGCGCCTCCGCCTGACCATGGCAACGCCGGCTAACAGTACCAGGAACGTAGCGCCGATGAACAGGTAGATCTGCGAATCTAACAGGATCATCCAACGATACGATTTTTCCAGGTGAGCTCGCCAGGTAGCTTCGAATCCAGCTTGATCGGTTTGAATGGTCTGAAATAAGGCCACTTCCCACGGTACCCCTTCCCCGAGCTTCGATAACAGATTGCGGAGTGTTTCCCAGCCATATTGATTGATGAAAAACTCCGTAGCATGAAAGCTTTGTAGATAAGCGAGTTCAGCATCAGCGTGCGAGAACCGGTCAACCCTTTCGATAGATGCCAGCGGGAGCAAATGGTTAGACCAGAGCGCTCGGGATAAAGGCATCAACGCCTTCCCTTGACCTTCTCCGGATAGGAATTGCGCCAATCCCTCATTCAGCCAGCGCGGCACGCCGCGTCCCGCTTTTTTGGCGATCATCAGGTGCACCAGCTCGTGAACCGCGGTGCGGTGCAAGGAGTTGATATCACCGGAGAAAGAAGGCGATTTCAGGACGATTGCGCCCGTTTCAGCGAAAGATACGCCCTCTGACCAGGGAGGAAGCGTGCCTCCCGTCGCCCGGTCGAATTCCTCCTGGCTGGTGACCAGAAAAATCTTGGGTTGGTAGGGGATGTTGATGCCTAATTTTGTCTCTAATTCCGGCATCGCCTGGTCAATGGCCTCCGTCAGACCGGACGCGTTCGTCTCATCGCCGGGATGTATGAATAACTTGATCCGTTCATTGCTACGTTCCCTCCATCGGCCCTGTTGCGATAACGCCATTGACGAGGTCAGGAGCGTCATAAGAATGAGTACTGCCGTCAATAGCGGCGCTTTATAGCAGGTGAGTGCCATTGACGTCCAGATGAAATTCCATCTTCAGAAAGTTGGCCGCCTTCTTCGAAATCAGCATGCGCGACATGAAAATCTCAAAGTATTCCATCACCGATGCGAGGCGAGTATCCACCGTTAAGTTGAGCGTGATTTCTTTTGCGGCGGGGTCAACCGTAACCACAGATTTCGTGACGGCGTAATTGACCCGGTCGTGAATGTCGGTGCGTAGACTGCGCGTGGTGCGGACTCTGGAACGGTGCACGTCCGCCTTGTCGGCGATGATCAACGCCGCGGTAATGCGGCTGATCGGTAATCCGTCCTCCTCGTGGTGGTTGCCGATGGCGGCGAAAATTTCGACGGCTTCGGAGAAGGGCATCCCCATTTCCTCTAAGATCTGTCCCGCGTAAATCGCGCCCGTCTGGGCATGGTGATCCCGGTTGATCACGTTGCCGATGTCATGTAAATAACCGGCGATGGCGCCCAATTCCTGAACTCGTCCGTTATCCCCGAGCGATTCAAGTATATGACGGGTGGTCTTGCCCACCACTTTGCCGTGCCGGTGACCGTGTTCCGTGTAACCGATAATCCCCAAAAATTCGTTCGCCTTATCCATCAGCATCTGAACCTTCGGATAAGCTCGAACCGCTTCAAAGGTAATTGGTTTTTCGGTTGGGCTTTGCGATTCCGGTTGGCTCGGGGATTCGGTCATATTTTTTTGTTTCGTCTTCGTGTTACTCGCTCATTGATATGATGGATGAACTTAAACCTAGCGTAATGCAGATTAATCAGAATGAAAAGACAACCTGCTCTTACTAACTTCAAAGGAGCTGGATTGGATCCACGTCAACGGCCATATGAACTGTTTTGGGTAGATTGTTTCTGATTTCTTCAATCAATTCGCCCAGTTTTTCGTGGACTTTCGATCGAATGGAACGCTGCTGCCGGCCGGTTTTTAAAACGACTTGAAGGCGATGTTTATCTTTCAAACGAGAGCGAAAAGCGGCCGTGGGGCCCATCCATTCGCCCTCCTTAATTCGACTTCTCGCCTTGGTGATGAATCCTCTCGCCGCTTTCTGGGCGCGGTCGAAGTCTCTTGACGAGAAAATGAAGAGGATCATCCAACCCCAGGGCGGATAATTCAGACTGCGGCGCAATTCGATCTCCCGCTGATAGAAGGCCCGATAATCCCCTTTTTCAACCAACTTGAGAATAGGGTGATCCGGCATCCAGGTCTGAATTAATACTTCGCCCGGCTGGCCGCTGTCCGGAGAACGCCCCGCCCGCCCCGCGGCCTGCAATAGCAGGGTGAAAGTGCGTTCATCACAGCGAAAATCGGGAAAAGCCAGTTCCACGTCGGCGGAAACGACTCCGACCAGTGTAACCTGAGGGTAATCATGTCCTCTGGCCACCATCTTGGTGCCCAGGAGAATGGCCTGTTCTTCCCGCGCGAAGCCTTTCAGGATGCGGTGGTGGGATCCTCTCCGGCTTGTCGTATCAAGGTCCAGGCGGGTCATTTTGCTCCGGGGAATCAATCCGGCGAGTTCTTCCTCCACGCGCTGAGTGCCGGTGCCCGCGTATTTCAGCAATTTACCGCATTCAGCGCAGGTTCGCGGTGGCGGGATGTGGTAGCCGCAGATGTGACACCGGAGCAGGTTCTCTTTGCGGTGATAAGTGAGCGTTATTTCACAATGGCGGCAGCGCAAAATATGTCCGCATTGCGGACAGAAGATGAAGGTGAAAAATCCGCGCCGGTTGAGCAGTAGAATGGCCTGTTCACCCAATTGAACGCGCCCCACCACTGCTCTCTCTAATTCGGTGCCGAAGACTTTTCCCTTGGTCTTTGGTGGAGTGGTAAAGCGAATGGATGGTGCCGGAACGCCGTCAACGCGGCTCGGCAATTCCAGCAAAGTATAGCGTCCTCTTTCTGCATTATGAAATGATTCCACGCTTGGGGTGGCGCTACCCAGGACGGTTACCGCCCCCACTTGTGCGGCTCTGACCAGCGCTACGTCCCTGGCGTTGTAGCGGGGATTGGGTTCGTTCTGCTTAAAACTCGCATCACCTTCTTCATCAACGATAATAAGTCGTAAATTCTTGAGAGGGGCGAAGACCGCCGATCTCGCTCCGATCACGATGGAGAATTCACCCGCGCGAATGCCGCGCCAGACATCGGTCCTCTCGCCGTTGGACATGGCTGAATGCTGCAGGCCGATCCGGTCGCCGAAACAGGCCCGAAAGCGGCTCACTATCTGGGGCGTCAGCGAAATCTCAGGGATCAAAACCAGAGCGCTCCCTCCGGAAGCTACCACCCCCTCAATCACTTTCTGGTAGACGAGAGTTTTGCCCGAACCGGTTACGCCGTAGAGGAGAAAGGTTTGGGCCTCATTCCTTTCTAAAGCGCCATTAATTGTTTCAATCGCCTTCTGTTGATCCTCGTTAGGGGTGGGTAGGGGTGCTTCGTCCTTCAAAGTCAGTGTTTCCAGGGTGGGATAGCGTTTAATCTGCACTCGTTCAGACTTTATAAACCCGGTTTTTATCAGCCTGCCCAGCGCAGAACGAGGAGCTTGCGAGAAATCCAGCAATTCGGCTGCAATCCAGCTTTTTTCAGGATGTTCTGCCACTGCACGAAGAATCTGCGCCTGGCGCGGGGCTTTTCCGGCGATCTCTTGAGCTCTACTGAGCAGGTCTGTTCGGCTGACGTTTTCCGCTGGAGAAATCCTCTCCTGCAGCAGTACAGATACCCCCCCCTTCGGCATGATTTGTTCAACTCTTACCAAACCGAGATCTTCCAACTTCAGAAGGAGCTTTAATGCTTGTGGAATTTTATGTCGGCGCGCCAGTGCACCGGGACTTTGCGCACCGCTCTGTTGCAGAATCCGCAGGACTCTCTGTTCTGTCTTGCCCAGCTTTTTTGCGTGATTAGTTGGATTACCTATTGGTCTGGCGATCCGGATTCCCGCTTGCAGATGTCCGGCGGGGAGAGCCGCCTTCAAAGCCTCTCCCCAGGAGCAGAAGTAGTAGCGGGAAATCCAATGGGTGAGTTCCAGGAGATCAGAGCTGAGCAGCGGCTCGGCGTCGGGCAGGTCAATAACGTCGCGGAGACGTTCTTCGGGAAGCTCGTCCCCTGGCTTATCCACGATGATGCCGGTCAAGATCCGATTCCCGAAGGGGACCACGGCTCGGCACCCCGGGAGGGCTCTATCGGCGAATTCAGTGGGACAGCGATAGGTGTAAGTTTTATCAACCGGAAGCGGTAAAGCTACCGATATACGAGATTGCATAGCTGATTAAAATCGGGCAAGGAGAGATGACTAACTAATGCGGAACGAGACGATGTCTTGTCGATTATAAATTAAGCAAGCGGCCAAATAAATGCAAGATAAATCTACGCGGTGCTTGGGAATGCTGGGATGTATTTAGATGATCATTTCTATTTTACTCTCAGACCACTTTCTGGAGTTTTTGCTTGAAATTACTTCAATTATTTCTTAACTTGAATCGTTAAGTTGAACTTTTGCATAATCTAAACTCGCAGATGCCATGATAGAACTTCGCTTCCATAGTCGCGGTGGGCAGGGCGGTGTAATCGCCGGGAAACTGCTGGCCGTGGCTTTTTTCAAAGAAGGGAAACACGTTCAAACCTTCCCGACCTTCGGCGTCGAGCGGCGTGGTGCTCCGGTAATGACCTATGTGCGCATTTCCGACAAACCCATCCGCCTGCGCAACCAGGTCTACGCGCCTGACCACCTGATCATCCTGGATGCCTCACTGATCCAGTACTACGATGTGACTCAAGGCCTGAAAGACGATGGGATTATCCTGGTGAACACGGATAAAGACGTCTCCGAATTCAATTTCCCGGATCGCTTTCATCCTGTGGGCGTCAACGCTGCCCATATCGCCATCGAGCATAAACTGGGATCCATCACCCAACCGATCGTGAACACCGCTATCTTGGGTGCATTCGCCAAGATCACCAGGCTGGTCAGCATTGATTCGGTCGTCGCAGCCATCAAGGAAGAAGTCCCCACCAAACCTGAGGCTAATGCCGCCGCGGCACGGGATGCCTATCATATCGTCACCGAACCAACCCTGAGTTAAATTGTCCATTTCAGAATACAAGGTCTATCACGATAATTCGGATTGAAACCGAGATACTTGATCATGAGCGACAAAAAAGTTGAGATAAAAAGCTATCGCGATCTTCCCATTACTACGGCCTCGCTGGGGAGTATGTCTGTAAATAAAACCGCCTCATGGCGCAACGCCGAACCGTTATACGAGGAAAAAGCTGCACCCTGTAATCTGTGCTGCCCCGCGGGTACTGACGTTGTGGATTTCATTCATCTGATCGGGCTGGGGAAATACGAGGAGGGATGGGATTTGATCTTGAAGACTAATCCCTTTCCCGGTGTCTGCGGTCGGGTCTGTCCTCATCCCTGTGAAAGTGAGTGTAACCGCGAAAACCTGGGCGGACGGCTCAACATACACATGTTGGAACGTTTCCTGGCCGACGTAAATTTTAACAAAAAGCCCAAGCCGAAATTCATTGATGAAAAGAAGAAAGAGACTGTGGGTGTGGTCGGAGCGGGGCCTGCGGGCTTGTCTTGTGCCTATCAACTGGCTCGCCGAGGCTACAAGGTGACCGTATATGAAGCTCACCCTGAACCAGGCGGAATGATGCGCTTGGGTATCCCCGATTACCGCCTTCCCAAGGAAGTCTTGAGGCGTGAAATCGACTTCATTCTGGCTCACGGTGTGGAGCTAAAATTGAACACGCGCGTGGGTCAGGACGTCACCTTCGAAGATCTGCGCAAAAAGCACGACGCAGTCTTCATCGCCACAGGGTTTCACCTGTCCCGCCAGCTCGGTGCTGAGGGGCAGGAATTGGAGGACGTCATTCCCGGCATCGAGGTTTTGCGTAAGATTGCTTTCAATGATAGGATCAATCTGGGTGACCGTATCGTAGTCGTCGGCGGCGGAAATACGGCCATGGACGTGGCCAGATCCGCACTGCGCATGGGCTCCAAGCCCCGCGTCGTCTATCGCCGCTCCCGTGAAGAGATGCCCGCCATTTCAGACGAGATTGATGACCTCCTGGAGGAGGGCATCCCCATTGATTTCCTGACCCTGCCCGTTAAGGTTCATGGCAATGAAAATGGTCGCATTCTGAAGGTCGAATGCGTGCGTATGGAACTCGGCGAACCCGACGAATCCGGGCGCCGCCGCCCCGTACCTATCGAGGGCAGCAATTTCGAAATCGAAGCGGATATGGTCATCACCGCCATCGGAGAGCAGCCGGATCTCGGATTTCTGAGTTCAGATGTCAAGGCGGAGAGTTGGGGCATTCTGGTGGATGGTTACGGCCGCACTAACCTGCCCGACGTTTTCGCCGGTGGAGATACCGCCACCGGTGACGGCACCGTCACTCACGCGGTAGGTCACGGGCGCCAGACCGCAATCGCCATAGATTCTTTTCTCCAGGGCAAGGACCTACCACCCTGCGAAGAGATCGAACATTCTCTCCAAGGACACAGTCACCACAAGGTGGTCTGGGAGGAAATCAATCCCGTTTACTTCAACTTCGAAGAACGCTCCGAGCCGCGCGGATTAGCCATTCCGAAACGGGTAAAGAGCTTCGAAGAAGTCTATTCCGGGTTCAGTGAAGAAGAAGCACGAAAAGAAGCTCAGCGCTGTTTCTCCTGCGGCACCTGTCCTGAATGCGACAACTGCATGGTCTTCTGCCCGGATGCTGCCATTTCGCGTAATCCCGAAGGCGGCTATCTGATCAACTACGACTATTGCAAGGGCTGCGGCATCTGCGCTTCCGAGTGCCCTCGCAATGCCATCACCATCAAGGTGCTGAAGTAAGTTACTGAGAGATGTACCACCACACCCAGAGCGGATCCCTGATACGCCTGCTTATGGTGATTTCGCTTGTGGTCTTCTTGTATATCATCTGGCTGGGGTACCGCCACAGCGGATTGCCTGGCCTCAGGCAGGAAGAAGCGGTGGTGACCTTTATCATCCTCGGCTTCTCCGTGCTGCTTATCATCGCTGTGCTATTGCTCTTTCACAATTTGACGGTTTTCACTGACGAGAGCTCCATGAGACTGAAGTTCGGCATCGGGCTAATCGGCAAGCGAATTCCTTTTGACCAGATTGAATCCTGCCAGCCGGTGAAAAATTCCTGGTGGTGGGGTTGGGGCATCCGCAAAATTCCCGGGGGCGGCCGGCTTTATAACATATCCGGCCTCGACGCTGTGGAACTGAAAATGAAAAAGGGAAGCGTAATCAGAATTGGAACCGATGAACCGGAACTCCTGTCTGCGGTAATCAATGAGAGATTAAGGACGGCAGGTTGATCTCTGGATCAGTAAAGCGGATTTTTGAATAATAGATGTGGCTGAATTAACCGTCCATCCCGTCACTTCCGACCGTTGGAACGACTTGGAGCAACTTTTCGGTCCGCGGGGCGCCTGCGGAGGTTGCTGGTGCATGTGGTGGCGGCTGTCACGTTCGGAATTCGAGAAGAACAAGGGCGAGCCGAACCGCAGAGCACTCCAGGAGATCGTCCGGAGTGAGGAAGAGCCCGGTCTGCTGGCCTACGACGGTGGCGAACCGATCGGCTGGGTTAGTGTGGCACCACGGGAGAGCTTTCCAGCGCTGGAGAGATCACGCGTTTTAGCCCGTGTTGACGATCAGCCTGTTTGGTCGGTGGTCTGCTTTTTCGTCGCCAAGGGATACAGGCGGAAAGGGGTATCGTTAGCTTTATTGGAAGCCGCCGTGGAATTCGCTCGGAAAAAAGGAGCCGAAATCATCGAAGGCTATCCCATCCCCCCAAGGGAGAATGAAAGCCC
>CAZHMN010000060.1:0-18012 GCA_964533705.1 uncultured bacterium
GTCCGGCCCTGCAGGTCGTAAACCGTCAGTTTCACAAGTGATGCACTGGGCAGTGCATAGCTGATCGTCGTGGTTGGGTTGAAGGGGTTGGGGTAGGCCTGCAACAAAGCAAAGCTTTCTGGTATAACGTCAGCCGTGGATGCCAGCGGTTCGACAAAGGGTTCGCCGGTGTTCAGCCACGTATCTACCAACTCGCCATCACCGGTGCTCAGTTTCTCAAAGGAGAAACTGTCTTGAGCATAGATGATGTCGGGGTAGATACCGATGTAGCCGTTGTACGAATAGTTACCGGAAGGCGCTCCAGCCGGCACGGTTTGCGTCCGATCCCGGTTGGTGGACCAATTGCCCGGGAATGTGAAGCCGGTGATGGGGCCTAAGGTCGGCCCGTAATTCGATCCGTTGGGCAGAGTAGCGTCGCACCAGATGTCGGCGGTTTCGGGCGTGGCGCCGTTGTTCGCTCCGGCGATGTTATAATTGAAACTTCCGCCTGTCGCGGGAATGATGATGGGTGGATTTTCCGGCGTGAGGGTAATTTCCAGAGGCGGCGCGCCGCCGGTGCCCAGCACCAGCAGTACGTCATCGAGATACCACCCTTCTTCGGCAGTAGAGCCGTCGCTGCCGAAACGGAAGCGGAAACGAACGTCACCGGCAATGCCCGAAAGATCGAAGGAAACCTCTTCCCAACCGCTGGTGAGCCCGGAGAAGATGGGCGTTTCCGCGGGGAAAGGCCCGGGTGTTGATCCCACTCTGACGAGATAGGGATAGCCGCTGATAGGCGTGATTTGCGTCCAATCGCCGCCGTTCACCGAGACTTCGACGAGACCACCGTCGTAGGCGTAGCCGGGATAGGAGGAAGAGGTCTCAGCGGACATGATTTGCCAGAAGGTCAGGCGGGATCCGGCCTCGATGGTATACTCGGGGCTGACCAATCCGGCGTCTAAGAGGTTGCCGTAGGCGCCGGTTCCGGTATCGCCGCACTTCCAGCTATAGGTTCCGCCGGTTGTATGATTCTGCTGAGTCGTGAGATGCCATTGATCGTTGAAGCCCGGCAGAACGACGCCATGCGTCCAGTCCGGAGCACCGTCTTCCATATCAGACAGGTAGGCGGGTACGATATCGCCGCCATACATTCCAGTTTCCGGGCTATATGCGGTGTTGGCACCCACTGAAGCATCAACTGCCACGATGCGGTATTCGTAGCTATCGCCGATGGAAACCGTGCCCGAAAGCTGGCCGCTGTAAATGTTACCCACCGGTGTCAGCGTGACGTTCGGTTGGGAGATTCCGTTTATGGCGTACTCGACGTAAACTTCATCCACACCGGAGTTATCCGTAACCTGCGCGCTGATCATCGGCGGCCATTCGTACACGGACAAGTTCTCCAGCGGCTGATGGACGATCTCCGGCGCGATGGTATCCGGCGCCACGAAGAAGTGATGCGGATTTCCCGCTCCGATGTAGGGATGATTCTCCCTGCGCCCAGATTCGTCCTCGGCGTGAATGTAGTAGTATATGGTCGAATAATCGGGCTGCGCGGGGATGTACCCAAGGTAAAGATCGTCACCCTGGTAAGCCATGGAAGCAGAGCTGTAGGACCCTCCTTCGACCTTCCACAGGATTTCGGGCATGCCCGGCAAAAGCGGCTGATTGCTGTATGCATGGACGGTCGCCTCGACCTCGTAATCCAGGCCGGTATTCTCCTGGTCTAACAGCGGCACGTGAACGATGCGCAGCATGTAGCGGTCGGTCATACCCATAGCGCGACAGTGAATGGCGTCGTCCGAAACCCAGCTACCGTAGTAACCCAGAATTTCGTAGCCGGGCATAGCTTCTTCGTAGGTTTGCATAGCCTGGTCGTCCAGGGCGCCCCCGAAGAGGGGAACGAAAACCTTGTCGTTCAAAATCAGGGAATTGGTGTAGGGTGTGGAAGAATAACAATCAATACGGATGACTTCGTAAGGGCGACCGTACGAGCTGATCTTGCTCTCCCAGTAAGCCACATTGGCTTCCAGGGTAGGATTGGGGGGATCCAACCGTTTCACTAAAATCCGCCCCGGATCCAGCATTTTCGCCCAGCAGTCAATGTGGTGAATGCCGCCGCTTAATATGTCGGGCACCACGTCGTAATCTTCGATGCCGACGTATTCGAACATGTAGTCATCCACCTGCTGCTGCGTCAGGCCGGGATTTTCATCGTAAACCAGATTGGTAGACATGCCGATGCCCATGCCGTCGCTCATGTAGTTGCCGCCGGTGTGGATAACCGGCATGCCGTAAACCGGGATGTTCATGGCTGCGCCCAGCACCCAGGGGATGTTGTCATCATCCGGGCGCCAGGGGCGGTTGTAGATGTGATCGGTGATGCCCTGCTCGTCATTGCCGGTGAAGATGTACCAGGGGCCGTAATCCCGCGTCCACATGCTGTTGGAAGGAGCCACCAGCCAGGTGCAGTTGTCCATGTTCACTCCGGCGGACTGATACTGGTTGTAAGCCTGTTGCTGCTGCGATGCGCCCGATACGATGGTCATAACCTCCACATCCTCCGACATCTCGGCGATGAGGCTGGTGGGCAAGCCCAGCGGGTAGCGGATCAGCACCCCGGTCATCGGCTCCCATTCTGCCGGATTGACGACCGGCTGTGGAGGCGGATCATCGGTGGGATATTTATAGTCAACCAGATGCTCGTTGGCGGCTTCCCAGGGGGTTTTCTCAATTGGGGGCCCTATAACGGGATCCCAATCGGGGGGTATGACCTGAGGATTCTCATCCGCGAAGGAAACGTTCGTGCAGATCAATGCCAGTATTAAGATGGAAAGGATCCACTGCGAGCCAAACTTCGAGCAATTCATCATCGGACCTCCAGAAAATTGAGTTAAATTGCTTAGGGATGCTTTTTATCAATATAAGCAATTTCGACCCAAAAAACAAGGGATTTTTTCCGCAGTCAATTTTTTCAATCATGACGAAAACAGTCTTTAGGCGGGTCCTCTATCAAGTCAACATTGCCCGTGCTTTGGATCGTGATAGGTGATTCGTCCCGAGGGAACACTATGGGCATTCTGAGATTTAGAGCAAAAAAAGCCGGGAAACGGCTTTATTTTCTTAACGGTGGATGGCTCTACGTTTTTTATTAACAGGAGGTTATATGTACCAAAAAAGTAATATAGTCATCTGTATCCACCATGCTTCACATAAGATGGATTGAGACTATCGCAAAAGTATCAGCACGTCATTGCTCTAAATCAACCCCTTCGTGGCAATGATCCCAAGGCACGGTCTACAACAGTTTTAAAATAGGATTGATCGGCGAATAGAGTTACGTTCTTTGCCCGCCAATCTGAAGGTCAACCGAGTTGGCTAATCAAAAACGATTCTTCCCTGTCCAGCCAGTAACTTTCCACCAACTCTTCCACGGCATCTTCAGCCGCTTCAGCGACTGCCTTTTGAATTTCCACGAAGCGATCATCTGCAATTTGCCGAGCTTGTTTGGAATTGATCACAATATTCTTGCGCCTGGCGATTTCAAGAATAGCAGAAGTCAATTCGTTTGATGTTGTCATTACTCCCCCCAATTTAGTATAAGATACGGCTTCTTATTTCTAAGCAGACTTTGGTAAACTCAATTCGGATACTCTATCCTTCTGTGATAAGGTTATTGATCCCCACGATATCAATTTTTTAAACATTATATGCAAATAAAATGCCAAATAATTTTATGCATTGGCGAGAGGCAGGCATTTTTATTCTAATGACTTGTTATAAAGGTACTTGAGGAGGGAACTTAGGAGATGTCAAGGGGACAGAATCTTAAGGTAGCGATTGAAGAATATGTATAAAATCCGTCTTGCCGACGTTTAGAATCCGTCGCGCTGTCTTATTGATTGTCTTTGTTTATCCCGTGTTTTTGGATCTTGCTCTGGAGTGTAGATCGAGTTATTCCCAGTAGCCTGGCGGCTTCCGCCTTATTCCAATTAGCTTGTTTCAGGCACTCCATTATTGCGTTTCGCTCGATTGCATTTAACCCCCAGGTGCCAGTGAACTGTCGTTCAGGCAAAGACACCAATGCCCTACTAAGGATGTGTTGGGGTAAGTGATTGATAGAAATCGTCTCTCCCTGGGAAGAAATCAGGGCGCTTTCAATGACGTTGCTCAGCTCTCGCACGTTGCCCGGCCAAGAATATGCTAATAGGGCATCCATTACGTATTTTGGAATTGTTAACTTATTTTTCCCTATCCTGGTGCTGAATGTAGTGGCAAGATATTCGGCTAAAAGGGGAATATCCTGTTTTCTATCACGAAGGGGTGGAATGACGATTGGAAAGACGTTCAGTCGGTAATAGAGGTCTTGGCGAAAATTGCCTGCATCTATAGCTTTTTCCAGGTTCCGGTTGGTAATAGCAATGACCCTGACGTCAACTTTTATTGGCCTGGGGTTGCCCAGTCTCTCGAATTCTCCGTTATCCAGAACTCGAAGCAGTTTCGCCTGCAACTCAATGGGGAGCTCACCGATTTCGTCCAAGAGGATCGTTCCGCCATCAGCCAATTCGAAGCGGCCAATTTTGCGCGAAAATGCTCCCGTGAAGGCACCTTTTTCATACCCGAAAAGCTCACTCTCGATAAGATGACCCGGCAAGGCTGCACAGTTAACTTTGACAAATGGTTTTTCCCGACGTGAGCTTAGATTATGAATTGCATGAGCGATCAATTCCTTTCCCGTGCCAGTTTCACCACGGATCAATACTGTTGTATTTGTAACAGCCACCTGCTCTACTTTTCGCAGGGTTCTCTTCAGTTGGTCGCTTCGGCCAATGATAGGATTGGAGTATTGCACATTACCGATTACTTCTCGAAGGTAATTATCCTCCGTCTTCAAACGATCTTTCAGTTTCTCCAACTCAGCCAGGGCGTTCCTCAGAGTTTCCTCTGTTCTCTTTTGTCTGGAGATATCCTGGGCGAAACTCAAGTGAAACTCCCTGCCCTCTAACTGGACGGAGTTCGCCGTTACTTCGACCGGTATGATATTACCGTCATTAGTGCGGAGCCTTGTTTCAAAGGTTAGCACACCCTTGTTCTTCACTTCTTCCCAGTGTCGAGGCCAGATATCCCTGGTATAATCAGGGTCAACGTCGTGAACGGTCATAGACGTCAGTTCAGCCTCGGTATAACCCAGATATCTGCACGCTGCAGGATTAACCCAGTCAATCCGCGCCTGAGCATCAACCCAAAAGACAGCCAACGGATTCTTTTCAAAACACAGTCTCGAAAGAAGCAGTGATCTTTCAGTCATGTTTTTCATTGTAACATTGGCTATCCAGAACTAACAATGAGGATAATTGCTTACGTGACAACAACAAATGAAGTACATTGGAGACACTTTCCCTAAAGTATTATACTCTAAACGTCATACGGAGTTTCTATCGATAACATAGAAAATTTTGTCCAATATTCAGTTGACAAGCCTTTGTCAGTATAACTGTTGTCCGCCGAGAAACATGTCTTTCGACCGGTACTTCTGGATTTCCGAACAAACACAAAAAAAGGAGTTTAGAAATCATTCTAAACCCCTGCCACTACAGTTCTTCAACTAGTTTGACAAAATCGTGAGCCTTTTACGCAAGGCTCCGAGAAGTTGGCTATCTATAATTCAAAGCTATTTCATCAGCACCATCTTCCCAGAGGCGGTGTAATCACCGGTCTGAATGCGGTAGATGTACAGGCCTGACGCCAATCCCGATCCATCGAAGGTGACTTCGTGGGTGCCGGCGGGATGCCACGCGTTTTGTAGGGGCACGGCATGCCGTGCCCCTACGGCGCGCCCGTTAACGTCGAATATTTCCAATGTGACGAAACCCGCCACCGGCAACTGGAAACTGATGGTTGTGGTGGGATTGAAGGGGTTCGGATACGCCGGGTTTAAACGATATTCCGTAAGGCGCTCGCTCTGTCCTTCATCACCAATCCCGGAACCCTGGTGGAAGTAGAACGCGCCCATGTCTGCAACCGTCCCGTCCGGATCGTAAGGACTGGCAGGATTGCCCGCGTCGATGCAGGGAGAATCTTCAGTCAGATGGTAATCCCCGTTACGACGATCAACGTAAAGGGGATCGTCGCTGATATTGCCGTTTATTCCAAATTGTCCCGCTATCGGGCCGACCCAATCGCCCCCTTCATTTCCGTAGACGTCACAATACATGAGGTCCACTGTGCCGCCGAAAGAGCCGACGCTCTCTCCCACGCTGCTGAAGGAGATGATGGTATTTTCCAGGGTGATCGAGCCACCCCAGAGGAAAATACCTCCTCCATAGGGAGACTGGTTATCAGAGATGGTGCAATTAATGATGGTAGCTGATGCGTTAACATCAGATCCGATTCCACCGCCACTCATCCCAGCTTCGTTATCGTGGAAAACGCAGTGGTCGAGCGTAGCCATCCCATTCAAGCTGCAGTAAAAACCTCCACCGTTGGCCCCGGCGCTATTGCCGATAAAGGTACAGTTTATTAGCGTCGGTGCAGCCGAGGATTCGCTCATCATCCCACCGCCGTAGCTATCGGCGTAACAATTGAGGAAGATCACGTTGATGATCGTCGGTGATGAACCTTCTACGCAGAGGATCCCTCCGCCATAGCAATCCGGTCAAGATGCGCCTGCAACTCCATTCCTGATGGTCAGGTCCCTTAAGACTGCCTCGGAAGTCTCCTGAGAGTGGAAGTCGAAACCGATATTTTTCTGCCCCATGACTCCCTCAGGGTCAATGATGCAGGCGTCGGGATTACCACTCTGCGAGCAGACGGTGATGGCCTTACCGAGGTAGCTGATATTTTTATTCCCTTCCCCGGTAAACACCCCGTCGGTCAATTGCACCGTGTCACCGTCAACGGTCGCGTTGATCGCGGCTTGGATGTTGGGGAAATCTCCGGTGCCCTCGGGATTGACCATATAGGTTGTCCCGAAAACGGGTACTGAAAGAACGGTCAGACCTATCAACGCGAGCCCGTATTTAATCGCCCACTTTTTCATCATTTCCTTTCCTGATATGTTTTAATCGTGAGATCCAACTCCTATGGATAGCGCTTAGGAGCGAAATCAGATGTACTGCATAATAAATTTACGTTTTCGTCTTAAGTAAATCAAGGATTATTTCATCAGTACAATTTCAGTCGCATTCATTTTCGAGTTCTGCAAGGATGAGAAACTCACGTGCAATAATAATTGCAGCAGCGGGAACTCAGGTTCAGAGTTCCCGCTAACCGATACCCTTTGAACGGAGGCACTATTTCATCAGCATCATCTTGCCGCAGTCCGTATAATCGCCGGCCTTTATGCGGTAGATGTACATACCTGAAGCTAATCCGTTGGCATCGAATGATGCTTCATGGTAGCCAGCTTCGCGCCAGCCGTTTACCAATGTAGTGACGAGGCGTCCCGTGATGTCGTATATTTTCAGGTTAACCCTGACGGCCTCAGGCAGTGCAAAGCGAATGGTCGTCGTTGGATTAAAGGGATTAGGATAATTCTGGTCCAGCGAGAAGACATCCGGTATCACGGTTTTTGCAGGAGTGCCCATCCAATCGTCAAAGGATTCGCCGGTATTGGTCCATTCTCCTACCCAGGGGCCATCACCGGTCGTCAGTTTTTCAAAGGTGAAGGAATCCTGCGCCCAGATTGCACCCGGGAAGGAACCAACATATCCGTTGTAAGTGTAGGTTCCCGACGGTGCTGCTCCGGGGACGCTCTGCGTGCGGTCTCGGTTGCCGCTGAAACCTGTGGGCATTACCACACTGACCGGCCCCAAAACCGGCCCATAGATTGATCCGTTGGGCAGAAGCACGTCGCACCAGACGTCACCTGTGACGGGAGATCCCTCAAGGTTCTCAACGGCGATATTGTAATCGAAACTGCCACCGGGGGCCGGAATCTGAATGGGAGCGCCGTAGGGTGTCAGCGTCACGGCAACGTTAGCCGCTCCCAGAGCCACCGAGAAGATGCGAATGCCCATTTCGGCCTCTGGTTCGAGTGGTCCGGAACCGTCATAAGTGACCTGAATGCCGTTCGTTCCAGTGGCATTTTCGATGCCCACCGTCGCGGAGTTTGGTGTTCCCGGGGACAGGTCGTTGTACATCAAATCAATGTCTCCATTCGGGTAGAGAATCATTTCGAAGGTATAGTTGCCACCAGTGCTGTAGTGTGGAACGTCCTTCCACTCGACGATGAATCGGTCATTCGTCTCATCGTAGTAGTAGTAGATATCTCCGCCCTGGCTGGGATTCAAGTCATCCCAGAAGGGACAGACGAGGTTGTTGGGCGCTGAAGAGGTCGGAATTGGGTAGTTCAAGTAGGCGCCGTAGGTTACCTGACTGAATGATGCCCACCCATTGGAGCAGATCCAAACCTGAGTCGGCGCGCTGTACTCGTAGAATGGGAAGGCGAACCCGATGTTGAAGGGCCCGAGAACCTGATCGTCACCGGTGATTCCCGTATTCGTGCCAATAGTGCTGATTTCAACCCAGTCATACGTTACTTCGAGGAACTGCGGTGGTCCCACGAAGACAGGATTAGGCTCGGCGGGGGTAATCGGCCCTTCTCCGGTGGAGTTGTAGTAAGAAACTCCGTAAGAGTACCACTCGGCGATAGGGATGTTATTATCTAAGTACGTGTTGTTTGATCCCGTCAGGTCGGCGATTAAGTTGCCGTTTCGGTAGACCTTCTGGCCTGTCCAGGATCCTGCCGGCCAGTACCCGCCATGAGCTCCCACAGTTGGACTGTCCCAGGTGATAGTGCATTCCAGGGCCTGATTGGGATCCGGTGTGGCGATGACGTTTCCGGGTTCACCCGGAGTGTCCATACCAATCCAGGCGGAAGCTGAAGTGTACAGGCCGTTAGCGAAGGAATTGTAGGGCAGTAGGGTGTACTCCCACATCCCGATTGAGGGAACCGCGCTGTCCTCGTATTCGTAGGGTTGCCCTATGACGACGTCGGTGAGATCTGCGATTAAATCGTCCTCGCGATAGACCTTCACACCGGTTAATTCAGTCAGGGGCGCACCGAAGGGGGTTGTGGACGGATTGGTCCAGGACAGCGTTGCGATCAATTGGGAGTTGTTATGCGCCACGGTGAAATTGCTGGGAGCCGCCGGTGCAGATAAACCGCCGGGGCCCTGGTCAAAGAAGAGCGCGCCCATGTCCGCGTAGGTGCCATCCGGATCGAGTGGACTGCTGGGATTGCCGGCATCAATACAGGGCGAGCCTTCGAGAAGGTTGAAGTCATTCAAGGCGGCATTGGCGAACATGGGGTCATCGGTTATGTTGTTGATTCCCGCAATGGGTACGGAACAGCAGCTGTAATTAACTTCAACTGTTCCGGAGCATTCCGGATCATTGGTGGCGTAGTTGTAGTATATGATGTTATTTTCACCTTCAAAACCTGCACCAGCATTCGCCCAGATGCCGCCTCCATGGGCGGCCGAGGACGTGGACGTGCATCGGTTCTGAGTGATGGTGTTGTTGATCAGGGTCGGGGTGCAGCCTGAGGCCAGAATGCCGCCACCGTAGTAAACTGCTGTATTATCGTAAATGACGTTGTGTGAGATGAGCGCAGGAGAATTTATGCAGCGGATCCCGCCACCTCCACAGGTGCCTCACGTGCCGGTGGCGGAGTTGCGGGCAATCTCGCAGTTTAATACCTGCGCTGCATCACAATTATTCAGAAGGATTCCTCCGCCGTTTGAACCGCTGGCGGCGGTGTTGTCTACGATCAAACAGTTTTCAATCACGACGTCGGCCGCTTCAGCATAAATGCCGCCGCCGTCCCAGTAATTGGAGCAGTTCGAAATCCTGCTGTTGGTTATCGCAATATCTGCGGTGTTCGTGTAAATGCCACCCCCGTAAGTGTAGTAGGGTTGGATACCGTGATAACAGTAGTCAATAACGCAATAATCAATCGTACTGTTCGAACTCGCACCTTCCTGGAAGCGAATGCCTCCCCAGCGGTGATCATCAATGGGATTCTGGCGGACGAAGTGGATGCTGTCTCCCTCGGCGCCTTCGGCGTTCAATTGCCCTGAGATTTCCCAGATCCAATTGCCGTTGTGCAGAAACGTTGTGCCGGGAACGATCGTGAGTGTCTCGTCCGTTATCACGCGGATGTTTCCTACAACCAGGTAAGTCCCCGGTCCCAGCATCCCCGATTGTGGTCCGCTGATTTGCGGCTGCGCCATTGCCGGCGTACCTACCATCAGTGCGATGAGAAGCGATAACAGAACTGAGCTTTTCAAGGTTTGCATTTCCACCTCCGAATGGATTTCTCTTGGCTCATTTTTCTCACAACTTCAGTTTTATTATTCATATTCTACCGTTTTTTGTAGGCGGCTTTTATGCCGGCTCAGCCATTTCTCTAAATCAACGGATTGGTTCCAGAAGAATTCAAATAAAGCGCGGAAAGCGTTCACGATGTTGCGTTGTTTGATGATAGACATGACCAGTTCGCCTCTTTGCGCCAGAAGTTCTTCCTCGGCGACCAACAGGGATTTCCGATCAAAGATCATCATCTTGATGGGCAAAGTCTCAGCCACTCTGATCCCAGCGCCGTTATCTTGCAATAATTTGAAATCCTCCAATATCCGTTCCTCCTCGGGGAGGTGAATTTCATAAACCCAGCGGACGATGCCCCCCCTTTTCAAGATTGCTCTTTCCTCGTTGTCTTGCTCCCTGGCTTTTTCGCTCGTATCGCAGGTATAGGGACCGCGGCCGAAGCCGAGAAGTTCTTCGTCGGTGTCTCGTACCAGTTGGCAATAGCGGTGGTGAATGTTTTCATTGCCGCGTAAAATCTCCACGTATTCCAACGGTTCGGTGACTTTGTCGCTGTTGGCGTAGATCTCATAGATCTTCTTTTTAAGGATGTGGCAGTTTTTGAGCTTTCTCTGCAGTTTCTCGAAAGCCGGCGCCAGCGTAAGCTGTGGATCAATGATTCCAAAACTGCGTTTGCGCCCCACTTTCCTCTCTAAACAGTAGCCTCTGCGGACTAAACTTCCGATTATTTCGTAGATTTTACTCTGCGGAACACCGGAGATCTTCTGCAAGTCCGTAGCCGAAGCGTGGCGTTTATTAAGCAGTGCAACATAGACTTTGGCTTCTCGCTCGCTAAAGCCCAGATCGGCTAAACATTCAATGATTTGCAAATTAGTTACTGTCATGAGGGATATTTATTATTGATCGCAAATATATGTTACCCCCTGGGGGTGATAATTCCGCACCAAACAAATATAATAATTCAATTACAGAATGTCAAGCTTTTTTTTATTTTCGCAAAAAGAATTATTGTTTCACCTCGTATCGCCCGTGGGAAAAGATTCCCAATAGCGATGTTCGAATATTAAATCATAGGACAAAACTTCGAGCATTACTATAAAAATAAGAGAGGCGGATTTCTCGATCCGCCTCGTTTCTTCTTTTAATCTCCGATGGCCTGGTGATTCGCCAATCGCCCGATCATCTCGTCTCTGCGTTACTTCAGCAGCACCATCTTGCGCGTCTGGCTGAATTGACCTGCGGTAATTCGCACCAGGTAGATGCCCGAGGCCAGCCCATCTCCATCGAAGGTGACGTCATGTGAACCGGCGTTCCGCCAGCCGTCCACCAGGCGAGCGACTTCCCGACCCTGAATATCATACACGATCATGGAAACGTTCCCCGATTTGGGCAGACTGAAGGACAAATGAGTGGTCGGATTAAAGGGGTTGGGGTAATTCTGCGAGAGCAGGTAAGCCTTCGGCAGCGGCTTCGTAGAGAGCGCCTCTGTAACCACGATGGGCTCTGCTGTGGAATACTTGATGGCAAAGCCATCTTCCAGAGGCATGGCCAGAGCATCGTATTCGTCGTCGTAGAGAAATTGGATGCCTACCGTGCCGTCGTGGTTCTCGATACCTACTGTGCAGCCGTCTATGTAATTGCTGACATCTTGATAATTGACGACAATTTCGCCGTCACCTGTGGGGGTGATATAGACAATGGGGTCGTAGATCATGACCTGGAAGGTCTCTTCGATGCCGGGATTGGCGCTGTGGGGGACGTCATACCATTCCACGACGAATCGGAAGTTGTCGTAATCATCGTAGTAGCATACCTGGCCTCCCAAAGCGGGATTGAGATCATCCCAGATACCTGCCACCATCTTATTCGGTGGAACGCCATCGGGAATGGGTCGGTTCATGGGGAAAAAGACGGTGTCAATGCCGAACGACATCCAGCCGTGTGAGCAGACGGTTATCTGGTCGTAATCGTAGCCGTAGAATCTGAAGGGGAAGGGTAGATCCAGCAGGGCTGTTTCCGCATCACCCAGCTCCAGATCGGTTCCGTTTCCTCCCGCCTGCGGAGCGATTTCCAGCCAGTCGAAAACCGGGGCATCGGGGCCGTCGTAAAGATCGTAGGCATAATATCCATAAGTATCCGGCCCGATGGGATTGCGACGCAGGTCGCCGACGATAACGCTGAATTCCGCGGATGTTTCATAGCCGTTGGCCGCTGAAACGTTCAGCACGAAAAGGACAGTATCACCCTGCATGATATCCTCATCGGCGGTGATCTCTTCAAAGGATATAATTGCATTTGCTCCAGAGCTAAGTTCGCCCAGAGTGGTACTGTTGTTGTTGATCGTGATCAGCGGTTCAGTGCAATCCAGCGTGAAGGTTAGATCAGAGACGTCACCGCTGCCCTCGTTTGATATGCTCACGTCAAAATCGGCGGTCTCGCCCGGATCGAGGTGGCCGTTGTTATTGCCGGTCGGATCGGAGATAGCATGATCCTGATAGGCAACGATGGGCGCATGTGCCGTGATGTTGAAGAACGATACCCAGGTTGAATCGCCGTTCGTGGCGTTCATGGTGAAGTCAATGATATGCAAATCCGGAATATTACTCAGAGCGCTTATTTCAAAGCCGTCGTAAACAACCGCCCGACCTCCGCTGGGGATGGAGGCATAGACCTCGGTGCTGTCCAGAATGGCGGCGTACTCATCCTCGGTGCTGATGGTTACGGCGATATTGCTGGCCGTCTGCGTGCCGAAATTTTGAACGGCGATGGTTAGCAGAACGTCCTCGCCCAGATCGAGCAACTGATTGTTGTTGCCGGTGGCGTCGTTCAATCCCAGTTCGCTGAAGATGACGTAATTCTCTTCCTGTGTGATGATGTCCACTTCTTCTGTGTACCGATAGTAGTTTTGCAGGGTCACGGTCACGAGCATGGTGCTGCCGGGCTGCTGCGGTTCGATGGGGACGTTCACCGAGCTTCCGGTCGCTTCCGCCACACCGATGATCTCGCCGTTCACAGTCAGCGCGATAACGGCTCCCGAGTCTGCCGTGACGGCGAATCCCGTCATATCAGGGAAGAGCACCGGCGCATGGGTAACTGTCAATTCCTGCGGGACTTCAGAGTACAGCGTGATGAAAGCGTCACCGTGATGATGGAAGAGGTGATAAGTATGCACTTTATTGTTCGGGTTGGAGGGCCAACCGGAAGTCTGCAGGTAATATTTACCTGAAGCGTTCCCAAAACAGGGACGTAAAGTATTCGATCCGGTCAAGTCCATGCCGTAGCCGGGATCGAAATCGGGCCACATGCTGTCGTAAACGCCCCACTGATAGGTGTCGTTTACGAAGGAGTAGGAGACTTCAGATGCGGCGATCAAGCCCAGCGCACCGTGTTCTATGCGATGGAATGCCTCGGTGAAACACTGTCCCGACCAGTTGTATTTCCCCGTGAGGCAGTTGGTGGAGAATACGAACGGCAGCATGGTGTTGTTAAGGCTGTAGAGGTGCGAGACATTGTAGTCCGGTTCGCCCCAACCCAGTTCCGAGCCGTGATCCCGGTGCTGGAGTATAAAAGCGCCGCTGTTGATGTCGTTGTTGATCCGGGAGGCGTTTCCGCCCCAGTCAATCAGATAATCCGGCGTTGAGGGAATATAACCCAGACCGCCGGGGCCGAAATAATTGACGATCATCCAGGTGTTCTGGTTGGTGGACCATTGCGAGCCCGGATTGCCTGAATAGATGGCATATTCTCGAACAGGACTCTTGCCATGCTGCGTTTCGAAGTACCCTTGAATGACTTCAGTGCAGAGGATAAACCACCTTTCATCCTGCCAGCCGCCCGCCATAATGGGATGATCGTAAAAGCCGGGATCGGTGGGTGGGTTGCGTTCGTAATCCAGGAACTTGTGGATCATGGTTTCTAAATGAACTTCATCCTGAGCGGTAATGCGGGCGATGGCCAGATCGGGTAGGCCATCGGCGTTCATGTCGGCGTATATGTTGTCGGAAACGCAGTAACCGTTCCAGACCGGCGAGGTGATGCCGTACTCATCGCCGGAATACTGATAGTCCGATAAAAGCAATACAGCGACTGGAGGAACATCCCAGGTATAGTAGGCATTGATGAGATAATTTGAAATGAGTGTGGCGTCGTTTCCACCGATTTCGGAGAGCGGCGTAATACCTGTGATGATCCCCTGCTGGTTGCGCCACTGCTTGATGCTGTCAGCCCAGGCCATGAAGACCGGATCGTCCGGAACGATAATGACGTATTCGCAGTTGTCTTCATCCATCTGAGGCAGACGGTTCAGATCAACCTCAGGGAGCGACTCGTAGTTGATCAAATGCTGCCGCAGAATGGGTTCCCAATAGCGGCTGCGCAGACGGTCTTCGCCGAAATGGCCGTTCCCACCGATAAACTCAACTCGCACGCGAATGTCCTTATAGACCAATAAGTCACGGGTTATCGGGTTATACTGGAAGGGAGAGATGCCCAGAATGACGCAGTCCACCCCGCGCATGTTTTGGACTTCGGACAGGTTAACTGGACTTTGTGGATAATAGCTGTTTTTTGAATAGATATCGGGATTCTTCTGATAAATCGGCGGGGAATCGTCCGTCTCCAGGGGAATGGGAGGAGCAGGCGCAACGTCCAGATTGGAATAGACCTCGCAGCGCGAATCGAGGATCTCAACGCGAACAGAAGCTCCCTGCGGAATGGCAATGTAACGGCCGGTGCCGGGCAAATTGGGTGCCCCCGGATCATTGGGCAGGTAAATCCCTGGAATTTGAACCAACTGCATGACCTGGCCGTCAATCTCCAGATCATTCAGTGCCATTTCCGTTACGGAGAACACCACTTCAACGCCGGAGTTGCTCTGGGAAACTAAATTGAAGCCGGCTTCACCCCAGTTGTCCTTGAAGCTCAGCACCTCCGCTGAGCCAATTGTCGAGATGGCAAAACTCAGGCAAACAACAACCCGCGTCATCAGAGAGAACAGGTGAGGCTGACGAAGAGTGCGAGTGTAAGGGAGGATTTTCCAGTGCATGTCCTGACCTCATTGTCTTGGATAATTGGATTACTTGATAATATAACCCAAAAATATTTACAATCCAAGCGCAAAAGATGACGAAAAGGGGTTAACGACGACCGAAAATCTTAATGAACTTATCGCCGGTAATCCCCGGATTCTGAACTTGACAATGATGGAGATTCTTGCTATATTTACACCGCGGTTATTTTTATTTGTGGATCTATGATAAATATTTCACGAATTTTTTCATACTGAGACGCATAAAAGTGAACCGGTCGTTACGCTGGTTTCGTTGGAGTAATAAAAACCCGACGAAACGAAAAAACAGGGATAAAGAGTGACCATGACCAACCAGATTGATTTCTTGGCTGCAGCGAGGAGAATAGATTTAAAAAGGTTGTCCTTTATTTTCTTGGGCATTCTTCTTTTCACCATTGTCTATCTTTCCCCGCCCTGGCCGGACGCCGTTGATCCGCAGGGGCAGTTTTTCGAACTGAGTCGTGAGGGAAAGGCGGCTTTGGCTCTTTTTCTCTTGGCTGCAGTTTGGTGGGTTTTCGAAGTGGTGCCCATCGGCGTAACTGCCATCGCCATTGGTGTGATCCAGGCACTTTTTCTCATTCGCAAAGCTGACGTGGCCTTCTGCGATTTTATGAATCCCTCGGTCTGGTTTATCTTTGCATCGCTGGTCATTGGTAGGACATTCACCAAGAGCGGGCTGACACAGCGCCTGGCCTACAACATGTTGGTCGTCGTGGGTGAACGCACCAGCATGATTTATCTGGGATGCTTTGTGCTGGTAACGCTGCTCACGCTGGTCATGGCGCACACCGCCGTGGCGGCGACAATGTACCCTCTCCTCATGGCGATATATTCGCTATATTCAGAGGATCAGAGGCCGACGAAGTTCGGCAAGGGACTCTTTATCGGCATGGCGTTCGTCGCCGGGGCAGGCAGCATCATCACGCTTTTGGGCGCGGCTCGAGGAGCCGTGGCTATCGGTTTCTTCCGCGACATCGTGGGACGGGAAATCACGTTCTTCGATTATTCCTACTACCTGGCCCCCGTCGGGTGGGTGATGATGTTTTTATTGTGGCTCTTTTTCATGTTTTTCTTTAAGCCCGAAAAAAAGACCATCCCGGGATTGCGGCAAAGAGCCAAAGCGTTGAGAGCAAAGTTAGGGCCGGTAACGCGAACTGAGTGGTTTACTCTGGTGGTGGTGCTGAGCGCGATAGGTATCATGAGTCTTCGATCGTTCTTTCCCGTTTTGCAACCGATAAACAAATCGGCAATTGTGCTTACGACAACCATTCTTTTCTTTCTATTCAAAGTGCTTACCGTACAGGATCTGGAGGAAATTCCCTGGAACATTGTGCTGCTCTTCGGTGGTGCAATGAGTATCGGATTTTGCCTCTGGCAGACAGGCGCAGCCACCTGGCTGGCCGTTCAATGGCTGGGATTGTTTCAGAATGCGCACTGGTTCATTTTCGTCATGGGCATCGCCTTCTTCGTTCTGGTGATGACCAATTTCATTATGAACGTGGCGGCGATTGCCATTACTATGCCCATCGCACTGGTAATCGCCCCGTACTTGGGCGTGGCGCCGGAGGTGGTGCTATTCGCCGCATTAGCGACGGCGGGTATGCCCTTCCTGCTGCTGGTGGGAGCGGCTCCCAACGCGATTGCCTATGAGAGCAAGCAGTTTACCTCCGGGGAATTTTTTAAGTATGGCATACCCGCCAGCGTGATCCTCCTGGCGGTTCTGGGCGTTTTCGTCTTGATCATCTGGCCGCTGATGGGTATGCCGGTGTTGACGCAGTAAATACTATCAGGAGGACGAGATGTCCGTTAAGTTAAAAGGGGTCAAGGAATTAATGCTGCCTCTGGATGACTATGCTGTCGTCTCCGAGGACGCCACCATGTTAGAGGCTCTCACTGCGTTGGACGAAGCCCAGAAAAAGCTGTCTCCCGATCGCCAACCCCACCGAGCGGTGCTGGTCGTTGACAAGCATCAAAAAATCGTCGGTAAGCTGGGACATCTGGCCTTCCTGAAAGGCCTGGAACCGAGATACGACGAAGTGGGAGATCTCGGTACTCTTTCGCGGGTGGGACTAAGTCCTGAATTCATCACCTCGATGATGGATAATTTAAGGCTCTGGAAGGAGAGCTTCGTAGATTATGTCCATCGCGCCAAGAAGACCAAGGTTAAGGACGTCATGCACGCGGTGACCGAAAGCATTGAAGAGGACGCCCCTTTAAGCGAAGCGGTTCACAAAATCGTCATGTACCAGACCCTCTCTCTGCTGGTCACGCGGGGGAATAAAATCGTCGGAATTCTGCGTCTCTCCGATCTGTTTTCGGAAATCGCGGAAAAAGTGAAGAGGTACGCCGCCCTGGAAGAGGAAGCGTAACAGAAGTATCTATTGCTGCATTTCAGAGCCTGAATAGCTGGAATATGAAATCCGCTTGTTGAAGCCGAGAAATTAAGTTCTTGGTTTTGTGACGTTTTCTTATTAGATTTGTCTATGCGATTTTCCCAATCGGAACTGGACTTTAACTTTTTCGGTCAGCTAAATGAGGAGTACTCGATTAACCAAATAGATCTATTTGTACTGGTTATATTGGTTTGTAAAAGTAATTTCCGATATTATATGCCCCTTGAGTTGTCATTCCCGCGCAAG
>CAZHMN010000061.1:0-17946 GCA_964533705.1 uncultured bacterium
GGTTCGTACAATTTTTTGATGATAACGGTGAAGTGACCTATTATGCGACCTATACCGCTTATAACGGCTTTAAAATCCTCCCCCAACTGATTGAAACAAAGGACTTTATCAAATTCAAAGTGATAACCCTTAACGGCAAAGCCGTACAGAACAAGGGCATGGCTCTTTTCCCCCGTAAAATTGACGGCAAATATGTCATGCTCTCGCGCCAGGACGGTGAAAATAATCATATTATGTTCTCTGACAATATCCATTTCTGGCAAGAGTCTCAAATTATCCAGGAGCCCACTCGTGCTTGGGAGTTCATCCAGGTGGGCAACTGCGGCTCACCCCTGGAAACTGATGAAGGCTGGGTTGTAATCACTCATGGAGTCGGGCCTATGCGCCAGTACTCCATCGGCGCTATGCTGCTTGATCTGGATGACCCGACAAAAATCATCGCCCAACTTGAAGAGCCGTTGCTGACCCCCCGCGAGGAAGAGCGCGAAGGCTACGTTCCCAATGTAGTTTATACTTGCGGTGCTCTTATCCATAACGACGAGCTGATTATTCCCTATGCCATGTCGGATATTACCTCCGGCATCGCGACTGTTGGAGTGAAAGAATTAATTAGCAGTATGCGCTTACTTTAATGATCTTTAAGGTTTAGCGCTTAAAAATCATGCAAAACAGTAATTACAATAAACCCAAAAGACAATTATAAAATAAATTAAAAATCTTTAAGTTAATACTTGACTTTTCATTTTTTTTTATTATATTATTGGGGGCAATTACATCTTACCCTCAGGAGGGGTAATAAAAAATTTGAAGGCAGGGGGATTCTTATGAGACAAGCAGAACTATTTCAAAGATTGTGTGATCACGTTATGAGCGAGCGGCAAGCCAAGGTTTATCTGGCGCTTTTGCGCAATGGTAGAGCCACATCCGCCGAGCTGCAGAAGGCTTCCGGCGTGCCGCAGACGAAGATCTATGAAATCATCAGGCAGCTCGTCAGCCAGGGATTTTGTAACGTAAGAAAAATGGGACACCGGAGAACCTTCGAGGCATTGGATCCTCAAACTGCGCTGGTGCCCAAAATTCAACATTTGGAATCTCGGGTGGAAGACGTCACCCAATTAAAAGAGGATCTTGCGTCGCTGTATAAGGTATCGAAATCGATCACCGAACCCATTGAATACATTGAAATGCTGAATGGATCGGAGAACATTCACAACCGCTACTGTCAACTGGTGAGCGAATCCAGGATGGAAATACTGGGTTTCGGAAGAGGACCTTATGCGTGGAGTTCTCCCGAAGCTCTACTGCAACAAGAACGTGAGCTGGAATCAGTTCTGAAACGCGGTGGCACCAGCCGGTGGGTTTTCGAATTGAGGTTACCCGACCACCAGCTCATCTATGAGTACATGGAAAGACTGCAGAAAAAGGGTGTATTTTACAGGGTGGCAGAGAGTCTACCGCTTAAAATGATGATCTTCGATCAACAGGCACTGCTCCTGGCAGATGAAGGCCCGGCAGCGCTGCGCGATGGACTTTCAATGTCCATCATTAAGCACTCCACCATCGTCAACGCCTTTATCGCCTATTTCGAATATATCTGGGACATGTCAATGGATTTCAATAAGTGGAAAAAGCAGCATAAATTAACCTAATTGATAAAAAGTCAAACTACTACTTACACAATGGAGGTGATACGCTGAAAAACAAATGTCTCATCACTCGGCAATCCAAATTCAAATCCTTCCTGGTGATTGCCGCGTCATCCTACTGGAACAGGATTCAAAATGAACGATAATGATGGAGGTTGACTATGAAATCAATCAGATTAGTTTTGTTAAGTATGCTACTCATGACCTGCACGATGTCGCTGGCCTTTGCTGAAGTGGGCTGGATTTACCACGAGATCTACCCGTGGTATGCTGCATCCGCATTCCCGGCTGATTTTGACGAGGACGGCGATCTGGATATCTGGGCGGTTGGTTATGAAGACATTGCCTGGTATGAAAACAACGGGTATCAGGCTTTCCAGCAAAACATGGTTTATGAACTATGGAACTACGGCTACGATGGTGCCGTGGTAGATCTCGATCAAGACGGCGATCTCGACGGCCTTGCTGGTGCTTGGTCAGGCGATGAAATCGCCTGGTTCGAGAACGACGGCAGCGAGAATTTCACGTACACTCCCGTGGGCTTCTCCGATGGTCCCAGAGAAATGGATGTCGTGGACCTGGATGAAGATGGCGACCTCGATATCGTAGTAGCCGCCAGTGGCACCTCCGTTGAAACCCATGCAGTCTATTGGTTTGAGAACGACGGCTCACAGAACTTTACCTCGCACGTCGTCGATTCGCTTACGGGTCAATACGCCATGTGGGAACGGGTCATAGATATGGACGGCGACGGTGATCTCGATATCGTTGTTGCCTGTAGCTGGGCTGATTCCATCCACTGGGAAGAGAATGATGGATCTGAGAACTTCACCCGGCATGCCCTCACCTATTTTGACTACATCAGCCATTGCTTCGCCACTGATTTCGACCAGGATGGTGATGTAGACTTGACCGTCAGCTCATATTCTCAAGACCTGCTGGTCTGGTACGAAAATGACGGTAACTTCAACTGGACTGAATACCCCATCGCTATCGGGATGGATGGCGTAAATTACCACGACATCTCCGACATTGACAATGATGGCGATCTTGACTTGATGGCTTGTGCCATGCTGGGTGATTTTTGCACCTGGTTCGAGAACGACGGTAACATGAATTTCACCGAACATGTGCTGCCATTCTACATGAATTATCCCGATTGGTTGTACCCGGTGGATATGGATTTCGATGGCGACCTGGACTACATCGTCATTCCCTTGTTCGAAGATCGGATCATGTGGTTAGAAAACACAATGCTATCCCCGTATTCAATTGAGCTGACTCTAACGCCGGCCGTTACTCCGGTTCAGATTCCTCCCGGCGGAGGCAGCTTCGACTTCGACTTCGAACTACAAAACACCAGCACCAGCGAATCCTATGTCGTTGATGTTTGGACGGACATCACTCTGCCCGATGGCACTATCTACCCAGTCTTGAGCCGCACGGGTGTACCTCTGGGACCTTCGGCTTCTATCCTGCGGACACTGACCCAGTTCGTTCCGGGTTCAGCCATGCCCGGCCATTACGTGCTCAACGCGCACGTACGAGATAACGCGACTTGGAATGTATACGTTGAGGCTTCCATTCCCTTTGATAAATTGGAGGGTGATGGCGCTGAAAACCATGATATGGGCTGGGCTCTGCTCGGTTGGGAAGATCCGCAAATGCCTGCGGTGGCCGAACTGCCTACTGAATATGATCTACTGCCGGCTTATCCCAATCCGTTCAACCCCACAACGACGTTGCGGTTCGATCTGCCGGAAGCCGGCCAGGTCAAGCTGGCGGTATACGACAGCCAGGGACGTCAAGTCGCCAATCTGATCGACCGCTGGTGCACTGCCGGAACTCACGAAGCAGTATTCAGCGGCAAAGATTTGGCTAGTGGAATCTATTTCGCCCGCCTGGTTGCCGGCGATATTCACAAATCCCAGAAACTCGTCCTGACCAAATAACACCGGTTGGGGATTACCGTAAGGCTCTCATGAGATGAAATGGTTATGAACGTGAAATTACAAGGAGGATAAGCATGAAACGACTGACCTCTGTTTTGATTATACTACTGGCGATCATATACACAGCGCCATTTGCCTTCGGCCAGATCAACTGGACCGAGCGAGTGGTTGATCCCCTGGCCATTGATGGCGGGAAATGGGCTGAACCCGTTGATTTAGACGACGATGGGGATACGGACATCCTGGGCGTCGCGGGTAATAATGTCTACTTCTACGAAAATAACGGTTATCAGGTTTTCGCCAAAAACCTGATCTGCGATGTTATGAGCAGTCCTGAGGTCCGCGCCGTTGACCTGGACGGCGACGGCGATTTGGATGCTGTCGCGGCAGCTTACGGCACCGATGAGATCGCCTGGCTGGAAAACGACGGCAGCCAGAACTTCACTTACGCATACCTTGCTTACCTGGACGGGGCAAAAGATCCCCACGTTGTCGATATGGATGATGATGGCGACCTCGATATCGTCGCAGTCGGTTATAGCGATGACAAGATCTCCTGGTATGAAAACGATGGCAACCAGAACTTCACCGAACACGTCATGCTCCCATCCATCAACGGTCCCTATGGAGTAGCTGTCATTGACATTGATGAGGACGGCGACCTGGATGCGTTTTACGCCGGTTATTTTGTGGATGTCGTCGGATGGCTGGAAAATGATGGCAGCAATAACTTCACCGATCATAACATCGCCGCGCTGGACGGAGCCATGGTCGTTAAAGCAGGTGACCTGGACGGTGATGGCGATATAGATTGCGCGGTGGGGTCCTATTCCGCATACCTCGTCAACTGGTACGAAAACGACGGCAGCGAAAATTTCACCGAGCATTCGGTTGCCCTGGCTATCGGTCGCGTTCGTAGTATTGACGTAGCGGACCTTGATAACGATACCGATCTGGATATCGTTGTCGGTTCCACCTACAATGATTACAATCTGTACTGGTTCGAAAACAGTGGTACCGGGAGCTTTACTCAGAACCTTGTAACGTACATCTATGATCCCTACAACGTTCAGGTCGGGGATATAGATAGCGATGGTGATCCGGACATCGTTGTGGGCAACTCCTACGGCGCCGAAATCGTATGGTACGATAGCGATTTAACTGGTGCCTTCCCCTTGACATTGACGATGACCCCGGCCAGCACGCCAGTGACTGTCCCCGCCGCGGGTGGCAGTTTCGATTATACCCTTGATGTCGGCAATACGGGCACAACGAGTTACACCGTTGACCTGTGGATAGACGTCACCCTGCCGGTTGGTACCATCTATCCAATCTTGGCTCGTGAGGATATAACATTAACCCCGGGCATCGCGCTTTCCCGCGATATGACGCAGTACGTTCCCGGCAGTGCTATGCCTGGCATCTACAGCTACAATGCTCACATGCGAGATGCGGCCACGTGGCAGGTCTATCTAACCGATTCCTTCGAATTTGAAAAACTGGAAACCGGTGACGGCGTAGACCACGGGTATGGCTGGGCGCTGTTCGGTTGGGAGGAAGAAGAATTGGCGACTGCTGAGCTGCCGACCGAATACGCAATGTTGTCAGTTTACCCCAATCCCTTTAACCCGACAACGACGCTGAGCTTTGCTTTAGCCGAAGCTAACTCAGTAGAGCTGCAGGTCTTTGACGTCAGCGGAAGCCTGGTGACCACGTTGGTTAATGGATGGCGCGAAGCTGGAACTCATGAAGTCACCTTTGATGCCTCGGATCTGCCTTCCGGTGTCTACATATACACACTCCAAGCGGGTGACTTCAAAGCGAGCGGTAAGCTTATACTGATGAAGTAGCTACACCTGTTAAGGGAAGCGGCTTATTGCGCCGCTTCCCTACCAAAATTAAGCTGCTGTCTCGTGGGGCATTTGAAAGATCCTTTTTATACAACGCATACTTCCGTCACATCCCCGATATCCTGTAAAAGGGTCCCTCCGTGACCGGAGTCCAGAAAAATCAATATGCAAGTGAATTCCCACGAAAGGGCCTTTCCAGAAATAGCGGAAGAGCGCTTGCAGATGTCCTTGTTTGCCAGTTAAGTCTTTGATTTATATGTTACTTGAATTCCTGTCGCTAAGGGTCATTATAGGCTTTCAACCCAAAGAGGCTGGCAGGAATGGCTCTACAGTGACTTCTCAAAGTTCAGATTCATATAAGCGATTGACCTTATTCATCATACCTACATACCTACAAAGAATCAACTAAAGTGAAGCTTCCGGAAATTGATGAGTGCCGGGGACATATATCAAATTGGACAGTAACCCTTGTAAAAGGAGGAATGATGAGACACGCAACGTTTGGACTGCTAATTGCTCTACTTTACTTCAGTCCCCTGGTTGCAGAGGAAATTAGCGGGCCAGTGACAGGTACAATCGGTCCGGGGACCTACTATGTGACAGGAAATATTTCCGTTCCAATAGCCGATTCCCTGATCATAGCGCCAGGCACCGATCTTCTGTTTAACGGCGGGTGTACGTTCGCCATTTACGGTTATCTCGAAGCTGTTGGTACAGAAACAGATAGCATTACCTTCAAACGGCGGTATCCCGCTACCTCCTGGGAAGGCATTATCTTCTATAATTGCGCATCCGACGATAACCGCCTGGAATACTGCCGGCTTGATGGATCGGGTTGTCAGGCTCTAGAATTGAATTCCTGCAGCCCCACCATTTCTCATTGCTTGATAACCAACAATCTGGCTGGCGCTGGTTGAGGCACTTTCTGCGGCAGTGGGATCTACTGCGACTACATGGCCAATCCGACAATCAGCTACTGCACCTTTGTCAGCAACTTTGCCGACTCCCACGGTGGGGCAATCTACGTGGAAGATTCTGCCCCCATCATTGAATACTGCACCTTCATAAATAATGAGGCTAATAACTACGGCGGGGCAATCTACCTCAATACCGACGGTGACGCTACAATACGCTACTGTACTTTTTCTGGTAACAGCGCCTACTACGGGGGGGGCATCGCGGTTACGAGCGCCAGTACCGTCATCGAAAACTGCACCATGCACGCCAACACCGGCAGTTATGGCGGAGGTATGAGCATATCCGGGACTGCTGTGGTCACCGTGGTCAATACCATCGTATCAGGCACCAGCGACGGTGGCGGCATCCTGTATGGCGGCGGAGCCGACATCACCCTGACCTACAGTGATTTCTATGAGAATACCGGTGGCAACTTCCTGGGTGGTTTCCCCGCTGGTTTGGGTCAGCTCACCGGGGTGAACGCTAACGGGGATTCGTGCGATGTGTACCACAATATCTTCGCCGATCCACTCTATATCAGCAACTGGGATTTTCGCTTGTTAGAAGGTTCCCCCTGCATTGATGCCGGTGATCCCAGCTACCCCTACGATCCCGACAACACCGTTGCTGACATCGGGGCCTTCTTCTTCGACCAGCGATCGCCGGACATCATGCTGTCCACCACCCTGCTGGACTTCGGCACGGTCACTGTGGGAGAAGAAGTGGATCTGCCTCTGACCATCTACAACGTTGGTGATGGCATGCTAATCATTCACGACGTCTTCTGTAGCTTGCCGGTCTTCACCACGGACTACGATCCAGCCGACAGCTTGCTCTTTTCGGGGGAAGACCTGGATATCACCGTTACATTCTCTCCGGATGAGGCCACGACCTTTGTGGATACTCTGTGGATCGACAATAACGACGAGATATGCGCCGTGAGGCTCCAGGGGACCGGTGAACCGGCCGGGGGGATTGAGAAAGATGGGGACTCTTCGGTTCCGGGTCATTACGCCCTGATGCGGCCCTATCCCAATCCCTTCAATCCCACGACCACATTCAGGATGGAACTGCCGACGGCCGGTTTCGTGGAAATGAGAGTGACCGACCTTACGGGTTGCCAGGTCGCCGTACCGATCCATGGTTGGCTGGCTGCAGGTTCCCATGAGCTGATTTTCGATGCAAGCGGTTTAGCGTCAGGGGTGTACCTTTATCAGGTTAAGGCAGGGCGTTACACCTCTGCTGGAAAGCTGGTATTGCTGAAATAGATTTAAATTTGAGGTGAGCATCCGCCGGAAGGCGGAGGTGCGCCTTCTGTTTGTTGGTTGAACGCCGAAAAAGCCCGGTGCGGGATTCCCAGTATCTGCATATGGCATAATTCGTTCGTCGGTTCCGGCTGAAGATCATGCGGTACGCGGGCGTGGTAAGCTTACGGATTGTGAACATTACACAAAGGTCTAACATCGGTTTGAATACTGGTTAAGCTATAACGCCACCCCGGTAGACGGAACGACGCTGCAGTCGCTCAACATATCACTCCTACTGCAATGCTGTGCAGAATTGCTTTGGTCTCGCACCGGGTCCTGTTAATCGCGCTTGCGTTGGCATCTAAATAGCTATTATAACAGGCAAGTAAGACAGAACATCCGTTAAGATTGGCAAGATGCCAAGTCCTTACATATCCCCATCTCGGTGGTTTCAGGACGGTTTGGATTGATCCACCGGGGATATATTTATATGTCGAAAAAGCAGCTTTAAAGTTGCAAATCCGGAGATTTGCACTAAATTAGTACCAGGGCGTAAGTTGAGAAAATGCGCATTGGAACTTCAAAAATTTGCAGAAATTAAGTCAAATGCTGAATTTAAAGATGAAGGATTCCTGATGAAAAAAGCAAACATCGCTTGCATCCTCATTCTGCTCTGTTGCAGCTTATCAAACGCACAGGACATATCCGGTCCTCTAAGCGGTACTCTGGGACCGGGTACGTACTATGTGGTCGGTGATATATCCGTGCAGAACGGTGATTCACTGCTGATCGCAGCAGGAACTACACTGCTTATGACAGGAGAGCACGCCTTCAGTGTCTTCGGTCATTTGCACGCCGCCGGCACCGAGACAGACAGCGTCATCTTCAATGTCAATACAGGAGTTTCTTATTGGGACGGGATACACTTCCATAACCCCACTTCCAGCTCCAGTATACTGGAGTACTGTCTGGTGCGAAAAAGCAATAACCGCGGCATCAGTCTGGTTATGTCCAGTCCCACGATCAGTCACTGCAGAATACAGGATAATCTTGCCAGCTATTCTTGACCGGCCTGCAGCGGCGGTGGGATCCACTGCATCAACAACTCGAATCCATTGATCAGCTATTGCACCATTGAAGGCAATCACGCCTCGACAGACGGTGGGGGTATCTACTGCGAAGACTCCAGCCCCACCATTGAGTACTGTCTGTTCAAGGATAATGATGCTGGCGGTTCAGGAGGCGGTATTGGTTTAGAGGGTGATGTTAATCCCGAAATTCGCTACTGCACGTTCGTGGATAATCAGGCGGATTTTGGTGGAGGTATAAATTGCGTGGGCGCGACTCCGGATATCATCAATTGCACCCTCTACAACAACGAGGCTATGTATGGCGGTGGAATCTGCTGTATTTCAAATGCCGCCCCCACCATCAAGAACACTGTCTTCGCGGGAACGCCTAACGGCTATGGGATTTACTTGATGAGTTCGCCAAATGCTACGCTGACGTACTGCGACTTCTACGATAATCAGAATGCTCACTATGCCGGCAGCACCCCTCCCGACATAGGAATTTTAGTATCGGTTAACGCTAACGGCGACTCGTGTGACGTCTACCATAATCTCTTCCTGGATCCCGTGTTCGTTGATCCCGCAAGTTACGACTTCAATCTGCAGGAAAGTTCACCCTGCATTGATGCTGGAGATCCGGCCTCGCCACTGGATCCTGATAACTCCATCGCTGACATTGGGGCGTGGTACTTCGACCAGAGCGCGCCTCAGATCGAGCTATCCAATGATCTGCTCTCGTTCCCCGATACTTACGTCGGCGAAAGCAGTTCATTATCCTTCACCATCTACAACACGGGTACGGCTGATCTAATCCTCTATGATATGGTCAATGCCCTGCCGAACATCTTCACCGCTGATTGGCTGCCTGAGGACAGTCTGATCATTCCGGGTGACAGTTTGGTAGTCGAAGTGGCGTTTTCGCCTTCGGATACGCTTCTCTATACCGACGATCTGGTCATAGATAACAACGATGTGCAAGTATCGTTGGCTCTGGAAGGTCAGGGGCTCGCGGTCTCGGGAATAAGCGACCAGGGGACCGATCTCCCATCGCAGTTCGCTTTGTATCCAGCCTATCCTAATCCGTTTAATCCCACCACGAGCATCGGTTTCAGTTTGCCTGTAGGCGGTAAAGTCAGCCTGCTCGTTTTTGACGTGTCCGGACGCCAGGTCACCGAACTCTTCGACGGGTGGCGACCTGCGGGGAGGCACGCAGTTTCCTTCGATGCTTCTGGCCTGGCCAATGGCGTTTACTGGGTGAGAATGCAGGCGGGAAAATTTCAGCAGGTGCAGAAATTACTGCTGATCAAGTAATAGGGTTTGATGGCCCTTCGGTGAGTGTCTTATTCCATTGCGAGAACATAGAGCGGGATCAAATGATCCCGCTTTTCTTTGATTATTTCCCGTGTGATAATTCCTCTATAAACAACCTTAGGCAACCGTTTCTGATACGATTATCTGACCTTCGGTCGTGTTAATAGAACAATCCCGCTTAAACCTAAACGTTGAGCCCTTTTCGCGTTTTTTCCTGAATATACAAATCCTTGACCCCAACCTCATGCGCCCCCTACCCGGATTGACGCATATCATTTCTCTGAAAAGATCTACCCGCTTCGCTGATCGCCACGTTCCTGAAATGCCCTGCTTTCAACGGCTCCTTAGGGACCAAAAGATCCACGCCCCAGAGAGCTAAAAACGGCCTGCAGAGGTGCAAGATGAAAGGGGAGTTAAAACCGGTGCTGGCGACCATGAGCACCCCTTTATATCCGTGTCGGCGGATCTGGCGGATGAGTTTTAATCCCGCCGTCTGCCCTTCCATGGTGATGTCCGTGACGACGAAGCTGTAGTGCGAGGGGCTGTGTTTTTCCAACGCTTTCAAACCTTCGGAAGCGGATTCCGCCCGATCAAACCGGAAACCGAGCGGCTCTAAATGGGAGAGCAGCATTTTGGCGTAGGTGTCATTATCGTCTACGATCAGTGCGGGTCGTTGCATTTCTAAGCGAGGAATTGCTGATGACAGAGGCGAGCGAATAGTTTGCAGCGTTGCAGGAGTTCTTCATATGTGCCCGAATCAATAATTTTCCCGCGTTCCAGCACGACGATGCGGTCAGCCCGGCGCACCGTAGCCAAACGGTGAGCGATGATGATCAAGGTATGCTTTGCCCGCAGGGATTCCAGCGCTTGCTGAATTAATCTCTCCGATTCACTGTCCAATTGAGACGTGGCTTCATCAAAAATGATGACCGGCGGATCGTGCACCAATGCCCGAGCAATGGAGAGACGTTGCTGTTGACCTCCGGAGAGCCTCACTCCACGGTCGCCGATTCTCGCCTGATAACCTTCCGGCAGCGACTGAATAAAGTCATCGGCGTAAGCCAACTTCGCCGCCTGTTGGATTTTCTCCATGTTGACTTCATCCACCCCATAACCGATATTAGCGGCGACGGTATCGTTGAAAAGGACGATGTCCTGCGATACCACGCCGAAAAGTCTATGCAGGTTGCTTGGATTCAGCGACCTGACGTCTTTGCCGTCGAATTGGACTGTCCCTTTGTCGGGATCGAAGAGCCGGATGATCAGCCCGATGAGGGTCGTCTTGCCCGCGCCCGAAGGGCCGACCAGGGCGATGGTTTCACCGCGCTTAATTGCGAGATTGATATTTGTGAGGGCGTTGCGTTTTGCTTCCCGGTAACGGAAACTGACGTTATCGAGCGTGATAGTGTCTTCCAGTGTGGATATGGTTTGGGGGTTTGTCGGAATCGGCAATCTCTCGTCAATGTCCAGCAATCGGAAGATGCGGTCTGCGGAAGCGGAAGCCACCTGGATTGAATTATAAGCTTCCCCCAACGACTTGGCCGGAGTTAAAATCGAGAACAGGATGGCCACGAAGCGCACAAAATCCTCCGCGTCAATGGCACCGGTTTTAAACACCAGGAAGCCACCGTAGAGCAGGATCATGGAGATGATCGCCAATCCCAGGATTTCGGTCAGGGGGGCAGTTAGAAAATCGAATCGCCTCTGGCGGAAAGCCTGCTTGTAAAACTTCTTCGTGGTCTGTTCGAACTGAGCTTCCTCCTCGGCCTCGGTGCCGGCTACTTTGATCAGACGAATACCTCCCAACCTCTCATATAATAGTGAGGTCACACCGGAAAGAGCTTCCTGCATCCGTGTACTCTTGCGCTTTAGACTCTTGCCCAGCTTGTCAATCATAAACCCGGCAATGGGTAGGATCACCATTGCAGCCAGAGTCAGTTTCCAGGATATCGTAAAAAGCAGAAAGAGGAAGATGATGATGACGAAGGGTTCCCGCATTATGAACCGGATCGCCTTCATCATCTTATCATTCAAAGCCGTAACGTCATTGATGGTAATGGAGGCTAATTCGCCGGATTTGCGCCGATGGAAGAAACTCAGCGACTGCGAGAGCATGTGGCTGTAGAGCTTGTCCCGCAGATCCTTGATCACGCGCTGCTCGATGAAGCTGATGAAATAGAGCTGGGCCACCTGGAAGAGATTGCGCAGGAGAAACGCTAAGAAGAAAATCGCCACGGCGCGCTGCACCACCGTGAATTGATCCCCTCGGCCAATAAAATCCCAGGCCAGAATCTTCAAGCTTTCGTTCAGATCCGCGCCCTGTCCGGAAACAGAGGGAACTGACTGGTTCATTTCGGGTGTAAATATAGCCGTAATGAACGAGGCCGAAAACCAGATGGCCACGGCGTTTAAAAAGGCGTAGAAGACCGAGCAGACGAAGGCGAAAATCAGTGCCTTTTTATAGGGTTTTATCAGCGCGATGAGGCGCAGATAGGATTGCATACTGTAATAACGGTAACTTTTTAGTGGTAGTACAGCCAGAAATATAGGATTATCTCATCGTTAAGTCAAGCGGTACTTCCTCTGATTATCAATCCGTTGCCTGTTGACCAGACGTTCGTCCTCGCAGATTCTACCGATGAAATTCAAGCAATTCTACTCCTGACTACGTATCATATTTCCAGAAGAGCTGTGGATTAGAAAGATGAATTCAAATAATTCTTCAAAAAGAACCGTCCTCTTCGTGTGTACTCATAATTCCGCCCGCAGCCAGATGGCTGAGGGGCTCCTCAATCACCTCTATGGCGACCGCTTCGCGGCTTTTTCGGCGGGCACCGAAAAGACCTCCATCCACCCTCTCGCCATCAAAGCCATGAAGCGCATCGGCATTGACATTTCCCATCACCAATCCAAAACGGTGGAGAGTTATGGAAATCAGGAATTCGATTTTGTCATCACCGTCTGCGACCGGGCCAGGGAGACTTGTCCCTACATCCCCACGAAAAACGAGAGCTTCCACTGGTCATTTGATGATCCCGCCGCAGCGATTGGAACCGAGGCGGAAAAGCGAGCGGTGTTCGAGAGAGTTAGGGGGGAGATTAAGGAAAAAATCGTCAATTATTTTGGAAATACTACCTCGAAATAGATTTCTGAAAATGCACTAAAAATCATTCTGGGAGTGTTCGGAGTATAGCTTTTATTGAATGGAATTAGTATTTTTGTCATCGCTGCTATACGGAAGTTGAGGCCTATTATGTTACTTACATTTTTCATATGGGAATATACCAAATCGTCAAGGCTAATTAGAATTGTCCACTTCAACTAAACTCGAAAGGAGAGATAACATGGAAGGTAAAATGCCTTTAATCGGCGATCCTTTTCCTGAAATCACAGTGCAAACCACTCACGGAACTATTGATCTGCCCGCACATTTCAGAGACAAGTGGTTTATCTTATTCAGCCATCCAGCCGATTTCACCCCGGTGTGCACCACCGAATTCGTCGCGTTTCAAAAGAGATTTCCCCGGCTCCGGGAATTGAATTGCGAGTTGATCGGTCTTAGCGTGGATCAGGTTTTCTCACACATCAAATGGGACGAATGGATCAAAGATAAACTGGGCGTGGAGATCGAATTTCCCATCATCGCCGATACTGGGAAGGTCGCTGACCTGCTGGGTCTGATCCACCCAGGCAAGGGTACCAATACCGTTCGCGCCACCTTTCTCGTTGACCCTAAGGCGACCATACGCGCCATATTATACTACCCCCAGGAACTGGGTCGTAACATGGATGAGTTCGTCCGCATGATCGAAGGATTCCAGGTTGCCGATAAGAATGGCGTGGCCATTCCCGCTAATTGGCCCAACAATGAATTAATCAATAAACGAGTCATCATTCCCCCGGCTACAGATGTGAACACCGCAAAAGAGCGGCCGCAAAAGTACGAATGCTACGATTGGTGGTTCTGCCACCGAGAGCTGTAAAAGCGGGAGCGACAACTTCCTGAAGCCAAACTATCATTCCTTTGCGCTTATAGGTTCGCGAACGCATCGGGAAATAGAGAACATGAATTGCAGGGGCGAGGTCACCTCGCCCCTGCAGCTTTTCCCCGCCATAGCATAGCCCACCGCTGAAGCGATAGGCTACGAATTCACAAGGCCGCTGAACCGGCCTGAAATGCCGTCAATTAGCCCCCTTCAGGGGGCTTGCCACATCGTAGCCCGGTCATTTATGGCCGGGCCTACTGTTGGGGCGACCCGGTTGGTCGCCCTTTTATGATCCTATCAACAACAATCACCCCCAAAAACCCCTTGCCTTTCCTTGAATCCAACCCTATATTTAAAAGTTTAGATTTAAATCTGTGAAATCCGCGGTTCAGAATAAGTATGCCCGACCTGGCCAAAACCTACGACCCAAAACTCGTAGAGGAGAAGTGGTATCGCTTCTGGGAAGAGAATGATCTCTTCCGCACGGAACCCGATCCCGACAAGCAACCCTACGTCATCATGATGCCGCCGCCCAATGTAACCGGTATCCTGCACATGGGGCATGCGCTTCAGGATGCGGTTCAGGACGCCCTTATCCGCTACCATCGCATGAAGGGCTTCGAAGCCCTCTGGATGCCGGGCACGGATCACGCCGGCATCGCCACTCAGAACGTCGTCGAGAAGGAACTGGCGGAAAAAGGCATCACTCGTGAAGAGTTGGGCAGAGAAGCGTTCCTCGAAGAAGTATGGAAATGGAAGGAGAAACACGGCGGCATCATCTCCGTTCAAAAACGCCGCCTGGGCGATTCTCCCGATTGGCACCGGGAGCGCTTTACCATGGACGAGGGCATGTCCCGGGCGGTGGCGGAAGCTTTCGTGCGCCTTTATAACGAAGGGCTCATCTATCGCGGTGATTATATCGTCAACTGGTGCCCCCGCTGCCAGACGGCCATCTCCGACGAGGAAGTGGATCACAAGGATACTCAGGGTCATCTCTGGTATATCCGTTATCCTCTCAAGGATTCGGATGAGTTTTTAACCGTTGCAACCACCCGCCCCGAGACCATGCTGGGGGATACTGCCATTGCCGCCCATCCCGACGACGAACGCTTCCAGTATTTGAAGGGTAAAACCGTCCTCCTGCCCGTGCTGGGCCGCGAAATCCCGGTGATCTTCGACGACTTCGTTGATCCGAAATTCGGCACCGGTCTGGTCAAGGTTACCCCAGCCCACGATCCCAACGATTTTGAAATGGGGCAGAGGCATAACCTGCCCTCGGTTAAGGTGCTGAATGCGAGAGGCGTGATGACCGCCGAGGCAGGACCGGATTTTGAAGGCATGGATCGCTTCGAGTGCCGCGAAGCTCTGTTAAAAAGGCTGGAAGAACACACCCTGCTGGAGAAAACAAAACCCCACACCCACGCTATCGGACATTGCAGCCGTTGCAAAACTGTCATCGAGCCCTATCTATCCCGCCAGTGGTTCGTAAAAATGAAACCTCTGGCCGCGCCGGCTATCGAGTCGGTTAAATCGGGTCGGATCAAATTTGTCCCCAAACGATGGGAAAAGGTCTACCTGAGGTGGCTCGAGGATATCCGTGACTGGTGCATCTCGAGGCAGCTCTGGTGGGGACACCGCATTCCGGTTTATACCTGCGATAAGTGCCGCCACGAGTGGGCCTCTGTCAACGCACCCGGGGAATGTCCCAAATGCAAGAGTAAGAATTTTCAGCAGGATCCTGACGTTCTGGACACCTGGTTTTCCTCCTGGCTCTGGCCCTTTTCCACGCTGGGTTGGCCGGAAGAAAACGACGCTTATCGCTATTTTTATCCCACCGACGTCCTGGTGTCCGGCTATGATATCATCTTCTTCTGGATCGCCCGCATGATCATGGCTGGATTGAAATTTACCGGCGAAGAGCCCTATCACACGGTTTACATCACCGGCATGATTAAGGATGAACTGGGCCGCTGGATGTCCAAATCGCTGGGCAACGGCATTGATCCCCTGGAGATGATTGATCAGTATGGCGCCGATGCGGTGCGCTACAGTCTGGTGGTGTTGACCACCGAGGGTCAGGATATCAAACTGGCGCCTTCACGCTTTGAAATGGGGCGCAACTTCGCCAATAAACTGTGGAACGCCGCTCGCTTTCTATTGATGCAAAAGAGGCCGGATCGGTTCACCGTGATTGAACCGGCCGTAAGGCTCTCCCGAGCTGAACTTAAACTGGAAGACCGCTGGATTTTATCCCGCTTGCAGGGCATGCTGAAAACCGTCAAAGATAGAATCAAACGGTATCGCCTGAACGAAGCCCTCCTGGCCATATACGATTTCACCTGGCATGACTACTGTGACTGGTACGTCGAATTGATCAAACCGCGCTTGTATCAAGCTGGAGATTCCAGTCAGAGGGAAGCAACTCTGGCGCTGGCCTTCCGGGTTTTCGAGAGCGCCTTAAGAGCGCTGCACCCTTTCATGCCCTTCGTCACCGAGGAGCTGTGGCAGCAAATCGCTTCAATTGATGGACTGCTGTTGGATGTTAACGATTCGCACAGCGTCATGCGCCAGAGATACCCGGAAGCGAATTCTTCATTGATTGACCGGCGGGCCGAAAGGCAGATGGAGGTGATCCAGAGCGTGATTCAAGCCGTGCGCAACGTTCGCGCCGAGATGAGTGTACCACCCGGGGCCGAAGCCAGAGTCCTGATAGCAGGCCCGGACGAGGAGATCAATATTCTCCTGGAGCAGTTCGACATGCTGAAAAATCTTGCTAAGATCAGCGAGCTCCGCAAAGCTGAATCCAAACCCAAACATGCGGCCAGCGCGGTGGTCGGGACAATGGAAATATTCGTTCCCCTGGAGGGATTGATTGATTTGGAAATCGAGCGCGCCCGTTTGGACAAGGAGATCACCCGTTACGAAGGGATGCTGCGTGGAATTATGAAGAAACTGGGGAATGAGTCTTTTCTGCAAAAGGCGCCTCCAGAGATTGTAAAACGTGAAGAACGGAAGAAGGAAGAAATAGAAGCGGCTTTAACAAAACTACAGCGAAATAGGGCGGGTATTGGATAAAAAGAGATTCTGGAGCGAGGGAATTATTACGATAATTGCGAATTGATGAAAAAAATTTGAGAAAATTTGCAAAAATCACTTGACTTTCCATCGTAATTAGTTATATTATAGGTTTCTGTTTAGGGCTGGCGTAGCTCAGTTGGTAGAGCTGCTGATTTGTAATCAGCCGGTCGGGGGTTCGAGTCCCTTCGCCAGCTCTGCGTCGCCGGTTCAAACGAATATTACTTCGAAAATAAACCTCTGAGCATCGGCTTGAAATTTTGAGATTCGGGCTGATACAGGGGGATTATGTACTTCTCTGGCGTATGGGGAGATGCCCGAGCGGTCAAAGGGAGCAGACTGTAAATCTGCCGGCTGAGGCCTACAGAGGTTCGAACCCTCTTCTCCCCACAGGTCATCCCAAGAGGACGACTTCGTCGCGGGAGTAGCTCAGATGGCTAGAGCATCAGCCTTCCAAGCTGAGGGTCGCGGGTTCGAGTCCCGTTTCCCGCTCTGATCCCGTCCATAACGATGATCCGCTCGCCTGGCTCAGCCCCGAAGGTGCGCCTTCCGGCGCATCGGTAGAGCGGGCTCAGGCCAGGTCGCCGGTCCGAACCGGAAAAAGAAAAACTGAGGATTATTCTCGCTCGCGTAGCTCAGTCGGTAGAGCGCATCCTTGGTAAGGATGAGGTCACCGGTCCGATTCCGGTCGCGAGCTCGTCAGGACTAATCTAAGCGTAATCATTAAAGTCGGGAACCCTTGAGTTAAGAAGAGACTGAGGGTCTAAGACGTTTCAATTACGAATGGAGGATTCTCCATGGCCAAGGCGAAATTTGAACGCACCAAGCCGCACGTCAACGTGGGGACGATTG
>CAZHMN010000062.1:0-1097 GCA_964533705.1 uncultured bacterium
CAATCTGCAGCAAGTTCACCCCCGCCGAGTACAGGGACTCGGCGGCACTCGGAATCAACCTCACTTGCCGATCCCATTGCTATTTATAGAAATCGGCTAAATTCAGAATTACTCCCTCTCCCACACCCTTCTGCAATGTTCGCTGGAATAGAGGCTGCAGCTCTCCTGATTTGACTGGTCAATCCGTAAAGTTCATGTGCAGGAAATTGCGCAGTCGTCTTGTATAAAATCAGTGTCAGTTGATGACTCTTCGCCCAAACCCTGAGATTACGATAATCTTTCATCGAATTGCATAAATTTCTTACTGATTGCCGACTGCTGAGTGCTGACTGCTAAATTCTATACTATTCCAAAAAATCCTGGTAGATCAGGAAGTTCTTGCATAGCTCTTCGACCTGAGCCCGCACGTCAGCGATCAGCTTTTCGTCGTCGGGGTGGTAGAGGACTTTTGAAATCCAGCCGCCGATGGCTTTCATCTCGTTCTCCTTCATTCCCCGGGTGGTCAAAGCCGGGACGCCGATGCGGATGCCGGAGGTGATGAAGGGGCTGCGGGTGTCGAAGGGCACCATGTTTTTATTAACGGTGATACCGGCCCTCTCCAGGGCGGCTTCAGCCTTCTTTCCGGTGATGTCTTTATCCCGCAGATCGACCAGCATGAGGTGGTTGTCGGTTCCACCGGAAACGAGCTTGAATCCGGTGGCCACCAGCGTTTCAGCCAGGGCTTTGGCGTTCTTGATAATCTGGTTGCTGTATTCGACGAATTCGGGTTGGAGGGCTTCTTTAAAGGCAACCGCTTTGGCGGCGATAACGTGCATCAAGGGGCCGCCCTGAATGCCGGGGAAGGTTACGGAATCCACGGCTTCAACGATGGTCTTGGGTTTAGGCATGCCGGAAAGCATGATCTCTCCGCCCTGCTCGTCGGAAAGGATCAATCCACCGCGGGGGCCGCGAAGAGTCTTATGAGTGGTGGAGGTCACCACGTGGCAATGCGGAATGGGAGATGGATGATGACCCGTGGCCACCAGACCGGCGATATGGGCAATGTCGGCGATCAGGTAAGCGCCCACTTCATCGGCGATTTCCCGGAAGCGGGCGAA
>CAZHMN010000062.1:1197-17763 GCA_964533705.1 uncultured bacterium
TGGCGCGCTCCTGAGCCAGTGATTCAGCCTGGTCAACGTATTCGCAGCCGCCGTAGTAGCGTTTGGCGGGGTAGCCTTCGGCGTATTTGTTGGTCAGCACCGTGCCCATGGCTTCGATGACGGCACGGGAGGTGAAGTTTTCCGAGGCGATCATTTCCAGTGTATAGCTCTGGCGGTAGATTTCACCGCGCACGACGTCTTTAATTTCTGGATCGACTTCCATTAGCGTTTTCATGTGGGTCTCCAGGAATCGTTTGTATTGTCTCTTATGAAAATCTTTGGGTGTCGGATTCCCACGGAATGGCTACTGCACCGGGAGAATCTCGTAAGGGTCTCATAACCTATTTACATGTCTGCTTGTTAATCTCCGCCGAGTACGGGGACTCGGCGGCACTCGGAATTTTTTCCATATATCGGGGTCGGGGCGACCCCGATTATGGATTAATCCTCAGTATCGGATTCGGAGAATCTCGTAAGAGTCTCACGACCGACCTACCTATCTACCACGGCTTTACCTGTACACATCCCGCCGATGCCTGATTCGCATCACTCGAACAGCTTTAGCTCTGTCGTCAATTTCATAAATCACTCTATAATCACCAACTCGAATGCGCCAATCACTTCCTGAGCGGGTAATTTTACGACAGCCAGGCGGTCTCGGATTTATACCCAACTCCTTAATATGGCTGATGATATTGCGAAAATTGTCCTCCGAGAGTCGCTTAAGGTCGCGTTCGGCTGCTCGCTCAAGATAGACCTCATGCACCTGGCTTGTACTCCTTCAAAAAGTCTTCCAGCTTTTTAAACTTGAGCGGTTTCTTTCGCATTTTCTTGAGCGAATTCAAATCGTCCAGATCCTCGAGCTGTTCCAACATTTCCTGGTATTCATCAATGTCGAGGATCACCGCAGTTGGCTCTCCATCCTGAAGGATGATTTGCGGGGATTTTCTTTTTATTGCACTTCTCATTTGTCGGACTCCAGATGAGATTATTCGTTACTCGTTGCGTCAGGTCCTAGCTCCCCAGAAGCGTAACCTAACGCATAAATCCTCAGTGTCGGGTCACACCTTTCAGGCTAAGAGTCGACACAACAGGAAAAATTGCTTGTTAATCTCCGCCGAGTACGGGGACTCGGCGGCACTCGGAATTTTTTCCATATATCGGGGTCGGGGCGACCCCGATTATGGAGTTTGAGGTGTCGGATTCCCACGAAGTTTGAGCTGTCGGATTCGGAGAATCTCGTAAGAGTCTCACGACCGACCTACCTCTCAATAATCCCCCAACTTGCCGATTTTATCCACGCGGCGCTGGTGGCGGCCGGCTTCGAAGGAGGTTTTCAGCCAGACGTCCAGGATCTCAAGCGCTTTTTCCGGCTCCGTGTATCGCGCTCCCAGGGTCAGGACGTTGGCGTCGTTGTGGCGGCGGCTCATCTCGGCCATAATCGGGCTGGTGCAGAGGGCGGCGCGCACGCCGCGAATTTTATTGGCGACCATGCTCATGCCGATGCCGGAGCCGCAGATCAGCACCGCCCGATCGGAGACGCTGTCGGCCACATCCCGTGCGGCCAGGACGCCGTAATCGGGATAGTCCACCGAGGTCTCGTCGAAGCAACCCCGGTCGAAGACCTCGTGCCCCTCTACTTTCAGTTTTTCCTTTATCTTCTCTTTTAGCGTGAAGCCGGCGTGGTCAGCAGCAAGTGATATTTTCATTTTCTTCACTTATTTCTGCGATGGGAAGAGGAGGTTCAGGGTCGGGAAAGGACCCGACCCTGTTGTACTATTCCGGCTATTATCAGTGGTTATTTTTGCGAGACTTCGTTCAGAAATGTTTCGATAAACCTCAGTTCCGGCCAGTTGGGCTTGATCCAATCATAGCCTCCGCCGGCTGTGGGATCCTTATCGTTCTGGTGCATAAACCAGTCAGCGTATTCGGGTACCAGCTTGGAATCTTTCAGGTATCGCATACGGCGGTTGGCATCTTCCATAACGCTGTAATCGCCGGTGTTCTTAGCGTCTCGATAGAGGCCATAAGCAACGGTATAGACGAGCTTATCGTAGTAGGTCGGTGGTTTACCCTGGGTTTTTTTATCCGCGGCAGCCTCGTATATGGATGCCAGAGCAACATAAGCCGATCCCAACCTGGAATCAATTCCCATAGCTTTGCGGGCATAATAACGCGCCCGGGGATAGTCCTCCATCTGCCGGTAGCAGTTGCTGATACTCACCATGACCTGTGCGTTGTCCGGTTCTATTTCCAGAATCTTGGAGTTGGCTTGTATGGCCGCCGGATAGTTGCGCAGGTTTTCTTGAACGTTCCCCAGAGCTTCCAGTGCGCGAACGTTGTTCGGTTCGACCTGAGTGATTTGCAGGAGCAGATCCCGTGCTTTCTCATTCTGCCCGGCATCCGTATAGGCTTTGGCAAGATCGAATTTCTTCTGGGTATCATCGGGGAAGCGTTGCACTGCTTCTTCGAGGGAATTTATGTAATCGTCGAGCGATAGATTTCTTCTGATCAGGTCGGCCAGGATCTCGGAGACCTCTTTATTGCCCGGCTCTTCTTCAAGTATCTTGCGATACAGTTCGATTGCTTGCAGTGGGCGGTTTACGCGGGTATAGAGCTCGGCCAAGGTCTTACGATACCCAATCTCTTCGGGGTTGTACTTAACCGCAGCTTCATAATGGACGACCGCGCTGTCCAGCATTCCTTGCGTTCTGTAGATATGGCCCAAACTAGCATGCAGATAGGCATCCTCCGGGAAGGCCAGAAGACCTTTTTCATAGACCATTTTGACCGAATCCGCTGAGACGTTCATCTGGATATAGGACTGGGCCCATTTCCCGTAGTCGTTGAAAACGTGACCTGTGTCCTTTTCGGCCAATTCGGCGTAATACCTGGCGGCCTCGGTGTAGTTTTTGTTGTTGTAGTGGGAATAAGCGAAAGAGCGAATAATTTTTAGCTCCCGCGTTTGCGCCTCTCGCAGCGAGTCCGCCAAAGCCTTTTGCTGCTCAGGAGTCAGCACCGTCTCTTCTTCGACGACGGGCGGCGGTGCACAACTGTAGAGCATTCCCATTACGCTTACTGTTAGAATCAAACAGATGATTGTTCCTGGTTTCATGATCACTCCGGTTTGCCAACAGCCTTCAAGGGCTGGTTTCTTTATGATGATTGTTCTTCTATTTTGTCTATATTAGGATTAATGTTAGGATTTCACATAGGGATCACTCCCACGGCGGCTTAGCGCGTACAAACCAGGTCTCACCAACATTTAAACCCACCCGGAACTTCAGGATATTTTCCTGTCCACCGTTGGCGGAAAGGTCACCTCGCAAGCCGTATTCGATGGAGAAATCGAAGCGATCCTTCCCTTCGTTGAAGGGATATCCTAAACCGAACGTGGCGTAGTAGCCGTCAATGGAGCTTCCTTCGCTTAAAGCGTACCCGGTTTCCCAGCGAAAACCGAAGCGGTACTGCATACGTTTCAGCAAGAAATCATCATCCCAATGCCCGGGAATCCACTCAAAACCTGCGGCCAGTTCGTACGAATCCTGATATTCCTGCGGGCCGGGAGGCAAGGATTCTTCAAGCTCGCTCCAGGGGCGGTAAACGACCTGCCCTGCGGCCTGCCATTGGGGCTTGAACTGATAAGCTAAACCAAGACCATAGCGGGCCGCCAATTTATATTCCGTTTTATAAGTAATACTGGAGTCTTCATCCGTGTAGCTGTAAGTTCGATCCAGGTCTATGGGTATCTCCGGTTCGAAAACCGCTCCGAGCGTCAATCTGTCCACCGGCTGCAGCAATATGCCCAACGATCCACCGAAAGCCAACCACTTTTCTTCATTCAGGAATTCGATATACTGATTATAACCACTCTGGCCAATATAACTGATTCGTTTTTCTTCGTTATAGCCCCAAATGGTGGTAATCCCGGCTCCGATCTTCGCCCAGGACCAGGGCGCCCACCCCAGGTTGAGGGCGATGCGACTCAATCCCCCGCTGCCCTGGTTGCTCTGCGTAAAAATCTGGTCATCTATGACCACATCCCAATTGTAGAGATAATCTATACGGCTCTCCGGAGTGAGGAAAAAGCCAATCGCCAATCCCTCCCGCAACCGCAGAGCTATGCTAAAACATTCCACCTGACCCCAATCTTCCAGATCCGACGCCTGGTGGTCGCGCATCCATTGGCGTGTGAGATAGCCGCTGGCGGAAATGCGGGTCTGCTTGATGGCCGCCAGGGCAGCGGGATTCAGGGCATTCAGGGAAACGGAATCATTCAACGCCAGACCGGCGTCCCCCATTCCGACCGCCCGTGAAGAACTGAAGCTCTCGAAAACACCATAGGATCCCAATCCGGAAAAAATTGAACCGGCGGCTCGAACGTTCATGGGCAGCGACGATGCGCAAGCGATCAATACCAGTATCCAGATTTTTCGATTCGCAATGCTCTTCATGAATCGTTTTCCACGTAGATAATGCGCAGCCGAGGCCGCAGGGAATCGGGTGCGTTTATGCCGTAGAATACAGTGCGTGAGATATTTAAATATTCATCGAAAGATTTGATCATGAAACCCTGGTTCGTCCCCGGGTTGCGAATCCAGTCGTAAACCATATCGTTCAGATTCAGCGTCAGAGTGGCTTCTTCCCGGTCATAATATCCCAACACCACCGATACACCGAAGCCGATGGGGGCGTTGGCGGGATCCTGCTTCCAGGTCGTGTCCACCATTCCCAGGGTGAAGGCGCCGTTGATCACATCAATATTATACTCGCTGGTCGTATCGGCGTGCAAAATAACTTCAGCGCTGTGGATGCCGACACCATAGGATTGGAAGAGCCCATCCAGGTCATACATCAGGATGCTGCGGCAGGCGACTGCATTTCCCAGGTAGAGATAGGTGGAATCCTGGATACCCGTCACATCATTGGCGATGAAGGCATCGGAAATGGGATAAGCGTTTATCAAAGTGTCAATTTCAACCACGCCGGTCGTATCCGTAGTGTCAATAACCGTTAGGTACATTTCGAGCCGAGGCAGTACTGAAATAGTCCCGTATTCCGACGATGAAAACCGAACCATTTGATCCGATGGGGGATCGGCCTTAAAATAGAGGCCGTTATTGTAATGTAGGGTTTTCTCGCCGGACCCGGCCGAGGCCCAGGCACGTAGCAGACTATCCGGGGCCGGGAAGCTGAACGATACGCTGTCACCCATTACCGCTGATGACGGCACTTCGATACTCGTGATGGGATCGCCCAATTCCAGCGAGTCCAGGTTATCCCAGGTAATTCCGATTTCCGCCCAGACCTGGCTTTTATTCACGAATAGCACGTCTATGTTCAGGGGATCCGAATCGGCTACGAGGACGCTATCCAAGAAGAGCTTGACGATCAGTGAATCTACAGCGAAGCTATCGGGCAAGTAGTAATAGGGCTCGAACTTGACGAGGAAGTCAGCGCGATGATCATTCATCAAACCGGCGTAAAGGTAGGGGCTGGCACCGGTAGTCGCTTGAGCCTGATAAAAAGCGGAGGCGACGGGATCCAGAATGACTTCCTGCGGGTATTCATCCATCAGTCCGGGGGCGAGGCTGGAACCGACAGAGGAATCCTTCTGCTCGCAGCCGGATAAAACCAGCAAAACGAGGCTCAGCAAAACCGGCAAACGTCTTAAAATATCCTTCATTCCCATCTTAGTCATAAATCTTTTAAATTTAAATTGAAATGTTGGCATAAGCAAGGAAAAAATAAGCTTTGCCTTTTGACCTGATTTCATCAGGTGAGACTACCACCAAGCACATGCTATTTGAAAGGGAGTTTTCTACCGCACTCGGCGCAGGCGTTTTCCCTTAAACGCAAAACTCTGGTCTGGTATCCGGATCGTTCCACAATTATCGCACCGCACTGCGGACAATAAGTATTCGATCCATCCCCTACCGCAATATTACCGAGATAAACGAATTTCAGTTCCTGGCGAGCAATGTGTAAAGCTTTGCGCAAGAATGATTCCGAGGTTGGAGGTTCGTGATATCGGTAGTGGGGGAAGTAGCGCGAAAGGTGAAGCGGGATCTCATCATCCACGGAAGCCACCCAGGATACGAGTTCGGAGATGGATGCTTCGTTGTCGCTCCAGCCGGTCACGACCAGATGGGTCAGCTCGACGTGAACGCCCGCCTCATGAGCCAGTCGGATGGTTTGTTGCACCGGTTCCAGGCGGGCTTTGCAGAGGCGCTTGTAGAAATCACCATTCAGAGATTTGAGATCAATATTCATGGCGTCAATATACGGAAGCAAACGGAGCAGGGGCTCTTCCTCGATAAAACCGTTGGTTACCAGCACATTCACGTATCCGCTTTTGCGCAGTTCGGGCGCGGCATCCAGAACGTATTCATACCACATCAAGGGTTCTGAATAAGTAAAGGCAACTCCGATGGAGCCGCGCGATCCCGCCAGTTTGACCAAATCGGGAATGGGAACAGTTCTGGTGGGAACTTCGCCTTGGGAAATCTCGCTGTTCTGGCAGAAGGGGCACTTTAAGTTGCAGCCGTTCGCTCCGATGGAGAGGATCATCGTTCCCGGGCGGAAATGGTAGAGGGGTTTTTTCTCGATGGGATCAACCGCCAGAGAGGCAGCTTCCGCGTAGTTCGTGGCGAACAGCTTCTCGCCCACCCTTTTGCGATAGCGACAGACACCGACCTGATCATCCCTCAGCTTACAGCGATGGGGGCAGAGATCGCATATCAACCTGCCATTTTCGGAGTGGTAGTATTCGACTTCTCGCATAGTTCAAAACCTTTAAAATTCTATGAAAAAACGATCATTTATCAACGACGCCCCCTAAAATAAACTTCAAAAAAAGTGGCGTAATTTGACATCGAATTCGCCTTAAATCTATAAATTTAATTACTTCAGAACTTTAACACCCCCATTTATCATTTCATATTCCGTCTGAACAGCCGACAGGAGCGGCAAAAAAGGAGAAGGCGTTTTTTCTTCTCTATTCAGCTATAAGACAACTTTCCCATTAAGAAAATTCATCCCATTAGAAAAACTACCGAAGGTGAGGCCTTTATTTTTCAGAAAATAATTGTTGACAATATTTTTAATAGAGGATAATTTATTAACGTGGTTGATTCGCGTCTCATCTCGGTGCATCCCCTCGTCCAGGTGGTTGGGCGGGGGGAATTATTTATATTCGAATTGAATTTGTTATTGCGCACGGATCGCTTCAGAGGGTGACAACCGGCAGGTGCGGCGGGCGGGCAGGTACGCCGCCAGCGCTGAAAGAACGGTCGCTATAACGATACTGGCGATCAAATGTATTACGCTGAAGTGCGAATAAAGGTAGTCCTTAATGGGATACCCCAGTTCCATATCACCGTATAGTGCGGTTAAATTCAGCCCATGCGCCTGAAGATAGAGATTAACTGCGCTGCCCAGCACACCGCCGATCAACGAACCGAACAACCCCAGAGCCGCTCCCTCGCACAAAAACTGCCCCATGATCTCACCTGGATTCATCCCCAAAGCGCGCAGCATCCCCACCTCGCGAGTTCTCTCGAAGGCCGCGATCAGAATGGAGTTCGCCACACCTACTACGGCCAATAACACGAAAAAAAAGTTCACGATGCTCATCCCCATTGACTTGAAGCGATGGATGGCCAAGAAATCCGCAGCCTGATCCAACCAGGTTAGCACCTGGACTTTTAGACCAGCGTTATCGAGGGCCTTTTGCAGCTTTCCCCGGACATTCTGGAGTTCTGCGGAGTTGGAAAGGCGCACGCTGATTTCCGATACCTGATCCGGGGAATTTAATAGTCTCTGGGCCGAAGAAATCGGCATCAGTACGCCGTTGCCGTCTATTGGTGGATAACCGGTTCTGATGATCCCCAATACGGGGAAATCCAGAGCTCCGATAGCGCCAAGAGTACTGCGTCCCAGAACGGTGAGTTCCGGCGGGCTGTCGGCATTCACTGCGATATTAAAGATATCGGCCAACTTTTTGCCTACGACGATTCCCCGCTCGGCTTCACGCCAGAAGCGGCCTTGCAGAGCAGCATCCTGGAGATCGAAGACATGCCGGTCTTCTTCCAAATTCAGACCGTACCCCAGGCAGGAAAACTGATCCAGACCATCGGACAAAATAGCCGGAAACTTCAGCCGGGGAGCGATGCCTTCAATACCCTCAACTTCGAACAGTTCATCGGGGAAATCAGCCAGGACCATCAATGTATCGTAGGTGGGTAAATCGGGATCATAGCTGCTCGGCAGGACTTTTAGGTGACCGTAATCCAATCCAATCAGGTTGTTGGCTGATTGTTCTTCCAGACCTGACATAAGCCCTAAACCAATCAGCACATAGGCTACGCTCAGAGTCAGGGCGGCGGCAGTGATGGCACTGCGGCGGCGGTTGCGCCCCAAGCTGCGGAAGGCCATCTTTAATGTGAAACTAATCTGACCTACCACCCTACAATTCTCCCCTGGGATTTTTGGATTGTTGGGGGGTATCGGATACAACTTTCCCATCCCGCAATAAGATCAGGCGGCGGGCGCAATCCATGACCTTTCGGTCGTGAGTGGAAAACAGAAATGTCGTCTGACTGATTCGATTCAATTCGGCCATCAGTTCCAAAATTTCCGCTCCGGTGTCGCTGTCCAGATTGGCGGTCGGCTCGTCGGCCAGCACGATTTCAGGGTCTTTCACCAATGCTCTGGCAACGGCTACGCGCTGCTGCTGACCTCCGGAAAGCTGCGCCGGTCTGCGATTGGCCATATCCGCCAGCCCCACTTGATCCAATAATTGCAATGCCTTACGGCGCATTTTTGCGGGATTCCAGCCTAACAGAGCCAGTGATATTTCCACATTCTCACGAGCGGATAGGACGGGTATCAGACTGAAAGTCTGGAAGATAAACCCAACCCGACTGCGCCGAAAGCGGGTGCGCTGCGCTTCGGATAGCTTGTAAAGATCCTGACCATTAAAAGATATTTTCCCCAGAGTAGGGACTTCCAGGCCACCGATCATATTCAGGAGGGTCGTTTTTCCGGATCCGGATGGGCCAGCCAACGCAGTGAATTCACCCCTTTCAAACTTAAGACTGACTTCCCGGACTGCACTGACCGGGGTAAAACCATCCTGAAAGGTTTTACTAATTTTTTCCAGTTCGATTAAAGGCATCTGCTTGGGAATGCATTAGATTTAATTACAATATAAGATACAATGAAGAAATAGGCAAGGGATTTCGGCGGGGATCAATTTTAAGCTTTCTGGCAAGGAGTGAAAGCGTATCTTTGCCGCAGAGGAAATTTTTCTAAAAAGAATCAGGCTGAAAAATACTGCTTGACTTTATCAAAAATCTATTGTATTTTATATGTTCAAGGGGACATCATCTAACGGTAATGGAGGGTGCTATGAAACGCTTGCTCTGTGTGATTGCATTGGTACTTCCCTTTAATATCCTGATTGCATCGGATTGGAATTTGGTGTACGTACCAGCCCCTGATAACGCCAAAAGCCTGGCGGAGGCCAATTTCAAACTCTTCCACCGTGCCGGTGACTTCTGGATCGGCAGTCTTCCGGAAGGAGCGGAATTACCCGCCGGTGGGCGCATTTTGACGGGATACCGACCCGATGGCGGGGAAGTCTTTCGATTGCTTTTGGCTTCACCTTCTGAAGGAGATAAACTGGAAGGCAGGGTTAACCTGCTTTTTAGGAGCGAAGCTGAGGCGATTTTTCAGGCGACGATACCGCAACTGGAATCTCTGCCCGAAATTCGCGGGGAATGGATACGCATTACGCTCTGGCCCAAACCGCTGGGCTATTCCGGTGTTGGAGTTCCCCAAACGGACGATTTTCATCCCTTCGTCCAGGAACTGGTGAACCAGGTATCGCAAGCTCAGTACACCGATTACATCCAGACGCTGGAAGATTTCGTCACCCGAAACACCTTTACCACCGGATGTGACGATGCCGCCGCCTGGATCCTTTCGCAATTCCAGTCCTTCGGGTTGGACGCTCATTACAACGATTTTACCATCAGCGGGGACATTAAACACAACGTGGTCGGCGAACTGACGGGGTTTCTCTATCCCGATTCGATCATTTTCATAACCGGCCACTACGATGCGACGGCGGGATCACCCTGGAGCGCGGAACCGGTGGCTCCCGGTGCGGACGATAACGGATCAGGAGCCTCCTGTGTAATCGAATGCGCCAGGATCCTCTCACAGTATAATTTCGAGAAGACCATCCGCTTCGTGGCTTTCGCCGGTGAAGAACAGGGCCTCTACGGCAGTGAGGATTACGTCCAGGATCTGCTGAACGCCGGGACTCTGGTGGTCGGGAGCTTCAACTACGACATGATCGCCTGGTCTGGCAGCGATCCGCCGCCGCCGGACATGGTCATCTATGCGGATTACAATCCACTCTCTCAGGCCATGGCCAACAAGGTCGCCGAAGCGATCACGACATTCGTGCCGAACAGCGTGGAACCCGACATTGACATTTCGCCCACCATGACCGGATCGGATCACTCCCCGTTCTGGGATGTGGGCTGGCCGGCCATCTGCGGCATCGAGGAACAGGCCTGGGGACCGGACTTCAATCCCTACTATCATTCAGTGGAAGACCTGGTGGTCAACTGCGACCTGGAATACGCCACCAACTGCACTCGAGCCGCCATTGCAGCACTGGCTGATTACGCCGTGCCCATCGTGGAGAGCGGCCCCTACCTGGCGATCAACGATAAAGAATTTGAGGAAGTGGTGGGCAACGGCAATGGAGCGCCGGATCCGGGCGAAACCATCAGCATCCTGGTGACTTTAATCAATGTCGGCACCGAGCCCGGCACCGGAGTATCCGCTACGTTGACCACGACCGATCCCTACCTGACGATCACCCAGAACTCGGCGACTTATCCGGATCTCAATCCCCAGAGCACTGGTACGGGATCACAGCCCTACGTTCTGGACATCAGTTTAAGCTGCCCTCAGGGCACCTGGGTGAGCACGGAATTGCAGATCACGGCGGCAGGAGGGTATGAAAACAATTGCCCGATCAACTTTATGGTCGGGAATCCCGCCTACGAACCCACCGGTCCCGATGCCTACGGCTACCTGATTTTTGACCCCAACGATGAGCCGGAATTCCCGGTTTACGAGTGGGTGGAAATCTGCGCCGACTCCGGCGGCCCGGGGACGCTGGTGAACTTCACACAGGATGATCAAACCTTCCAGTTCGATCTACCCTTCACCTTTCAATATTACGGTCAGGATTACGACCGATACACCATCGCCGCCAACGGCTGGATCGGCATGGGCGACATTCTGGAAGACGATTATTCCAACTCGGGCATACCCAACAGCGACGGCCCTCCGGCCATGATCGCACCTTACTGGGAGGACCTCTCGCCCCAGAGGACGAATTCCGGCAAGGTCTGGCGCTGGTATGATACGATTAACAACAGGTTGGTCGTTGAATACAATCACATCGAGCAATACGCACCTGCTGGAGCCTTCGAGACCTTCCAGGTGATTCTGCTCGATCCCATCTATCATCCCACTCCGACGGGTGACGGAAGTATCTACTTCCAATATAAGCAATTATCCACGGCGATGACATCGGAAGGGACGGTCGGCATCGAAGATCCCAGCGAAACGATAGGGCTACAATATTTCTACGACGGCGTTTACGACCAGCACGCAACTCCGCTTGAAAACCTGATGGCTCTACTCATCACAACAGTGGAAGGATACCCGGACGTCGTCGTGGAACTGACGCCCTATGGTACGCCCATCCAGATTCCGGCCACGGGCGGAACGTTCGATTATAACATCGCTATCACCAACAACGATCCCGGTTCACAGACGTTTGACGGCTGGTGCGACGTGACCCTGCCCAACGGATCGCAATTTGGACCCGTGCTGGGGCCTGTCAATTTAACATTGGGCGCAGGCATCAGCATCAATCGGGATCGAACTCAGGCGGTGCCGCAGGGCGCTCCTTTCGGGATTTATACCTATCATGGCTATGCAGGAATCTATCCCGACGTGGTTTGGGCGACGGATAGTTTCACCTTTGAAAAATTGGAGGATTTCACGGGTGTGGTTCAAACTGACTGGAACAACTGGGGCGAGGGATTCGGAGATGAAGAGAAGGGGGCAGCTCAACCGCTGCCCCAGGAGTTCTTGCTGTATAGCGCCCATCCCAATCCCTTCAATCCGATAACGACCATCGGCTACCAGTTGCCGGTTGCCAGTCGGGTGTCGCTTGAAATATTCGACGTCTCCGGGCGACTCATCGGGACACCGCTACGCGAAAGCTGGAGAGATGCGGGTTATCACGAATTAACCTTTGATGCCTCTAACCTGGCATCCGGGATCTACATCTACCGGTTGACTGCGGGTGATTTTACCGCATCGGGGAAGATGGTGCTGATGAAATAAACGAAAGGACAGATATAAATGGGGCGCAAGCTCCCTGTGCGGTCTATCCTCTATAGATCGATAAAAAGCGGCTCGAAAGGGCCGCTTTTTGTTCGCGTATAGATTACCTCTGGATGATTATGGGTCTTTTGGGGTTTTCTTGAGCCAATAAGCGGGGAATGGAGTTGGATCGTAGTTTTCGACCAGCCATGAGCGGAATTGAGGGGATCTCGCAAATCCCCAGGCCTCGGCGACCGATTCGTGAATTACATCGGGACTGGCATTCTTGAGATCATCGAGTGTATAGGGGGCAAAATCCGGCTGAAGGTGTCTCATGGTGAGGGTTGCATAGCGGCCACCAGACCAGTGATAGAAAGCATCGGACAGAAATAACGGTTGGAAATAAGCCACTCCGCCGGCAAAAGTTGCATTATCTTTACAGTGGGTCATCAACCACCGGGCGCGTTCAGTCCAGGCCGGGCGGCTTTCTAATCCACTGCCACTCCAGAGGCGGTAGGATTTACCGTAAAGAGTGATTAATCCGATCAACAAGATCAATCCCGCAAAATTCCAGGCTGGCAATTTGAGGCGCTGATGTGAGCACTTCGTAAAATAATCGTAACCGAATCCCGCCAGGAAGCCGAAGAAAGGAATGGTCATCAGAAAATGCTGCATATAGGGTCTTGTGCTGGCCCATAGCCCGAAAAAATTGGCAATAGCCATTGCAACCACCAGCCAGAGGGATCGTTGGGTGCGCAGTTCTGTATTCTTTAATAGGGAAAAAATCCCCACTGCTACCAGTATCCAGATGGGAAAAGCTGCCAATCCGAGTTTGACTAGATTTTTTAGGGGTGAGAATGAAGGATAAAGGGTGGCACTGAAGTAGTAAACCCAGTAAAAGTAAAGCTCAGGATGGTAAATCACAGCCTGGATCAATGTGGGAATTACCACTATCATTCCACCTATCACGAAATAAATCAAAAAATTGGAGAGTGGAATTTTCTTCAGGCTGAAGATGGCCAGCATGAGAAATAAGGTCGCCACAGGGATACCAGCTCTGGGGGAAAATCCCAACGCGAGGCCGAGGCAGACAAAAATCCAGAACAGGCGATGGATATCACGTTTTCCCCAGTTTTTGCCATCTGCCAGGGGGCAGGCAAGCCAGAGAGCGACGACCAGTAACAGGAGAATCAAGGGATCACTGCGCACGAACAGGTGGGCCAAAAGCAACCCGAGGCTGAAGGTCGGGAAACCCAGCGCAGCAATCCATGCGGCTCCCGGGCTGACCCAGCGGCGGGCGATCCGGTATATCAGCCAAATTGTCAGGGCAAAGACGATGACCATCAACGCCCGAGAAGCCAGGATTATACCGTAATTTTCACCGACTAAAACGTAATAAGTTCGCAGAAGATTCCACAGAAGGGGCGAGTGGTGTTCGAAGAAATCCTTGAAGGGTTGCTGGCCCTGATGCATCAACCAGGCGACGTGCCAGTGTTCGACCTCATCGTGCTCCGGTTCGTACCACCAAAGCCAATAAAGAACCCAGAGGAAAAGGCCTGCTATAACTAGCCAGTACAGCCAGGAACTGCGATTAGGGCAAGATTCTGAAGTGCTCTCTTTAGACATTCAGTTTGGGCGTTAGACGTTAGTGGGATTGGCCGTGGGGCGGGACTTCCCCGGATTCATGGTATTCAGCATCGATGTTAACGGACCAGACGTCGTAGTTTCCACCCAGATAGTTACGCGCCGCTAATAGACCCGTCATAATAGCGTGATCCATATTGTTGTAGTGAAACATACCGCAGCGGCCGATGGGCTGAAAGTTATCGAATTGTGTTATATACTCTCTTAAAATCCCCATCTTCTTTTCATAGCCCAACTCAATCACGGGATAGGCTTTTTTGTTTCGCACCACAAAGCCAGACAATATTTGTTCCGGTTGAAGAATTTTCATGCGCTTCAGTTCGGTTCTGGCCAGATCAATTAACTCTTCCTCCTGCCGCTCCCAGATATCATCGCCGGGAAAGCAGAAATATTCGACTGTCAGTGGCGTTCTGGCATCATCCCTGGCCATCTCCTTGGAGAAGTTGCGGTAGTTGGCAATCCTCGCCAATTTCACTTCGCGGGAATGCACATAGATCCAGTTATCCGGAAAGGGATTGCCCTCCACCTCGATATCCACGCCGACATGAGCCCGATAGCGAAGGCTTCGAGCGGCTTCGGTGACTTCATTGGGGGGTTCGGGATCGAATCCCAGAAGGCCATCCGTCAGTGGCGAGCTGACCAGGAAGGCGTCACCTTCGATTTCCTCCACCTTGCCTTCGTTATCCTGGAGAAAGACCGATCTAATTCGAGCACTCTCGCTTCTGAAACCACAAGCTTGCCTACCCAGGAGAATTTTCCCGCCACGCAGTTCAATCTTCTCCGCCAACCGCTCATAGAACATACCGGCCCCGAACCTGGGGAAAACAAACTCATCCACCAGCGTTTTTATCTTCTTCTGCCTCGGCTTGAAGATAGAATTAATGACGGCCGTCCACAATGAAAGCCCTTTGATGCGCTGGCCAGCCCAATCTGCGCCAACCTGGGTACAGGGAATCCCCCAGACTTTTTCAGTGTAAGTTTTAAAAAAGATCTCAAAAAGCCTTCTTCCAAATTGAGCGACGACCCAGTCTTCAAAACTGATGGGATCTGTCGGAGAAATTCTCTCTTTTATTCGAGTGGTCAGATAGCTTGATAAGATTCCCATGGCCTCAACAGGGCCGATGCCAAAAAACGCGTTCAGGGGCGCCAGAGGATAGTAGAAAAACTTGTTCTTATAAAATATTCTCGTCAAGCGAGGTACGGAAAGAAGGTCCTCCTGAAGAATATCCACCCAGAGCTTATGAACCTCGGGACTTTTCGTGAAGAAGCGGTGCGGACCGACGTCGAAGCGGGTTCCGTTCTTGCGAATGGTTCTGGCCAGACCGCCGACCTGATCGAGCCTTTCAACCAATACAACAGGCACATTGTGGGTCGCAAGTTCATACGCTGCTGCCAGTCCCGAGGGGCCGGCGCCGATGACGACGACAGGGTTCAAAGGGGTTTCACCATTTTGCTTTTAGGTGTGACAATAGGAAAGCCCCAACTTGGCTGGAGGGGCTCCTCGAGCCACCGAGAGGATTCGAACCTCCGACAGACTGATTACGAATCAGCTACTCTACCAACTGAGTTACGGTGGCTCTCAAAACTTTAAATATAGCAAAAAAATAGCTCGTTGTCAAATACATTTTCGCTCCTCTCCTAATTTGGATCTGAAGCAGGTTTCATACAATTAAATTAAAACTTCTAAGGCGCTTTCTGTACAACTAGCAAATTATGAAATATAACGCTGACAATCAAGTGATTTAAGAGTTTAGTCGAAGGTTAGAGATTGATCCTAATCGAATAGGAATTTGTATTTAGTACATGTCAATAGAAAAAAATTTAAGGATAATAAAAAAGTCCTTGACATTTCATGAGAATTTTATTATATTTCAAATTACGAACTCCACGAAACTCTTCTTGACAGTTCAACGGATCTCCTAATCGTTTGACTGCTCACCTAAGATCTGGCTAAAAAATAGCGTTGCATACCCTGACTTAGCCGACAGTAATCCACCGACAACCTGAGATTTGCCTACTCCGAAGAAAATCATCCGGGCATGCAAAGATGCCGCGCCTGGATTTTTTAACCTGGGTTCAAATTGGTGTAATAATCATCAAGACCTAACGTTAAAACCAATGGGGTAAATTGAAAGGAGTAGTTTATGAACCGATTAGTAACAGTCTTAATCGTGTGTGCAGCTCTCCTCCTAATGGTAACGTCCGTCTATGCAGACGCCGTCAAAGAGAAAGAGCTGCAGATGCGGTACGAAGCCACGGACGTCGATCCGATGATCGGCCCGTTAGCGCCCACGACCACCATTGATGACCAGTGGGACATGCTGGCCGTCTACGACATGGCCGTAACCGGCAGCGTGTTGTGCTTAGGCGTTGAGTTCGCGGCAAACCAGTGGTACGTATCCCACTCGGGCGCCAGTTCTGGTTCTGGTGCGGACGACAGGGTAGCCATTCTGGATCGGGATGGTAACTACCTCTCGGAATTTCCCCAAATCGGGACGA
>CAZHMN010000063.1:0-17576 GCA_964533705.1 uncultured bacterium
TATCCGCCGCCATTGACGGCGCCGCGTTGAACGTGAAAATCAATCTCCCCAGCCTGCCTGACGATCACCCTTATAAGGCTGAGGCCTCAGAAAAACTGGGGAGTATTCTGGCCGGTAAGAAGAGATTGGCCGCCGACATCCAGGAAGCAGTGGCTCAAAACCTGTAGACAGGCCCCATATTATCACATGAGCGTTGAAGAAAACGCCAGCCAAAAGGCTCTCACGAGCCGAAAAATACACCTGCTCACTGAAGAGGTCTTCAACCGGATAGCTGCCGGCGAGGTGGTGGAACGCCCGGCGTCGGTTCTGAAAGAATTAATCGAAAATTCTCTGGACGCCGGGGCCACTTCTATCGAAGTGACGGTCGCCGGAGCGGGGCGAAGCGAGATTTGCGTCAGTGACGACGGCGAAGGCATGACCAAGGCGGATCTTTTGTTGGCCTTCGAGCGCCACGCTACAAGTAAGGTGGCCACAGTCAACGATCTTCTGGCCATCCGCACGCTAGGCTTTCGCGGCGAGGCTCTCTCTGCCATCGCTTCCGTATCCCGAATCGAGGCAATCAGCCGGCAGGGAACGGAGCTTTCCGGTTATAAGATCCGGCTGCAGGGCGGCAAAATCCAGGACATCGTGGAAACCGGTGCACCAATCGGCACGACCATCGCAGTCCGGGATCTGTTTTTCAACACTCCAGCCCGCAAGAAATTCTTAAAATCGAAAGCGGTCGAAAACGGCCACCTTCTGAACGTCTTGCGACGATTCGCCCTGGCTTATCCGCAGGTGCGCTGGTCTTATGAACTGGACGGAAAGAATGTCTATCGTTTGCCCCCGGAATCGCTCGACAATCGGTTGTTAGCGGTCTTCAGCGAGGAGTTAAGCGGCCGTATCTTTCCGGTGGAATACGACGATTCGGGAATGAAAATTGCGGGATTTATCGGCTCGGCGGAAATCGCCCGGCGCTCCCGCGGCGATCAGCACCTCTACATCAACCGTCGCTGGGTACAGAACCGGCTGTTAGGGCACGCCATCGCTTCGAGTTTCGGCCGTTTAATTGAGGAGGGGAAATTTCCGTTTTATGTCCTCTTCCTGGACCTCCCGCCCGAAGAGGTGGACGTGAACGTTCATCCCGCCAAGACCGAAGTGAAATTCCGGCGGGAATCGGAGATGTACAACTTCGTACACCGCTCCATTGCCCAAGCGCTGCAGAAAGCGGGCGTTGATGCGTTCCCCGGCATCAACCTTGAGTCCGGCGAACAGGTGGATCAGCGCACCGGTGAGATCAGATCGTTTCCCTCTATACCGGGAGGGCAAAGCACTACTCCACCGTACCCCCAGGGCCGCGGATACGCTCCAGCTTTCGGAAAACGCGGCATCGCATCGCCGGAGGCCTATCAATTGGTCTTCGGTCGAAGCAGCGACGGCGAGAGCGACGCGGCGTTTGAATCCGCCGAGGATAGCAGCGAAAGGACTCAGGTTTACCAGTTTCACAGGCGCTATATTGTCACCGAAATCAAGAGCGGCATCGCCATCATTGATCAGCATGCCGCGCACGAGCGCATCCTCTACGAGAAAGCCCTGAAGGCACTGAATGGCAACCGGCTGCACGGCCAGCAGATGCTCTTTCCCAAAATCTTAGAACTCGACGCGGAAAACGCCCTGAGGCTGCGCGAAGTCCTCGAGGATCTCACCATGCTGGGCATCAGCATTCGCGAGTTCGGCGAGCGAAGCTTCGTACTGGAAGCGCTTCCGGTCAGCCTGGGTGAGGTCAGCGATGACCGCCTCGTGCTGGACATCCTGGATGAATTGAGGGAACGGGGCGTGGCCAAAAATCCCGGCCACGAACAGATCGCCGCGGCCTTCGCCTGCCGCGGGGCGATCAAGTTCGGACAAAGCCTGAGCTTGGCTGAGATGAACGCCTTGATTGACCAGCTCTTCGCCACCCAATTCCCGTTCACCTGCCCCCACGGCCGCCCGACGTTGCTGCAGTTGAGCCTGGGCGAACTGGAGCGGCGTTTCGGCCGAGCATAAGGCAGAAAAAGTGATTGCCTTAGATTATTTGGAATGAATAAGATTCCCTTTCTGGTCGGGCCTACAGCTTCAGGTAAAACATCCGTCGCCCTGATCGTGGCGGAAAAGCTGGGCGCGGAGATTATTTCCGCGGATTCGCGACAGATCTATCGCGGCATGGCTATTGGAACTGCGCAACCGCGACCCGAAGAGACCGCCCGCGCCGCGCATCATTTCGTCAACTGCCTCGATCCTGACCAGAATTTTAGCGCCGGGGAATACGGCCGCAGGGCGCGAGCTAAAATCGCCGAGCTTCAAGAAAGAGGAATCATACCACTGGTCGTGGGTGGATCGGGATTATACGTTTCCGCGCTGGTGGACGATTTTTTTTCGGGACCATCGGCAGATCCCGAAATCCGCAGCCGTTTGAAAACCATCGCCGCAGATGAGGGGGTGGCGAAACTTTACGAGAAATTAAAGGAGGTTGATCCGGCCAGCGCTGATAGGATCATGCCGTCGGATTACCGGCGCATTGAACGGGCGTTGGAGATCTACTACCTGACCGGAATGCCCATCAGCGAGATGAGAAGGAGAAAAGCCAATCCTCCCCCCTACCAGCCGGTGATGGTGGGATTGGAATGGCCCCGCGATCAGCTCTATGAAAGGATAAACCAGCGCTGTTTGATGATGCTGGAGGCGGGATTAATTGATGAAGTCAAGGCGTTAATCTCCGATCGCAAGCCGGAAGGGGATGGTTTCCTCACCCAGTTCAACGCGCTGAACAGCGTGGGTTACGTGGAGGTGATTCAATACCTTCGAGGTGAAGTGGATTACGATGAAATGGTGCGCTTATTTCAGCGCAACACGCGCCGCTTCGCCAAGCGGCAGATTTCCTGGTTCGGCAGGGATGAGCGCATCGAGTGGGTGAAAATGAGTCGTGATCGCCAAATCGAAGAAGCTGCCGAGGAAATCGTTGGCATTTATTCTGAGGCGGGGATCAAAAGCGATTGAATGAGGAAATGCTTAAATTATCCGTAGATGACGAATGAGGAGAGATCAGAAAAAGCTGGACGGCTTTGATCCCATGAACCGCCGCAGGTTCCTGACTATGAGTGCGGCCGGCGCGGCGACGCTGATGCTGCCCTGGAGGCTCTACGCCGAGGAATCCACACCCGCCACGCTGGTCTTAATCAGGGGCGGAACCCCGGAAGAGGCTTTGCAGACCGCGCTGAATGCTTTGGGCGGCATCTCTCAATTCGCCCCCGCTGGGAAAAAGGTGGTCGTGAAGCCCAACATCGGCTGGGACCGGACGCCGGCCCAGGGCGCCGACACGAATCCCGAACTGGTGGCTGCCACCGTCAGAACTTTCGTTAAGGCAAAGGCTGAGGTAGCGGTTTTCGACAACACCTGCAACGCGGCGCAGCGCTGTTACCGCCGCAGCGGCATCGAAGAGGCAGCCAGGAACGCCGGGGCAAAGGTTTCCTTCATGCCCGAAATACTCTTCCAAGACATTGATCTGCCTGACGGCGTCGTGCTTAAGAAGTGGCCGATTTACCGGGATTATCTAAAAGCAGATCTGCGCGTCAATCTGCCCATCCTAAAGCATCATTCGATGGCGGGAGTGACCATGGGATTGAAGAATCTGATGGGCGTGATGGGCGGAAATCGCGGTTCGATCCATAAAGGTTTCGATCAAAAGCTGATTGACATTGTCACACCTATTTTACCGGAATTGACGATTCTGGACGCTCATCGGGTGCTGCTGCGCAACGGCCCTCAGGGGGGCAATCCCGATGACGTAAAGATTATGAACTCCCTGATTGCGGGCTTCGATCCGGTGGCCGTGGACGCCGAAGGAGCTCGTCTCTTCGGCCGGAATCCGAGGGAATTAGGATACCTGGCGGAAGCTGAGCGACGCGGGTTGGGCAAGATCGAAAGGCCGGAGGGATTCAAAGAAATCACCCTGGGATAATATCCATTGAAAGGCACCCCTTCCAGATAATCGGACATGAGAAAACCCAGAACCATTCACCTGCGCCGCTTCAGCCAGATTACCTTCCTGCTGATCTTCTGCATTCTCTTCCTCCAAGCCAAAGACCCCCTGCACAAAGCCATCCCCCCTGACCTCCTGCTGAGATTGGATCCGCTGGCGGGCGTCATCGTCATCATCACCGGACGCTCGTTGTCGGCGACCTTCTGGCCTGCTCTGATTGTTCTACTGCTGAGCCTGGCGCTGGGCAGAAGTTTCTGCGGATGGGTGTGTCCGCTGGGCTCGACTCTGGACATCTGGAACCGGATTTTACCCGCGGGAAAGAGGCGCGGCAACCGGCGCTGGAAATACGCCATCCTCCTGGGTGTGGTTCTTCTGGCGATTTTCTCCATTCAGGCGGTCTGGCTTCTGGATCCACTGGTCATTTTTACTCGATCTTTAGCTCTGGCCATCTATCCGCTCAGCGTCTGGGGCGTTGAAAGTTTAATCAATGCGTTTTTCGGCCTGCCAATCACAGAAGGCCTGGCTTTTGGGCTCTGGGATCTGTTTCAGGGCTGGTTCATCCCCTTGAACCCGCTGCAGACGGCACTTCTTTTTACCACCCTTCTGGTTTTTGTGGGTATTCTAATGCTGGATCAATTGGGACGGAGATTCTGGTGCAGGGTGCTCTGCCCTCTGGGTGCTTTACTGGGATTGATTGGACACGTTTCGCCCTTCGGCCGGAAGGTGGATGAATCGTGCAACTCCTGCGCACTCTGTGAGGCAGATTGCAGGATGGCGGCCATCGAAGAGGAGGATTTTTCTCGCACTCGGCGGTCAGAATGCATCCTCTGTCTGGAATGCAAGGAGGTGTGCAAAGAAGAGGGGATAACCTACACCTGGCACCGGCAGGCGAATGGACAGGAGGCTTTTAATCTGGGTCGGCGCCGGGTCTTCGGCGTTCTGGGGGCTTCCGTTCTCTTCGGCGGAGTTTGGCGGACGCAGTTGCTTGACCGGTCTTCGGACGGATATCTGATTCGCCCGCCCGGCGCAGTTGAAGAAAACCGATTTCTGGATCTCTGCCTGCGCTGTGAAGAGTGCGTCAAGGCCTGCTCGTCAACGGGAGGATGTTTACAGCCGTCCGGGATTGAATACGGCTGGACGGGATTCTGGACGCCCCGGGCTCGCATGCGGGAAGGCTATTGCGAATATTCCTGCACGCTCTGCGGGCAGGTTTGCCCTTCAGGTGCCATCCAGCCGTTAACTGAAGAAATAAAGAAACAAACGGTCATCGGGTTAGCTTACATTGATCGTTCTCTCTGCATTCCTTGGGCGACGGGCGAGGATTGCATCGTCTGCGAGGAACACTGTCCCACGCCCGAAAAAGCCATCGTCTTTCGCAAAGGCGACGTGGAACTTCCGGGCATGGTGAAGAGCGGCGTCAAGTTGCCCTACGTTGACCGGAACCTCTGCATCGGTTGTGGCATCTGCGAAAACAAGTGTCCGGTTTTCGGTGAATCCGCCATACGGGTGACGCGGGAAGGAGAACAACGTGGGAGCTAACCGTGTCCTTATACATTCTATTCAAAAAATCGTCAGATAGATTGGAATAGTTCTTGCTTTTTTAAATTGGATTGTTTATATTATTTTGATAAAGATAGCCTGAATTCGCGTTTGGTTTATCTGCATTATCACCGTACTTGGCGTAATAATAAATAGTTAACCGGGGGTATAATACCGGAGAGGCAATATGCATCCTGGAAGGTAATGTCGGAGGCATTATGAAACATTTGCGCAGCATATCCATCGTTCTGTTTCTGGTCGTGTTCGCTTTGCTTTTGAATAATTGCGAACAGAAATCATCCACGGGGCCGTCTTCCGGCCAGCAGATATGGCAGATTGGCAATATTTCGCTGACGGCGGAAGAACTACAACTCTACTCGCTTCCGGGGGTGCCGGCCACAACTGAGATCACTGCAACCGTCACGGACACGGCGGGCACGGCGATCGAGGGCGTTGTCGTTAAATTCTCCACTCCGGATTTCGGTTCCATTTCCAGTACTCAGGATACGACCGATGCCGAGGGCGAGGTAACCGTGACGTTCAACTCGCAGGGCCAGACCGGTGCGGCCACCATCACAGCTTCCGTAACGTCGGGCGGCACTACCACCTCCAGATCAATCACGATTTACGTCACCAACCTCAGCGGGTACCCCAGCGAGATGTCGCTTTCTCTTTTTCCCGATCTTCTGTATTGGACGGAAACAGGCGTTGAAGACAGCATCAAAGTCACCGTAACCATCACGGATTCCTCGAACATCGGCATCCCCGGTTTGCGCATTAACCTGGCATCAACGCTCGGCGTGCTCAGCATCCCTGATACGACCAACAACATCGGTAAGACCACCACTTACTTGTATCCGGGAGATGAAGTGGGCGTAGGGGTTGTCACAGCCAGCATAACGATCTCCGGGCCGGATCCGGGCAGCACTCCACCGGACACGACCGATGGGCTTTCCCCCGGTTTCCCAGGCGGATCCGACGGCAAAATCGGAAAGGTTCAATCCCCCTGGTTAACGTTGAATTCCGGAAAAGGCGGTTCATCGGGCGATGCGGGCCGTACGGTGGCGGACAGCTATACTCTGACCGTTTCGGATACTTTTTACATCGTACCCCTGGACCAGACGGTGGCCGGATTGTCCCTCGAAGTATCACCGACGACGGTTTACAGCGCACCGGGACAAATTGATTACATTGACGTAAATGTATGGGTGAAGGATTCCCTGAACGTGGGCATTTCGGGCGTGAACGTCAATCTGCAGACCACGCTGGGCGTTATATCGTCCACTGGTGTAACGGGCAACTACGGGAACTTCCAGACTGAGATACAGATCGGCCAGGATGAAGAAGGGATGGGGATCGTCACCGCCTGGGTGGGCGACAGCCCCAATTCGATTGGCGGCCAAGGGGACGGTCTACTGCAGCAGGCAGTTGTCAGCAAGGCGAGTGGATGGCCGGGATTGGAACCGGGCCTCTCTCTGGATTCAAAGATGGGTCGCTCTGCAGATGGCGGCGGTAATTCGATCCCGCCGGGACTCGATGATTTCTACATTTCCGATTCCGACACTTTCTGGATTCTGCCCATCAGCGAACAGATTTCCGACATCGCTCTTTCCGCAGCCGATTATGATCTCTTCACCACTCCTGGCGTCCCGGCAACGACGACGATTACTGCAACCGTATCCGATTCCTTAGGGACTGCGAAGGAAGGGATTCTGGTGCACTTCACCACGCCGGCGATCGGTTCCATTTCATTGACGCAAGGCTACACCAATTCCAGCGGCCAGGTTAACGTGACGTTCAGTTCGGATAACGAGTTCGGTGAGACGGACATTACCGCTTACGTGAACGTGGGTACAGAGATCATATCGGAGACGATCACGATTGGAGTTTATCAATTAGCCAACCCGCCTGCTTCCATTGACGCCGTGGCACCGGCACAGGTTTACATTGATCTGGAACAGAGCATGTCCTTCGAGGTCGGGGCCTGGGTTCGCGATTCCTTAAACGTTGGCCTTCCCAATATTCAGGTCACCTTTTCCACAACGCTGGGTGCCATAGAAATCGCCGATCCGACCAACAGCAATGGATATGCGAGTACGAACGTGCACAACATTGACGGATATGGAACAGGCTACATAACGGCTACGGTCAGCACACCAGGAGGGACGCTCTCCGATACTGCTCCCTTTGAAGTATTGCCGACTTCGCAGCAGATATCGGGCATTTCAGTCAGCGCCGCTCCCAGTGAAATTTACGTGGCGCCGGACGCCAGCGGCAACAGTGTCATCACAGCCATCGTTGTGGATGAGAACAATAACGGCGTCGCCGGTATACCGGTCAGCTTTGGCACGGACCTGGGATGGCTGACGACAAGCGGAGGGACGACGGATTCTTCGGGGGCGAAAACGGTTACTTTCAACTCGACGCCGAACGTCACCGGGACAGCTCATGTGTGGGCTTATGCCGGAACCCTGAGTGATACGTGCAACGTCAAGGTAACCCCCACGGCTGCCGCCAGCGGTAAAATAGAGCTCTTCACCGATACCAACCTGATTTATGCCGACAACGGCATCACCAAGGCTTATCTCACGGCGCAGCTAAAAGATGCTGACAATCAGGTCATCAAAGACGCTCTCATTATTTTCACTGCCGATCACGGAACGATCAATTCGCCGGTGATGACGGATACAACCGGTCGAGCTTACGCCGTTTTCGAAGATAACGGCGATCCGACCACTCCTGATTCTGCGCGGGTAATCGCCAAGTATAACGCCCTGAACGTCGCCGATACGGTCTTTATCACCATCGCACCGCCTCTGGGAGTTGATCACATCAATTTGAGTTCGGGCACCAATACGATGAAGGCCAACGGCCTTGACTCGACCCGAGTGGATGCCGTCGTTTACCTCGAAAACTACATGCTGGCGCCTGCCGGAACGCAGGTCAATTTCTCGGTGGGTGGAGATAATATCGGCGACTTCGCTCCTCCAGTGGCGATAGTTTCCGAAGCGGGAACGGCGACGACTTACTACAAAACCGGAGTCAGCACGGGAATTGATTCGTTGGTGGCGGAAGTCGAAGGCGTATATTCGAATATCCTGCCCATGAATCTCATTCCCGGACCGCCTACTCAGATTGACGTTACTCTGGATCCCACCACGTTGCCGGTGAACAGCTCTGAGAGCATTACGGTTGAGGCGACGGTTAAAGACACCACGGGTAACTTAGTGGAGGACGGCGTCGGCGTTTCCTTCAGCACTTCACTGGGAAGCATCTGGCCGCCGGGGGCGACCACGGTGGATGGCATAGCCACTTCCTATCTATCGCCTTCCACGATAGCAGGATCGGCCTGGATTAAGGCTTCGGTAGGCCTGGTTGTTGATTCGGCGCTGGCGATTTTCGAACCATCCGGGCCCGCCTACATCAGCTTAAGCGCTCAATTCTCGTCCATCACCGTTTCCGGCATCGGTGATACCAATCAAACCGCCATCTACGCCCACGTCAAAGACGCCGCCAACAACTACGTCGGCAACGACGTGATGGTACACTTTGAGATCGCCAATAATGGATCCCCCTTCGGCGGCGTGAATATCAACAATGCCGGCATTGAAGATTCAACCTTGACCAGCGGCGGTATCGCCACGGTAGTGCTGAATGCCGGCACCAACTCGGGCCCGGTTCAGATCAGAGCATGGGCTATGGTCAATGATACCACCGAAATAGCGGCTCAGCAATCGCTGGTGACCATCGTCGCCGGGCCGCCGAATACCATCGAAGTCGCACCGATGTCTGATCCGGTAGATGCCGGCGGAAGCGTCTGGAAGGTGGAAGTCGCGGCGACATGTAGAGATTTACTGGGCAACGAAGTGCCGGATGGATACTCGGTCATGTTCTTCCTGGATCCCGACACGACGGGTCAAATTCAGGGAGCTGCCGTCACAGGCAATGAAAATTGGGCGGGGGATACGCAAGACGGTGTGGCTTTCACGACATTGACCTACCAGAGTCAAGAAACCTTCGATGTGGTCAACATATACGCTTTTTGCATGGTGGGAACCGACTCGGTTTCAGGCGCATGTGAATACAAATTTCCCATCGCAGATGGTACTCTGACGATGTCCATCGTTCCCATCGCCTGGAACTTCGACAATCCGCCGCCAGGATACCCCGGTGAACCGGCCATCATGAAGTGTACGGCCACCTTGAAGGACGGTCATAACAATTACATTGATAATGGCGTTTTGAGCTTCATTTCGCCGAAAGGGGACTTCTGGTTCTACGAAAACGGGCAATACCCGAGCAACTACAAGATCACCGGCCCGGCGGGTTTCGCCAATGAACCTCCTGATTCGACCGGCATGGCCGTGATCTGGCTGAGAACCACGTTCGCTCAGGCGTTCCCCAATCCGGACGCCATAGAATCCACGGCACAGGTAGTTTGCCAACTCCAGGAATACGAGGATGAGGTCAGTTCCACGCCTATCACCGTCACCTTCATTCACAACATAGGCGACGCAATTCCGCCGGAGAGCCAGAGTGCCGTAGAAGAATAAAAAAGCGAGGCCGTTGATTGACAGCTTTGCCCAAACCTATAGCAAATATTTACCGCCGGGTTTTAAAACGCCCGGCGGTATTTTTTAGGGTTCGCGGAAAAGTTTCGGATCAATCGGGATTCAGGGCGGCGGCGTCTTCCAGCGCCGGTGCATCCAGAACCACTGTTCCGGATGGCGGCGCACCGCCTCTTCGAGGCGAGCGGTGAAGCGTCGGGTCAATTCTTGTACCGCCTCATCCTGGTCATCGGGGAGGTCGTCGCGGGGAATAAGTTCGCAAACCACTTTCAGCCGATCTTTGCCGCGTCGGTAGGATTCAGCGAAAATCAGATCGGCCCCGGTGCGCAGGCAGAACATAGCCGCCCCTCTGGGCGTCGAAGCCGGTCTGCCGAAGAAGGGGACGAAAACGCCGGCTTCGTGCGTATCCTGATCGGAGAGGATGGCGACGAGTTGATTGCTCTTTAAAGCTCTCAAGACGCCCTTGATGGCATCCTTACGCTTGATGATCTGCACCCCAGTGCTCTCCCGCAGCCTGTCCATGAGGACTTCGACGCGGGGATTCTGCTGACTCGTAACCACATAGGAAACCGGATAACCGGCGATCGCTACGGATGCCCCCATCAACTCCCAATTGCCTAAATGCCCGGAAACGACGATGCCCCCTCTCCCCTTTTTCAGTGCCCCATCCAACACTTCAAAGCCTTCAAACTCGACCAGATCCGCGACGTTGTCGGGATGGAGCAGCGGTAGGCGGGCGAATTCAGCCAGTAGGGCTCCGAAATGGCGATAGCAGTTCCGGGCTATTTTTTCGATCTGTTTCGAGCTAAATTCGGGGTAGGCACGGGTGAGGTTTTCGCGAGTAACTGCGGTTCTGACGCCTATGAGATAGACAAGCGAGCCCAGAATTTCCCCGAAGCGCAGAGCGGCGTTGCGAGGCAACTGCCTCATCAGGAAGGCGATAAAACTCAGGGCTTTTTCCTCGAGCGCGTGACGCCAGGATTTCATCGTTCTTCGAAGGTAAAGACGCCGTTCCACTCATCTTTCGGGGGATTCGATTCGAAATGTCGGCTGCGCGCCAGCAGCATGCGTGCGGGATGGTCCTGGGGATCCAGATCAAGGGCTTGTTCAAAACAATCCGCAGCTTCAGCCCACTTTCGAGATTCGAAGTGGGACCATCCCTGCTGGTAAAGTTCGAGGAGCCGTTGTTTATCGGGCGGAAGGTGGCTTTTATGGGCTGCGATCAACTCATGCAGCCGGACGGTTTCTGCGCGGCCCCGAACACGCAAATCTCCCAGAGCGCGGGTTACGTATTCGTCGGGCAATTCATCCCTGGTGGATTGGCTGATCAAGATGTTCGTTTTATAAATCTTGTTGGCGTTTTCGAGGCGAGAGGAGAGGTTGACAGCATCGCCCAGAACGGTGTAATCGAACAGATCCCGCGAACCCATGTTGCCGACGATGACGTCGCCGGTATTGATGCCGATGCGCGAATACAGCGGCGGTTTTCCTTCAACGATCCACTTCGAACGCAGCTCATCCAGAGTTTCCTGCATCTTCAGAGCCGACCTGCAGGCGCGCAGGGCGTGATCTTCGAAGCGCACCGGAGCGCCGAATTCCGCCATGATCAGATCGCCCTCGTACTTGTCAATGATGCCGCCTTCAGCGAGAATGACGCTGGTCATGGCCGTCATATATTCGTTGAGGAGATCAACCAGGCTCTCGGGCGCCATCTTTTCGCTGACGGTCGTGAAGCTCTCAATGTCGGCGAAGAGAATGGTCAAACGGCGCCGTTCTCCGCCGAGTTTTAGAAGCTGGGGATTGCGGATCAGTTCGCTGACCACCTGGTCGGGCACGTAATGGCTGAACATCTCCCGAATGCGGGTTTTCTCCCGCCGTTCTTGCAGGTAATGATAAAGGGTAGCGCCCAGATAGGCGAGAGCAATCGTCCCCAGCGGGGCGACCAGATCAATCCAGAGATTCCATTGGGAGAAAGCTCCCAATGCAACCGTCAGCACGGCGATAGAAAACATGACACTCAAAAACAATCCCAGCAGCGGCTTGCGAAAGCCGACGAGGAGAAATATTGCATATGCCAGCAAAATGCAATATAACAAGACAACTTGTGGCGATACCCGCTGAATAAACGATCCGTCCAGAATCGTCTGGAGGGCGTTGGCGTGCACTTCCACGCCGGGCGTCTTTCTCGGAGTGCCCTCATAGTCGTAGAAGGGGGTGTTCTTATTATCGTGCAGTTCCTCGGCCGAAACTCCGATAAGAACGATTTTTCCTTGGAACGGGTTGGCGATCCTGGTCGTTTGAACAGACCGACTACGCATCAGGAATCGTTCCATATAATTAGAATCGTATTCAGGTCCCAAATCGAATGCTGAATCGTCCAGTACGCTGCTGAAGGAAATGGCCGGGAACGAACCTGCGGGGCCGTAATAATTAATCAGGAAGGACTGTTCATCATACAGGGGGATTTCCAGATCGCCAAACCGACAGATTTTATCAAGATGATGGATTTTCGCCGTGTCGGGTATCTGCCGCATGGCGCGCAAGACCTCTAATCCCAGAGAAAGTTTTAATTGCTCACCCAGTGGAAGATAGAGAAGATACCTGCGGGTGAAGTCGTCCGGGTCGGTAATTTCGTTGACGATGCCCCAGGGAGCACCGGTTTGTTCCAGCACGGGTATCGGGGGTACGGCTGCTGCGTAGGGCTCCTCAAGCAGGTTGGAGAACGTGTAGGCGATCTTACCCGCCAAGATGACGTTGCCAGCCTCTCGCACGGCGGCGGCGAAGAGTGAATCTTCACCCGGGTAAAGCGTGTTAGGTTCGGTGAACTCGACGTCGAAGACGATCAGCTTGGCTCCGGCGCGATTGAGGTTTTTTATCAGGTGAGCGTACATGGAGCCGGCGAAGGGCCATTTGCACTGCAGGGATTGAAAGGTCTGGTCATCTATGGCGACAATCTGGAAGGGGGTTTCCGTTACAGGTAGCGGACCGCGAATCTTAAATCTCGCATCCAGGAGACGGCACTCAGCAACACGGGCGGTATTGAGGCGTGAAAGGCTAAAAGCAATCAGCGCGAGCACCAGGGGAAGAACCCAGAACAGAAGGTTTTTTCGCAGGGAAATCATCTTCATTAATGCAAGAGATGAAAGATAGGCTTAGAAACGTTTAAAATAGTAAATGCGATAAACTCCCTCATCGTACGATGTATCATTGAAATATCTGCTCAAATCAGCCCGCATGATATGCTTGGGCAGAAACTCCCAGTCGAGACGCAAATTCGCCTGCCAGCGGCTGAGCTCTTCATCGCCCTGGCGCCTGTGTAGACTGGAGGTCATTTCTAACTTTCGATTGTAAAACCGACCCCGGAAAGCTACGCTGCCCTGGTGATAATCAAATTCCAGACTTCCCATTTCACTGGTATAATAGGAATATTCGCCCCATACGTTGAGGTCATTTGAGAGACTGGTACGCCACCTCGAGCCAAGATTTGTGGTATTACTGTTCAGATTCGCAAATCCGCTGGGGCGATTTTCGATTCCGTCAAGGAACTGCGCCCTGTTGGCGTTCAGGGAAATCGTATGGCTGCAACCGAGGAAATGGACATTCTGAACGAGAGAGGCACTCAGTGTCCCGGTATATTCATCTCGCCGCTGATCGAAATAATAGGTCGTTCCGTTGCTGGTGGTCGTGTCTATCTCAGAGATGCCGTTTCCGGTGTGGTGGTAATTCAACGCCAGAGTCAACGTCGGTGCGGGCGAAACCGGATAGAGCGCCAGGGTCACCCACCCTCCCGAGGTGGTCGTCGTGGCGGCCTTGGTTCCCCTCAGATTGTCCCGTTGACGATCCAGACCGAAGTTGATGAAGAGGTGCCTCTTCCATAAAGAGAACTGGTCGCTGAGATTCCAGGCGGCCAGATCATTCTGCAGATAGGGATTCCCCAGCGAATGATAGGACGGCCCGATATTGCGGTAATTGAATGACAGGTAGTGTCCAAATTCCTGGACGGATAATCTCGCCGTCCAGGCCAGAGAGCTTCCTTCAGTTGGATCGGGAGGCGTCAGGCTTTCATTAATAACGATGAGCGGCTCCCAGGGTTCCGGATCGAAGGGGATTTCAACGCCGGCATCTTCCAGTGCGTCCTGGTTTATGCTCCCGCCCCGAATGTCCATGGCGGCCAGAGACATCGCTGCGGAAAGCGCTATTTCCACCTTGCGCGAAAACAACGGCCAGGAGAGATCAAATCCTCCCACGATATTATCCTGCGGAGAAGCGGCAGCTTCAGTGACAGAACTCAGGTCGTCCTTGGCTTTTAATAAGCTGAATCCCAGAGTCGCCCCACCGGCAGACGTATAGCTGGGTCTCAAGCCCCACAAATAACGCCGGTAGGTGCTGCTTTCGATCGGTTTATTGATTTCACCGAATACTCCGTTCAGTTTCCATCCCCCCGAACGGACTCCCGCATAGACCCCGCGCACCCGCTTACTGGAGAGGACCAGATCTGAGAAGACCGGATAGGAATCACCCAGGTTCAGGAGAAAATTAGGCCCCTCCAGACCGAAGAAAAAGCGGTTTTGGGGTTGACGATCCCAGGCTTCCTCGCTGCTGACGAAGGTGCGAACTGAGTATTCCATGGTACCCACTTCGCCCTGAGCCCGGAAATCGCCCCGCAGGATTCCCTCCTTCTCGCCGCCGAAATCCTCCATTCGCCCCTCTCCCGTGAAGGACCAGGCGAATTCGCCCAGCATACTCTTTAAACCCTTACCCGGCGTGCGGAATGACCACTGGAAATCCGGATTGGGTTGACCTTGATAATTCCTGGATTTAAGTAGAATCGTGTGTTGACCGGGACTTAATCCGGAGACGACTGTGAACAGATAAGTGCGGGTCAACACTTTAATCGCCGTGGGTTTTCCGTCGAGAAAAACTTCCAGAGTGGCCGGATTGAATAGTGAATCCGGATCAAAGATGGACACGGCAATGCGGACATCCGATTCGAAGACGAGATCGCCTTCCTGGGGATAAAGGACCACATATTCGAGACCAGCGGGCTCAGCAGTAGGTTTCTGCAGCACGGCGATTTTCTGCGGGGAAACAATAGGATCGTTCAGTGGAAAAGATACCGTCCCGCCATCCGTAAATTCGACCAATATGGCGTATTCGAGGAACGGGGGGGCGACGTCTGCGGCGGGAATGGTATAGGCCAGTCCCTGGGGGACGATTTCCAGATCCGCCGAGCGAAATTCACCGCCGGGCCTGCGCCACAGCAAGGTGGCCGAACGGATGTCACCAATGCCTTCTTCCGCTACCAGAACAACAGTGATTTCCTGACCGGGGGGTGTTGCTAAGATGGGTTCGTGGTAAAGGTGGGGATTCAGGAAAACGGATTGTGAGCAGGCGGGCAAATTATAACCAACGAATGAAAAAACCGCCATAAAAGCGCATAAAGTCTTCAGTCGGGTTAGTTCAATAAGGACATAAGACTTATCGGTTCGGAGGTGATTCACCGGTTGCGCCGCAGGTTACCGTTCAAATTCGATATGAAGAGTCTTGGTCTGCCCTGAACCGTCTTCGAATTCGATGTCCAGGGAGCCGTTATCCGGTTCGCCCGATTCTTCGGGTACCTCGGTTTCCTCGGAGGGCGTGACGTCCAGTTCACCGGCAGGCGTGGTCACGGCGGTGTTTCCAGCGCTGACCATCGTCTTTTCCCCGGTGGTGCGATGCTCGACCTCGACCTCGCCGACGATAACGATAATCCGCGTTAATGTCGAGGATTCGACTAAAGTCCACCATTCCGTCCCTTTGACGGATGCGACTGAAGTGGGCGTCACCACCTCCATATCACCCCGGTGTACCTTCGATAGCAGTCGGCCGATGGGCAGGAAGATGCGCTTTATGATACTGGTATTGGATCGTTTGCCCTGAAGGGTGAGATCACTGTTGGGATAGAGCTTAAGTTCCACCGCTGAATCGGCGAAGAGCAACGAGGCGTAACCATTTTCAGCGCTGACAATGCGGTCACCGGGATAAAGCCGGTCATCCCTGGATAAAGGCGTGAACTCCTCTTTATCAGAACGCCGAACCTGCACCGGCGGCGTCACCTTCAGAACGACCGCGATAAACGGATCCTCACCGGAAACGTCCTGCGCAGAGGGATAAGAGGGAACCAGAAGGCATCCCAATATTACCGTGAGAAGTAAGGTATGGCGCGCCACCATGGTTCTCTCTATTCCGTTGACACTGCCGTCATCTTATACTGTCCTTTAAGAAAATAATCAGCCACCTCCTCTAATTCATCTATGGTCAGGGAAGATCCATCCAGGTGGATGTCGCCGTTGGGCTGAAATCCGGATAACTGCCCCATGACATCCTGGTAATTCGAACCCAAAATCCACTGAAGACTGGATAATATTCTTTGAGCATCGGGATCAACCTGTTGGAAGAGGGTAAATGCACCGATTTGGCTGGGATATTCAGTCATCCCACCCGAAGTCTGCACGAGTGAGGTGACCTGCCAGTAATAGGTGCGGCCGGGTTCGAGAGGCGGAACCCCGGATGCAGGATAGGAAAAACTCTGACCGATCAAGGGATCAGCCGGATTCGTCTCGTAGTGGGGGTTGCTCTGCATGACCGATTCCGGGTCGAGACCTTCCGCGCCTTTTTCACAGATTTTCAGGAGAAATTGGTTAGCTGAAGATGACCAGGTGAAGAGGGGAGTGGTGGTGTTGATGGTCGTCGGAGAGGCGGGCGTACCCATCGGTGATATCAGGCGAATATCGAAGGGATTGGTCAGGAGAACGTTGAGTTCGTCAGAAGCTAAAAGGGAATCGCCGTTTGTGGCGGAATAGAGTTCGAGCCGTAAAAAATAGGTATCCGAGGGGAAATAGCCGGTCTCCAGCAGCTTCTGTTCGATGTATTCGGCGTCAGATCCAATGTCGTAATCGTCCAGTTTATAGGGGCTGCCATCCGTCGTCAGATCGAGATTGGTGATTTGCAGGGTGGCGGGTTTTAAGAAGAACGAATTCGATTCACCACGCAGGATTTCCGATTGCGCGTTTCGCATGGTGAAGATGAAGAACGCATCCGGGACAAAGAGATCAGAACTGACCGTTGCTTGAAAGACAACCGCGGAAGGGGCGTTGCCAGAAATGTTTAAATCCTCGAGAAAGAACACCTCCAAATTGGACGGGGCGGTCAGGTTTAGATCAAGCGTGACAGCGGATTCTACTGGCTTCAATCCAAGCGCCAGGAGAAGTGAGATAAAAGTGCTGATAATCGCTGCGAGACGGCGCATATCTTACTCATAGGATTAGAGATTATGCTCTATATATATTACACAATTTTTCATATCTTGTCAAGTGTTTTTTATGTAAATAGGTAGATTCTCTGCTGAGAATGCAGAAATGGATACCCGTTTGCCGGAGAACGTTTGATTTTGAGTTCTGCAGAATAAATTCTGCGGCTGAGGCCGGCTTCGG
>CAZHMN010000064.1:0-17369 GCA_964533705.1 uncultured bacterium
AATTGATTGGCGATATAATTCACCAAGCGTTCTTTATCCTTCTTCGAATGCGTAAACGCCCCATATCCTTCCTGCTAATATGTGAATTTCGGGAATGCACCTTTATTCTTGATCCATTTGCCTGATGCCACTTTGATACCTTTGACCAGACCAGCCAGGGAAACCATTGGGTGAAGGTCGCATAAAATATGTAGGTGATCTTCTGTGCCGTTTATCCGGTATAGCACGCATTTCTTGTTTTTAAAAATGCCCCAAATGTACCGATACAGTTCTTCGCGGCGTTGCGAATTTAGCGTTCGTTCTCGATTTTTTGTGGAGAAGACAATATGATAAAAAATTTGTGTGAACGTAGCCATTTCAAAATTCGACCCTTCCAGGGTCATCGGTTGTTTTAACGTTATCCTTCATCCGCAGGTTGCACCTGCGGCTATTAATGTTTCGCCCCTTCGGGGCGTAGATATTCCTCACCATGTAAAATCTGCGAAATCCGCGTAATCTGCGTCAATCTGCGATTCGGGCATTTTTCTAATCCCCCCGCCCTTCGGGTTCCATCCTTACTACGAGATCTATGAAATATTCGGAGACTGTCATTCCGGACGGGCATCAGCCCGATCCGGTCGTGAGACTCTTACGAGAATCCAGGTAAGTAACTGATTTTCTGGATCCCAGCTTTCGCTGGGATGACACAATAATTCTAATCGACAGAATAAATTAAAGATTTCTTACTAAGGGGGTAAAGGGGGATCATTATCTAAACCGTCCTCTTCTTCCTCAACACCAAAAACAACGCCACCCCGAACACGATCAATCCCGCCGATATCGCTTGGCTGACAGTAATGCGCAGCGTTTCGGTGTGGACGATGAACTCTTCCGGTTCGTAGATTCTGACGGTGTCCACCCAGATGCGGAAGACCGAATAACCGACCAGAAACAGCGCGAAGGTGAATCCGTCGAATTTCTTCCAGCGTTCGGCGAAGAGCATCACAGCTAAAAGGATAAGGTTCCAGGTCGTTGAGAAGAGCTGGGTGGGGAGCACCGGCGTGTCGGGGAAATGACTGCCCGCCGGTGAAGTATCCGGAAATATCACCCCACAGAAGGCATCCGTCGGCTGTCCGTAGCAGCAGCCGTTGGCGAAGCAGCCGATGCGGCCCAGAGCAATTCCCAGCGCCAGCGCCGGAGCGATGACGTCGGCCAATTTCCAGAGGGACAGTTTTTTCCAGCGAATGTAAATGATGGCGGCGACCGTGGCGGTAACCACGCCTCCCAGCAGCACCATCCCGGCGATGCCCACCTTGCCGTTGGCCTGAATCGGATTGATGACGTCGAACCAGTGCCCCTGGAACTCTGGCAGGTGAGTCAGGACGTAAAGTCCCCGAGCGCCTGCCAGCGAAGCGAAGAGAATGACCAGCGCCAGATCCCATATCGTGCTGCTGGCGATGCCCACCTTTTTCCCTCGGTGGATGCTAAAAAAAATCCCCACGGCGAAAGCCAGCATCATCATGAAGCCGTAGGTGTACAGCGCGAAAGGTCCGATGCGTACGATTTCAGGAAACATCTATCTATATAAAATTATTGATGTTGTTCATATGATTTCTTCTTCGAATCACCCCCTGCGACGATCAGGGTGTATTCGCCGCGCGGTTTCTTCTCGTCCAGCGCCGCTGACAGTTCTGACAAAGTCCCTCGGCGGTACTCTTCGTGAATCTTACTGATTTCCCTGCCCCAAGCCGCTCGCCTGTCGCCAAGCACCTGCAATAAGTCCGAAATTGTCCTTCCGATGCGGTGCGGCGACTCGTAGAAGATCAGCGTCCGGGATTCATCGCGCAGTGCTTCCAACCGCTTCTTGCGGCCCTTTTTGACGGGCAGGAATCCTTCGAAAGCAAAACGATCTGTGGGCAATCCCGAACCGACCAAACCCACAATGGCAGCGCAAGCACCGGGCAAAACCTCGATTGGTATGCCCTCTATGATCGCTTCCCTGATCAGATAAAATCCCGGATCGCTGATGCCCGGAGTGCCCGCCTCTGTAATCAGCGCCAGGGCCTGGCCATTTTTGAGCCTTTCGATGATGGCCGGTGTGCGCCGGATTTTATTGTGATCGTGAAAGCTTTCCCGTCGCGTTGAAATGTCGTATTTCTGAAACAGAATGGCGGCGCGTCGCGTATCTTCGCACAATACCAGATCCACCTCTTTCAAGATCCGCAAAGCCCGCAGGGTGACGTCTTCCAGGTTACCGATAGGGGTAGGTACGAAGTATAATTTCCCGGATTCTGCAGCGGTGTGCATTTCATCCTGTCTCAGCAGTACGATTGTTTATTTCAGGGATGGGGGGTAGAGCCCGCTTGAATTTCTGGCTGTTGACTCGCGCCGTGATGCGGTCAATGAAATCGGCGGAAAAGCCTTCTGCGATAAGTTGCTCTCGGGTACAGTTGCCCTCGATCCAGCGAACGAAAAACCGATCCGCTTCTGCGTACGTCAAACCCAATTCATCTTCGTCACTCTGGCCCACCCAGAGATCGGCGCTGGGGACTTTCTTGCGGATTTTCTCCGGAACGTTCAGGGCTTCCGCCAGCGCTCGGATCTGAGTCTTGTAAAGATCGCCCAGCGGATCGAAGGCGCAGGCCAGGTCACCGTGAAGGGTGCCGTACCCCAGCAATATCTCGGATTTGTTCGACGTTCCCATCACCAGAGCCTTCTCTTCTGCTGAAATTTGATAGAGCACGATCATCCTGCAGCGGGCCATGACGTTGCCCAACTGCACCCGGTCCATCTGCGGGAAAGCCCTCTCAAATGCATCAACGAAGGGCGTAATGTCAACAAATCTGGTTCGAATGCCTAATTCGGCGGCGACATTCCGAGCATCTTTCAAATTATCGGGATCGCTCAATTTATATGGGAGAAGCACACCGGTAACGCTGTCTGCGCCGAGGGCTTCAACGGCCAGATAAGCGCAGACCGTTGAATCCAGGCCGCCGGACAAGCCCAGTACCAGCCGCGAGAAGCCCTGTTTTTTCATGTACTCTCTAATGAAATCAACGAGCAACTTCCTGACTTTTGCGGTATTGATTTCCAGCCGCTTCAATCTTCCTCTCCCGGACTGAAATAAGGGCCCTGTTTAGGAGTCTGAACGTTCAGATGGGCCTGAGCGCTGAAGAAAAGAGTGAGGAGAAACGCTAAATAGTTCTCCGTCAAAGCTGAATCCATTTCCCCCGTTAAGCAGTCGGAATAGGCGATATACTCGATGATGCTTAAAGGGAACAACACAACTTCATCCACCCATCTCTCCAGACTTGACGCCGTCGCTTCACCGAATGGCAGATCCTCTTCGTCAACTCCGCAGACGTTATAGATTTCGTTTAGAAGAATTTCATGTATAGCTGCAGCGGACCCGGCCCAATCACACTGCCGCAGGGATAGCAGCGGGGCGGCATATAAATCACGGATTCCATCCCGATTTTCTAAAGGGATGATCGGTAGATCGCTTTCACCGTCTTCAGATTCAAAAGTTTCATCGAGATTGTCGATGATGTGCTGAAAGTAAGCCGTAATTCCTCTTTCCCCGCCGAATGATGATATTTTTTCGAACGTCTCCCAGTCGCCCGAACGATGGAAAAGTTCCCAAATGGCGGCCCGATGCGCTACAGAATCCCTCTCGTTGAAGATTCGCTGCAGGATAACTTCCAGGCTCAAGTCATCCTGCTCGAAAGAATCGCGGTTTTTTTCGTACTCAGCCATGGGTTACTCCAGGCTTTATTTTTGATTTCTTATGCCACCAGAGCAGTTTTGCGCAGCGTGCGTGGGTGGAGGTTCCACTTGCCCAAATTCCGAAGTTTCGGTCCCTATCAGATTTGATATGGATTTCTTTTCCTCCATGATATTGTGAAGATCCTTAATGGCATCAATGATCCGGTCTGAAATGCCTTGCCAGGTTTTCGGCGTGTTGGGAAGCTTCATAAATTCATCGAATGCCAGAGCCTTTCCGATCTGGATCTTGACTCGATGGCCGAATCGGGGGATTTTGTGGCCGATGGGGAGTACTTTTTCCAGGCCGGTGTGGTAACAGGGTATCACCTTTGCTCCGGTTTCCCGTACGATTCTCCCCACGCCAATTTTTCCTTTGCCGATCTCACCGGTCCGAGTGCGGGTTCCTTCCGGGTAGATACACACCGAGTTTTTTCCTTTTAGTAGCCGGATAACGCGTTCCATTCCGGGTTGGAAGACTCCTTTGCCGCGAGTGAAGGGGATGCATTTCGAAGCCCACATCAGAAACGAGAAAAAAGGGCCTTTGAAGAAGTTCTTCTTTTCCGGAGTGTGGTAGGGGATAAAGCGCCAATCCCACAGCGCTCTGGGCATGAAGACCACCGTTCCGACGAAGGCATCGTCCAACATGGTTACGTGATTGGAGACGAACAGAAAGGGCAATTCAGCTCGTTGCAAATAGCCCTTGCCGTGCACCTCGGTCCGGTTCAGCACCTTCATAATGAACAAGAAGATCGGCACCATCCCGCACATTATGACCACGTAGGTGAGCAGGCTATAGGGTATTTCGAAAAATCGCCGCAGTAGACTCATTTTATACTATCTCTAACCTGTGCTCGAACATCATCTATATAAGATAATATTTTACACAGTAAAAATCAATAAATCTTTTGGATGCTCGTGCTGGGGTAATAGTGACTTAGAATGTCATCGTAGCCGTAACCATGTAGAGCCAGTCCGGCGGCACCTATCTGGCACATCCCTGAACCGTGCCCCCAGCCCATTCCGTGAAAGATGAAGTTTGCATCGTTGTCCTTTTCAATCCAGAAGGCTGAACTGGGCAGATGGTAGCGGCTCAGTACCCGCCGGATTTCCAGTTCGGGTGAGAGGGAAAGTCTCCCCTGATTGCCCACAATTTCGACCTCGATCAACCTGCCGGATGGCCCTCGCCTCCTGGGTATTATCTCGAGAATCCGCCCCAGGTCGCTCTGGGATTTACTGCGGATAATTTGGGAAATCTCCGTATTACTCACTTTGTTTTCCCAGCGGTACAAACCAGCCAGTTCCGCCAATTCATCCTTAAACTCCGCATATCCTGGAGAGCAACAGGCGTCCGTACTCTCCGAGCTCTGTTGAAATTCCCTGAACGTCTCTTCCCGGGACAGGTCAATAGGATCGGAGTCCGGTAGATCGCGGTAATGGCCTAAATAAGGCTCATCCATGAACGGCCAGAGGTTGACTGCGGGTTCGGTCACCCCACCACAGGATTTGGCATAGCGAGCATCGCAGATTCTTCCATTAAACATGAGAACCTGTCCGGCCGTCTGCTCCGCAGCGAACCAGGATGATTCCTCAACGCGCGTTAATCCGTAGTAACATTGGCAATGATCCCCACCGCAGACCGTATAGGGTTCTCCGGGATGATGACTGCCCCAGTTGGCCAGCAGCCACGATCTGGCCGCGACGACCTGTGCCTTTAAGAATTCAATCGGCGATCGGGCGGGCATTTCGGAGGAGTTAGCGGAAATGAGATAGTCTTCTACATCCAGTTCCACACCGGCGCTCAGGCTTCCATCTGAACTTATGGCAACCCAGATAGGTGAAGGGAGGTTCAGGTTTTCGTCGTGTTGCCAGTGAAAGCCCTTTCCCACGGTTACCTGACTTAGTTCGATTGGCTTTCTGGATAAAAGCAGAACGATTTGGCTGTAAGTCTCCTTCTGCCCTTCAGAATCCTCGATATGGAGGAATCCGGCGGGGACTTCAGCCGGTATTTCCACATCCACGATGGACAGTGGGGAAAGAATGCCATCAAAAATTGCACGTGCGCTGTTTTTATCGGGGAAATCATCAAAGGGTCCCACCAACAGCCGGTATTGCCGAGGTTGCCACTGGCCTTCAATCGGTGTCAATCCCACCGGCCAGACCTGCATCTGCATACCCCTGGAGGATACTTTGTCGCTGAAACTTTCTGCTGCAGCGACGTCAGTGGTATTCCCGCACCAGAGCCATTTTTCTCTCTCAATCAGCGATGAACCGCCTATTCTGACCGTGATCACGCGTCCGGAAAAGGTCTTTTTTGCCCCATCAACCGATTTTGCGATTATGGGGGATGGTGAATGTAACCGAATAGCGGTCTGACCGGTCGTAACCGCGACTTTAATCTGGGGCGGTTTCATTAGCGACGGTTTCTTTTGGAAATGTTATCTCTGTCGTGCGTAGAAATAGTCTGATGCCAATGAACAGGAGAGCCGCGGAGGCAATTAATACGGTCGGGGCGACATGTTTTCCGGAATTATACCAGGCCCATTCCTCGCCTTCAATTGTTCCACCGCTCAGCAGCGCAAGGGCATTGTTCAGTCCGTGCACGCAAATGGAGGGGATGGCGCTGTTTGATCTCCAGGAGATAAATCCCAGGAAAACGCCCAACAGGAGAATCTGAACCATCCACCAGGGATTGAAATGAGCCAGCGCGAACAGAAGGGCGCTGAACAGCACCGCTCGGGTGATCCCCCCGTAGGCTTCCATTGAAACCTGAATGAAACCCCGAAAGAGCGATTCCTCACAGATGGCCGCCATAATAACGGTTCCGGTAAAAAGGATGACATAGTCGGAAAAAGTCTCGGGTTTCAGATAATCCTTGAGCAATTCCTGCAACTCCGCCGGCATGGGAAAAAATATGTTGATCAGCCGATCCGCCTCATCGAGTAATACGATCAGCGCCAGGCCGATCAAAAGCGCCGTAAAAATCTGTGGAAAGGTTACGGTATTCCAGCGCATGCACCGCTTAATGTTGTACCTTTTAAGGTGGAGATAGATCAGCGGTGGAATTAAAAAAAGCCCTTCCAGAAGGAAAACGCCTCCTTTACCCAGTGTAGCCAGAGCTGTTCCAATGATCAAAGCTGAGACCAGCGCGGCGACCAGCACCATGAAGGCTTCATTGGGAGGAGGATAATACGGACGTTTTCGGCCTTCCCCATTCTGCGGCGAGTTGGAGAAATTGTTATTCTCACTCATTAGGAATTAGGTGTCAGAGGTAACCTTTTCTTTTCCCTTTTTGGTTGACTCTGCCGGTTTCCCCTTCGTTTTACTGGATTCGTTCCAGGATTTATGCTTATAATCCGTTTCATAGAAACCACTACCTTTGAATATTATACCGCCGCCTGCGGATATCAGCCGGCGCACTTTGCCTCCACATTTGGGGCAAACGTGAAGCGGTTCGGCGGCCATACTCTGGAATTCTTCAAAGTTGAATCCGCATTCAGTACAATGATACTCATACGTTGGCATTTCCTGTGTATCCTTTATGTTTCCGGTATTTCCAATTTTCTTATCCGTTTCCTCGCTTCTTCAACCTGAAGCGATTCGGGATAATCAATCAAGATCCTTTCGTAAACTTCCACGGCGCCCTTCGGATCGGCGAGGTCTTGCTCTAAGATCTCGCCTATTCGCAACAGGATTTCGGGAGCCCGCAGGCTGTTGGGGTAGCGATCCAATGACCTCGTAAGGCTCTCTATTGCCTCCTTGCTGCGTCCGGAAGTGCGCTGTAAATCAGCTATTCTTAAGAGTGCTCTTTCTGCCAGATCCTCGATTTTGGTTTCCCTCACAACACGAGTGTATAAAGTCTCTGCTTCAGCTTCGTTGCCGAGCTTTTGTTCCAGTTCAGCGTCTGCGAATGTCTTCAGAGTCGTTGAATCGTCCTTCCCGGCGCGCAACAAATTGAGCATGTCCAGAGCATCGTTGGTTAATCTGTCATCGGGGCTTCGCTGAGAGGCTTCCTTTAAGCGGTTTGCTGCTTCGTCGAACTCTCCAACGTAAAAATCTACTTTCGCCGCGTTGACGAGAGCCTGTGATTGGAGTTTCTTGTCCGGGCCAAATCGGCCTTCGGCGACTTCCAGGTAAGTTTGGCGCGCTTCAGGCAGATTGCGTTGCATGAAGTAAGTATCCCCGATCAACAGAGCGGCAGCTCCGCGATTGCGCATGCGGGGTAAGCGCTCCAGACCGTCCTTCAAAAGCTCACGCGCCGCTTCCGGCTGGTTGAGGTATCTTAACCTCAACTGCGCCTGGAGAAGCAACGCTTCCTGACCCTGGGAGGTGCGCAGGTTGCGGCTTCTTGTTATCAGGCTGTAGACGGAATCGGCGGGCAGGTAATTTTTGGCGATCTCTAAGGCCCGGGCTCTGGCGAGCAGGCCTCGCGGAGAAGCCGAAAGTTCAGGATGCGAAACCGCAAGGTCGCCAAGCACTTTTAAGCTGAGGTCGGATTCCGCCTCGGTGTTCAAACTCTCGGCAAAAATCAGCATCCCCAGACCCGATCCGCCTCCCAATTGATCGGCCAGTTTGACCTGTTCATAAGCTTTTTCCCACTGCCGGGTGCGGAAGTAAAGCGAGCCCAGCAATTCGATGGCGTGCAGCCGTATCGCTGGTTTGTCGAGGGCGGAATTGAGGCTCTGAATGATCTGTTCCTGGGTTGCTTCGTCTTCAGGCAGGGCTAAAATGGCACGCTTGATATTTTCAGCCTGTCTGGGTTGCACTTCCATGAGCAGCATCCATTCCTCGACGGCTCGCTCCACCTGCCCGCTCTGCGCCCAGTAATTGGCCAGAGATGCGGCCAGCAGTGAAGGATTGCCGGTGGCTTTTCTCGCCTTCCTGGCCATGTCTTCCAGGCCGTCGGGGTGGCGGATGTCGAGCATCGCTGAGAAGAGCCGGTAATAGGGACTGGCGCTGATGTTCGGCAGGGCGTATAGAGCTTCCCACCTTTCCAAAGCTTCATCCCGCCGACCCATCCTTCCGCATAATCTGCCTCCATCCACGATGAGCCTTGCCAGTCTCTCACGCTCGGAGGCAGTCAGATCGGCCGGACGCGCTCGTTGCTCAAGATCGTTTTTTAACGAATCAACCCAGGCCAAGCCTCCTTCAAATTCTCCGGTGAGAATAAATCCGCGCAGTACGCCGTTGTAGAAAGCATCGTATTCGGGAAATTCATCGAATAGGTCGCGGTAGATGTTCAGTGCCTCCTGGTACTCACCACGGTTTTCCAATTGGGCGGCTCTTCTCTGCATCGCACGGGTTTCCTTATCCATGGGTTTGTGCAGTTCCAGAGGCATGGAGGGAGGCAACTCAAAAACCTGTGCACGAGCCATTCCGGCCCAAACAAGCAGAATCAATATGAAAATTGTGAACGGCTTAATTTTCACGGGCCAGCGCCTCGAAGTAGTTTCGAATCAGTTGTTGATAATCCCGAGTATAACCCTCTTTCAGGGCTCGTAGCAGATTCTCCCGCGCCTCGTCCGGTGTGAGGCTTAAGTTCAATTCGTCCGGCGAAGCTTTCAAATAGGGTCCTTCAGCGGTGCGGGAGAGCCTCTTTTTGCGATATTCGCGTTCCCGGACCGATTTCTGCGCGTCCAATAGCCTCCTCAAGATGCGTTCCTGACGTTTCAGGGTTCGTTCGTCCACCTGACGGTTTTTAAGATCGTTGGCGGCCTCCTGCATCTCTTTGCCCAGTTCATCCAGACGCCCTAACATTTTGGAGACCTCCTGATTCGCCTGAGCCCAGCTTTCCATCTGCTGGCGCAGGGCTTCCTGTTGAGCGGCCAACCGGGACATGGCCGCCTGCTGCTCCAGCGAAAACCCTCCGGGGTTGGTTCCTCCGGGCAGTAAACTCATGGTGCCCTGATTGATCTGGCCCTGCTGACCGGCCATCTGCGATAACTGCTCCATCATCTCAGAGAAACCGGTGGATGATGACGACGAGGAAAGCTGATCCAGCGATTGACCGATCTCCATGACGGCTGAATTCAAACCCCCCATGGCGATCTGCTGCTGGCCGGTGACCGATCGAGGCGCTCGGGCGGTGTAGCCTGAGAGAGCCTGATCCATTCCCTGAAAGGCCCGGTTGATGGCCGCTCCAATCTGCGGTGTGATAAAATAGCTCTGCTGCGATAGTTTGAAGAGATTCTCAGACGTTCTCTCAAGGTGGTTTTTCAATATCTGCTGTTCCTGCGCCAGTGAGCGAAACCGCGGGCTGGCTTTGTCGAGGTTATTGGATTTATCTAAAAGTTCCTCCTGTTGATAGGATAATGCCAGTAAATCGTGTGAGATTTTCTTCAGAGCTTCAGCAAGCTGCGATTTGCTGGCGCCGATCATCTGTTCCTTGGCTTTTTTTATAGCTTCGGAAAGTTGCGCCAACCCGCTCTGAATTTGCGAACCTTTCTGTTGAGCCTGCCCCATTTCGCCCTGTTGCAGGTTTTGCGACATGGAGTTCATCTCTTTCGGGAACTGATTTTCCTCCAGCAGGTTTTCAGCTTCGGACATCGCCTCTTCCGGGTTGAAAGGCGATTCCTTCAGCATTTCCTGAGCTTCTTGAAATTCGCGCTCGAAGGCTTCCATCTCCCTCTGCAGTTCGGATTCTGCCTGAGCTTCCATCGGCTGCGGTCCGGTTTTGCTTGAATCTGCCAAAGCCTCGTTGATTTCCTGTTGTTTTTCCAGAAGCTCTTCGGCTCGTTTGGCCAGTTCGTCCAGCTTCATCTCCATCTTGAGCTGTTTTAGGATGTTCAGCGTTTTTTCCATCTTCTCTAAGAATTCCTCCTGGTTCAGGCTGAACTCCTCGACCGCCCGGCGCAGCTCTTCGGGATCCTGTTTCTTCAGTGCTTCTTGTAGTTTTTGCATCGCTTTCATCAGCTCCGGCGTCATGACTTCCGAGAGCATTTGCTGGAGTTTCATGTACTTCTCCATCGTTTCCGAGGAGAGCAACTGGTTTTCCTCCATTTTCTGGATCATCTGCTCGAGGCGCTGGGCCATCTCCTGCGCCTGCTTGGCCATCTCTTCCTGGTTCTTGAGCATTTCCTCCACGTTCTTTTTGTCTTCCCAGGACAGATCGGGATTGCGCTTAAGCTCCTCCTGCAGCGCCTCCAATTCCTCCTTTAATATCTGCGAACGATCCAGCGTTTCACTGAAGCTTTCAACCTGGTCGCCGAAACCCTCTTCGATGCGGGCGAAGATCTCTTCCAGGGTCGGAAATCGCAATTTCTGAACCGCCGTCTCGACTCGTTTCGGGCCGGAAACCCGGTCGTTATCCCAGGCCGCCAGTTTGTATAAAATAAGGTCTCCGGGCAGTAAGTTAAGATCGTTTAAATCCCACAGGTAATCCGCCAGAGCGGTTCCATCTCCCAGATCTTCAAAGGGGATTTTTTCCCAGATGAAATCGCCGCCCTGGGTGGTGTCTTCGTGTCCTGCCTTGATTAACCGGTGCCCGAGTTTCATCAGTGATATAGCGAAGTCATCGCGCCCCCCGCCCTTAATGGGGATCAATAACGATTCGTTCAGCTCGGCTTCCGGCGGAGGATAAAAGATGCTGACGGCCGGCCATTCGTCCTGGATGGGCCAGAGGCTGTAGTCCACCGGTTCGGCATTGCGGATGCCGTCTTGATCCTCGAAAATGATGTTATAGTGGCCGCTGTTTAAGAGTTTGAATTGCGCTGTCGCCCTGTCCCTCTGAAGTTCCATGTCGAGTTCCAGCGGTTCGTCGGGTTTATCATCTGAAAAAAGCAGCAACTTTGCCATTTCAAGCTGGCGGTCAGCCTGTACCGATACGTTGACCCTGCTGCCCTTTAGGGCGGACACGTCCCCGCGCTTGCCAATCGAAGAACCCGACGGCAATTTGCTGTAAGCCGGAGGAAACCAGCGCACCTCCAATTCCTTGATAAACGGCCGGGTTTTAACGGCTATATTGGCCGTATCGCTGTAAACGTCCTCCCAGAAAGCGTAAATTTGCAGGTTCTCCTGAGGATTCTCTATTGTATATTTTGCCAAACTGCTGCTGTCAAACTCGACGTAAGTTTCCTTCGGGTCCAAACCCTCTTCGAGTACCCTTACGGTGACGCCTGGAGGCAGGTCTCCGTTTCCGATGATGGCAACGTTCAACGGTTCGCCGCGCACGACCATTTCTGGAGCCTCCGCAAGCATCAGAGAAAAAGGAGGTGGCAGGCGGAAATCCCTGCCGGGCTGGAGCACGCGTCCAATTGCCCCGCCGAGTGATCCCTGCAACGCTAAAAACGCCATAATCCATAAGCCGAATGACCAGAAAGCGTATTTGCGACCTTTCCGAACGGGTTCGCGGTCCAGCGCTCCTTCGAATGTGACGTCCTGGAGTTCTTCCGCGATGACCTTGAGGGCTAATTCAGCCAGTTCGGGTGAGGTCTTTTCGCTGCGCCGTTGCTCGTAAACCTGCAGAGCGTTGAGCAGCCGGTCATTGATCCCGGCGATGGAGTAACCCCAGGTCAGGGCTAGCTCCTCCGCCGGTTTCGGCTTGACTAAATGCAGGGCGAATGGGTAAACTACCCAGAGGCCGAACGAAGACAAGGCACAGACCACAAAAACCGTGAACAACGGCAAGCGAACGCCGGGATTCAGGTGAAAAACCGCTTCCAGCAGACTGACCGACAGAAAGAGAGCCGCGCAGAAGCTCAGACTTCGCCATAAGCCTCCGGTCACTTTCAGGCCCAGTAACCTTCGGCGCAGTTCGTTCAACCTGGTTTTTATCTGCTCATCCCAGCTCATTTTTCCGCTCGTGAGAGTCTTACGACTTATTCGCTATTCACCTCTAACTTGCTGATTCAAAACGGCGTAAGGCATAGACGATGATGTTAACTCCCATTTTCAAGGCCTGCAGCCGAACCTCCTCCGGATCCTTGTGCACGTCGGGATCTTCCCATCCGTCCCCCAGGTCGGATTCGTAGGTGTAGTAAACCACCAAGCGACCCTCGTAGAAAATCCCCAATCCCTGAGCCGGCTTGCCGTCGTGTTCGTGGATTTTGGGCGGGCCGTTGGGGAAATCGAAATGGCTGTGATAGATGGGGTGTGAATAGGGCAGTTCCTGCAATTCCGCCTCCGGAAAAACCTTTTTAATTTCCCGCCGAAAGTGCTGGTCTAACCCGTAATTATCGTCCACGTGCAGAAAGCCGCCTGACGTCAAATGACGCCTCAGATTGGCGGCATCCTCCTTCGAGAATGTGATACGGCCGTGACCGGTCATATACAGGTAAGGATAGTTGAAAATCGCCCTGTCGGACGGTGCCACGACGACCTCCCTGGCCGCCGTGGGAATACCCGTTTCTTGCTGCAGGAATTTGAGCAGATTGGGCAGCGAGGACGGATCGCTGTACCAGTCCCCTCCGCCGTCGTACTTCAACCGTCCGATGGTGAAGAGGTCTCCAGCTGCGATCTCCTGCGATTCAGCCGGTGACCAGCAGAAGGCGCAGAAGAGAAACAGAAGGGATATTTGATAAAGTCTTCGCATGAGATTAAGCCATAATGACGATAACCGCCATGATAATCGCACCAGTCGTCTTGATGACGAGCGCGCCGCCGCGGCCGATCAGGGCGCCTTTACCCGATTTGACGACCTCCCGAGAGGATTTCCCCGAAAGCATTTCGTAAATCACAGCGCCAAGGAACGCACCCGCCAGCGCTCCGATCAGCGATCCGATAATGGGGAAAATGCCAGTGCCCCAGATGCCGCCCAGGATGGCACCCGCGACCGCCGCCCATGAGGCTTTTTTACCGGTGCCCATCTTTTCTGCCAGCTTGACCGCTAAGAGAAATTCGATGCCTTCCAGCAGGATGGCGATGAGTGCCATAACGCCCAGAACCGAGGGCGTGACCTCGGTGAAACCCGTCGCCCAGCCGTAGATGGTGCTGGCGATTAGAATCACCCAGGTGCCCGGCGCCCCCAGCGACGTTAATAGCACGCCCGCAGCCAGCACCAGGTAGAAGACGATATGGCCGATGGCGCTTATCATGCCCTCAGGGAGTTAGACGGATTATTCATCTATGTAGTTCCAAAACATATAAATTTAGCTTATAGATTTCCCAAATGCAAGGAAAACTTATTGACAACAGCAAAACCCCAAATTATTTGAATAAAAAAAATCCGCCGAACGGCGGATTTATCTATGCGGGTGACATCAAAGTTTGAGGACGTTTTCGCCCCCAGCCTCATAAGGGTCGTTTCAGAGCGGTTTTCAGGAGCTTACCCGGCTTAAAATGCGTCTTGCGCCGCGGAGGGACGTAGATCTCCTCGTTGGTCTTGGGATTGCGGGCTTTCGGTTTGGCTTTGGTCTTCTTGACTTCGAAGACGCCGAAATCGCGGATTTCTATCCGGCATTCCGGATCCGCCGCAGCCATGATCTCACGGAGCACCGTGAAGACAGAATCGACCGTACGGGCTATTTCCTTCGGTTCCTTTCCGATTTTTTCAGCGGTGCGTTCAATGACGTCTTTTTTTATGAAGGTCTTCATGGCCACTCCCGATTAAGCTCCTGCCGGTTTTCTGTCGGATGGAAATTATATTTCAAAATCCTTGTTTTACAGAGGTATCCTCAAATCTTTCCTAAATTTAATCGCTGAAAAACAAAAAGCAAGGATTTTTTTAATTTTTCGTTAGTCTTCTCAGAAATTTCTGTTTTCGCGGTAGGATAGAAGAGGGGGTGCAAGATATATTTGACCTTTGCGTGGATATAGATCGAGAGGTGGCCATCTTGACTGCCCGGTTGCTTTCTAAGAAAACGAATGACTCTGTATGTCAGATTGTCATCAAACCGTCCCCAGCATTCCCAATTATTCTTATTCTCCGTTCCACCCAATCCCGAATACGCTCCGAATTCTCCCTTGCATTTCGGCTATAAATTTGCTAAATTATCGAGGAACCCCCATATCCAAATTTCAATGGCAGCATCATGCGCAAGATCGGCTTTTTTTTGATTCTGTTGACGACTCTTCCCGCTCTGGCACAGTTGGATTATCACAAGACCGTCGTCACCCGCTGGGCGGGGCCGGGGCAGCCGGGAACCTACGCTGAATACCTGGCGTCCCATCATATCAAACCTCTATCCTGGTCAGAATTGGAACGGCGCTCTTCAGCTCTGGATCAAACCGGCCCGGTTTTGGTCGTCGTGGAGGATTCCCTCTATGCTCCTCTCCAGTTCGAGCTGGATCGCTATTTAGACGATCTGACGGCCGACGGCTGGGAACCTATCCTCATCACCATGTCAGGCGGCACTCCTGAAGATCTGCGTGGAATCCTGCAGGATTATTGGGTCAACGACCAGATCATGGGAGCGCTCCTGGTCGGCGATCTGCCCGTCTCTTGGTTCGAGCTCTACGAGGATTGGGATAACGACGGCCAGCCCGATACTCCCTATCAGGTGCAGTTCCCCTGCGATATGTACTACATGGATCTTAACGGCGATTGGTACGACGGCGATCTGGATGGCATACTGGACACGCACTTGAACGCCTGGGAACCGGATATTTTCATCGGGCAGTTGATCGCTTCGCCGATGAACGATGAAATTGGATTGATCGCCAATTATTTCGACAAGAATCACGCTTTTCGGACCGGGCAGCTCTACCTCCCCGGTCTGGGCTTGGCCTATATTGACGACGATTGGTCGGGCAGCGCCCCCGTTTGGGGAGGCGCCCTGGCTCAGGCTGCTGGTATGGCCGAAATTGTAGCTGAACCGGATTCCACGACGGCCGCTGATTATCTGGACCGTCTGGAAGCAGGTTACTACGCGATTCTCCTCTGCGCCCATTCGTCTCCAGCAGTTCATCAGTTCAGCGAAGTGGGAGGCACCGTTTACAATTTCGTCTATAATTATCAGATTGCGCAAAACGACCCGGAAGCCTATTTTTACAATCTTTTCAACTGCTCAGCCTGCCGCTACACGGAGACTGATTACATCGGCGGCTGGTACATCTTCGCGGATACCTATGGTGTCAGTGCCGTGGGATCGGCCAAAACCGGTTCCATGCTTTATTTTGAGGATTTCTATGCGCCAATCGAGGAGGGGGAATGCGTGGGCGAAGCCTTTCGCCAGTGGTACGCCTTGCACGGCCAGGAACCCGGATCGGTGATGTGGTCCATGTCCTGGTTCTACGGCATGACGCACTTGGGAGACCCCACGCTTTTCATGCGCATCGGCGTCGAAGTGGCCTCTGTGGAAATCGTGGATGACGGGTCATCGGGCAGCAGCGGTGACGGTGACGGAGTGCCCGACGCCGGCGAGACTGTGGCTCTGAATTTAACGTTGCAGAACAATGACCCTGATAATCACGAAGGTCTTTGGGTTAAACTCACCTCCAACAGCAGTTACGTTCTCTGGGAAGTTGATTCTGTGTATGTGGGTACGCTGCCCGCTTCGGGAACAGCCGTCGCACAGGGTTTTCTGCTTTCCGTCGCTGGCGATACCCCGGATAACGTCAATGTCATCGTGTCCGTTGAAGTTCGTGACAATGGCAACGGACTCTGGGGTGACACCTTCGAATTGATCTTGCGCGCTCCAGATCTGGAGTTGGTTTCCTACGAAATGGTCGAAGTATCAGGCAACGGCGATCCCTATGCCGATCCGGATGAAAATTTTGACATTATTCTGGAGATCAAAAATCAGGGGGGCGATGATTCCGATCCGTCCACTGTCGTCATGAACAACATCGGCGCCGGCTGGGTGCTGACCTCGCACGGAACCGCCAGCATACCCTCGATCCCTCCGGGTGAAACCGCTTCGACCGGTATGCCCACCACACTGGGAGTGATGATTTTACCGGATTGCCCGCCGAATTACGCCGAACCGATTGTGGTGACCATCGGTGATCTGGGAACGGCCTGGTTCTCGCCTCGCCTCCTCTTCCAGGTCGGCGATCAGTTAGCTTGGACGGATGAAATCAATGATCCCGATACGGTGCTGGTGCATTATCCCCTCGCCGAAGGTTATATAGACCAGTGGCACCTCAGCGATCAACGCAGCTATTCAGCGCCATATGCGATGAAATTCGGGAGTCCGATCACTCCCTATTATGGGCCGATGTCTGACGGAGCGCTGGAAACGCCTTTGTTCAAGCTGGGTGATGCCGCGGAACTGCGCTTCAACCACTGGATGGAAGCAGAAGGAGGTTACGACGGCGGAATCGTCGAAATCAGCGCTGGAGATGGCTGGGAATCATTGACGCCGGTCGGAGGTTACCCCGGCACCTCGGTTTCCAACGGTTCCTATCCCGGTGGACCTTGTTATAACGGTGAAATAGATTGGTCGGAAGCCGTTTTCGACCTCTCGGGCTATGCATCTTTTGCCCGGTTGCGCTTCCGTTTCGGCTCGGACGGTGGAGTGGAGGAGGAGGGCTGGTACATAGACGATATCTCGTTATCGGGGGATTTGATCAGCGGAGTGGAGCAGACCTCCGCAACTCAATTGCCTGCCGAATTCTCACTCGGCCAGAATTACCCCAATCCCTTCAATGCCGTAACCGTGATTCCCCTACACCTCCCCGAGAGATCCCGAATTATGATGGTCATATACGACCTCTCCGGCCGTCGAGTCGCCCATCTTTTCGATGGATTG
>CAZHMN010000065.1:0-14059 GCA_964533705.1 uncultured bacterium
GCTGCAGAAGACATCGAATGCCTCATACAGGGAACGCTGAAGAGCAACAACGGGCAATATATCTCCCTAATCCAGGGCGAAGATCCCTTGACACACCTATGGTTTAGGCACAGTATAAGCGGAAGGGAGACAAAGGTCGACGAGAGAGATATCCCAATTACCTGGTCTGCTCGTTGGGGCTTGGGTCTTGTCTATGGCGAGGAAGTTCAGCAAGATTGGACAGTAATAACCCCTGATCCAGACGTAACCATACTGATCGATGAGGGATGTGACCATTGGTTTGAATTCAAGGGCTTGTTCTCCATTGTCTATCATGAACCCGATGGTTACTACTCGCTTGAGATGGCTGGCTGCCCCGCACCGTTGCTCTAAGCGAAAGGTGGTGCCCATGTCGCGTTGCCTTTTAGCCTCAATCCTGATACTCGCATCCGTGGCAGTGATGGCTAATGCGACGCCGCCACCGGCTCATGGCGGTTATCAACCTGGCTGGGGTATGAACCCCACCAACTGGGAAACCCAGACTGGATCGTTCTCCGCCTGGGGACTCTACGATCCGAATTACACAGGTGGCGGTGCATCGTGGGTCGTGGGGTGGAATCCAACGGCATATATCAATTATGCCCCCATCACCCTCGAGCTCTGGATTGAGATGAACATGCTGCTAACCTACGAGTACACGTCATACCAGTGGCACAGATTGGGAGATGGCGCTGAGACCATCAGTTTCACCATTGACGGCACGATTTCCAGCAATGATGCACAGATTGTCTTGATGGCTCCAGAACCAGGATGGGACCTCGCCTATCTGCACTTCCAGGAAAACATTTTTGGAGGGAGCAGTACCACGCGGGATCAGATTCCCATCATCTGGGAAATACGCTGGGGAGAAGGTCTGGTTATCGGTGAAAATATAGTCGAAGATTGGCGTTATCCCCAATTTATGTGTGGTAACATGATGATAGGTTGCATACCCGCTTGTGACCACTGGTTTCAATTCAGGGGCACGTTCAGCTTGAACTATCATGAAGGAGACGGTTACTATAAACTCATCATGGCAGGCTGTCCGTACCCGGAAATCTAACGCGAAATACCTTCAGCCGGTGCCCGGCCGGCTGAAGGCTTTAAAAAACAATTGCGTCAGGTCTTAGGCTTCAGCCGTGACCTGACGCCATAAAAAAACCGCCAGGTCACATCCTTCGGGCAAGACCCGGCGGAACTTGCAAGGCTTATCGGCGTTACTCCCGCGAAAGCGGGAGTCCAGCAAATTGGATTCGATAGAGGCGCGCATAATGGATTCCCGCGTGCGCGGGAATGACATAAAGCTGGCTTTAGTGACTCTCTAAATTCAGTGAAGGTTGAGACAGAATGAAATTCCCAGCGGCTTTAGTCAATGTTGCCTGCTTTCTGGCAGCATTCCTCTTCCCAATCCAAGCCCCGGCCGTGATGCAGTTGATGCCGCCGGTTCAGGAAGTGACGGTTCAGAGGGGATATACCAGCGAGTTTACCATTACCGTGGTCAATAATGGAGATGAGGATTCCCCCAGCAAGTTCAGCGTCCATGATCTGGATATATCCATTGAAGGAGCGCCCTTCATTTCCGACAGCGGCTGGGCGCGCGGCTGCGGTGCGTGGATCGCCCTGGATCCCGAAGAATGCATCATCAAGCCGCACGAGAGCTTAACTCTTAAAGGCACCATATCCGTGCCTAAAACCGCTGAAGGGGGTTATTACGCCGCTGTTAAGGGTTCTTTTGTCACTACCAACATTCCACTTGAAGCTGAAAAAGTGAACATTAAAGGGTCGGCGATATCCCTGCTGAGCGAGGCCCTGGTCGTCGTCCTCTTCACCGTTCCTTCCAGCCGCAACCGGCCTATTTTGAGACCGGACACACTGCTGGTCTACCCATCGGGAGAGGAGAGCGAGGATGTCGGCTTCCAGCCTAAAAGTAAGAAAGGCTGGAAAGTCGTGCTGCCGGTCCGCAATGAGGGAAACATTCACACCCGCGCTTCCGGCCAGGTGAGCATCTGGAGCGAGAGCGGGGCGCGCCTGGGTTCTGCTCCTTTAAAGGCGGGCAAAGGCTACGTCCTGCCGGACAGAGTACGCAATTTTACCGCGGAAGGGGATAACGCTCTCTCGGATGGTTATTACATGATTCGTTTGACCCTGCAGACCTCCGAGCGCGCCAGTTGGACTAACTCGCTGCCCTTTGCCGTTTACGAAGGTGAAGTTTATCCGGGTGCCATCACCGATGAACTGGCCGAGCTGATCCGTTCCGCCTCTCCAGGTTTTTCGCTCAAAGAAACCTTCATCCAGAAAAAAATCACCCCCGGAGGATCAACTTATGTTCCCGTTCAGATGGTCAATACCGTTGACGATACTTTGGTCTTATACCCGCGAAAACTGGAATGGACCTTAACTCCCATCGGCCAACCGATGTTAGGAAAAGATGATTCCATCCAGCCGCGCTCCTGCACGCCCTGGATAGAATTTGTGGAAAAAGAAGTTGTCCTGCTACCCGGGAGAAGAGGATTCTTCAAGCTGAAGGTGAACTCACCGGAGAATATTTCCGGGGAATACTATTCGGCCATTGTCTTTGATCTGGATCCGCAGCAGAAGGATTTACCGGCGGAATTCATGGCGGCGCGCACCCAACTCATCGCGCTTCAAACCCCCAAAGATTTGGATTATCAGATTGAAGTTGATAGCATCGAAGTGAAGAAGGAGAGCGCACCAGAGTTAACCTTATTTCGGTTTCTATTCAAAGTCAGAAATACGGGCAATACGCACTGCTTCGCCGCGGGCAGCATGAGCATGGAAAGGCAAGTCGCTCCGGGAGTCTACAAAGCGGTAGGAACCGCCAAGGATTTCGGTGACCGGCAGACCTATCTTCTCCCGGGCGGTGAAAGAACCTTTGAGATTGATATCCCCGACTTAGAGCCCGGCACCTACAGGGTCATTCTGGCTGCAAATTATTGGACGGAAACTCAGCCGGTCATGAGATACCAGAAGTTCGTAATAGAATAACCTCATTCATTTATGCCTAAAGTTAACAGAATGAAAGAGTTCCTTAACAAATATAAATTCATTGCGCTCGCTGGGCTTTTTTGCATCCTTCAGCTTGCTTCTTCCCTTATATACGCCCAGGATGCGTCCAAAATACCAGAACGGGGTCACATCGGCACCAATCCCTCAGATTTGCCCCCTCCTTTTCCGATTGCGGAAAGAGCCGATTTTCGCCTGTTGCCGCTTCCGGATTGCCTACCCCAAATGGATTCGGTCTGGATGGAATTTTCCATTGATTGGACCAGTTGCCAGATCCACCGGGTAGATGACACACCCATAGAGATCATTCTGCCGGGCACAATAGACGGGTCGAATACCCTGTATTGGAACCTGTCCACGGTGTCCTCTCAGCCTGACAGCCCCCCCGACCTCTACTTCATCGAGGACGTTCTGGGCCGCACCGGCCCGGCCTACGGCTCGGATATCCCCTTAACCTGGGAGATCTCCCTGGACGGCGGCCCCTTCACCCCCATGACTTTCCAACCGGATAACACCCTCACCACCACCTTCCCGCCCGGCGCTCACACCTTCCAGGTGCGCATCACCGGTGAGCTACAACCCTACCAGGGGGACGGATACTACCATCTCCAGCTCGAACAGTGCCTGGTACCCGAATTGTAAAAAGCTCGCCCGCACCTTCCCCCCTCCTGTAACTTTTCCGAATTTTAAGCGTCTATAGAGTGAAAGATGTTGCGTTGGTAGTGGTAGACGCTTATATTATGCCTCCGGAAATCAAACATATCAGCATTGATGGATTGGGAATTAATTTTCAGGAAGCACTCACCCGGAGTTTATCAGTATCTGTTGACTTTATCGGGCAACAATCAGGAAGCCGAGGATCTGCTCCAGGAAACCTTTATCCGGGCTATGCGATCTATTTCAAGCCTGCGGGAACCCGATAAAATTCACTCCTGGTTAATGACGATAGCGCGGAATCTGTTCCTGGATCACCGCAAAAAACGCATGCGCCAAAATACCGACAGCATTGAGGATTCCCTGACTGAAACGGTCAACCAGGCCAGCGGCGCCGAAAGCCCGGAGGATTTCACCATCAGGAGTGATTTTATGAGTAGTTTGCGGGATACGCTGAAAAATCTGTCGGAAACTTACCGGACTGCTTTTACTCTGGGCGTCATGCAGGGGCTATCCTACCGGGAAGTCGCTGAAATAACCGGGTGGTCTTCGGCTATGGTCAAATCCAACATTTTCAGGGCTCGCAAAAAAGTTGCCGACGCCATGATCGAATTCCAGAGGTAAAGATATGAAAAGCCGTGAGACTCTTAGAAGCTGTGAAGAATACCAGGCAAACGCCTCCGCCATGATGGACGGTGAACTTCACGGGGAAGAACTGACCGAAACGGTGAAGCATCTGGCCAAGTGCCAGACCTGCATGGAAGAACTGAGAAAATTCCAGCTTCTTCAGGATCGGCTGAATGCTGAGCTGACTGAACCTGACGTACCGGCGGAAATGTGGCCAAAAATCTCAAAGCAGTCGGCTCCGAAGCAAAAGGCGATGTCTATTCCACTTGGGAAAAAGGTCGCCAGGATAATCAGCATCGCCGCGGTCATCGCCATCGCCTTCCTGTCGGGGTATTTTGTGCACCATCCTTCAACTACGCCGGTCTTCAATCCCGACGAACCGATCGTATTGGCCAGCAATCCCGGACAGATGGACGACGCGCACTTCCTGGCATTGACTCGAGAGTTGCTGTCCGCAGATCCAGTGTATCACCAAAAAATGTACTTCATCCTTCATACTCTTAATTCCCAGCGGTGGGAAGGTTCTGTGGAGGCGCCGGATATGGATGACATGTCTTCGTCATTGGATGTCCTTACGGCAGACAATGCCGATGATGACATTGTTTTCAGGTTTTAACGGAGATGTCAAGCCGCAAGGCTCTCACGAGGAGATGTAATATGCGAATGGAAACCTCGATACCTGTACTGGTACTGATTGCGATGACCGCAACCTTCTGCACGGATGCGGTTGCAGCAAATGATGGTTTTATCTATGGAAAAATCACAACGAGAAGCGGAGAAACCTACACCGGCACCATGCGCTGGGGTAAGCAGGAGTGCTTCTGGGATGATCTGTTCAACGCCACCAAAAAGGATAATCCTTGGAAGAAATACGCATCTGAAGATATCAATCGTGATGCTTACGAAAGCAAGGACAACAAGTACAAATTGAAAGTCCTGGGTATCACCGTTTATAATTCAATTGGATTTTCGGGAAACCATATGTTTATCAGCCGTTTCGGTGACATCCAGTGTATCAAGAACAAACGCAGAAGATATTCCACGATTGTTATGAAGAACGGCACGGAATATGACGTTTCCGGGTACGGCGACGTGGGAGAGAAAATCCAGATGCTGGACGAAAACCTGGGCAAGATCAAAATAAATTGGGATGAAATTAAAGAGATCGAATTTATGCCCACCTCAAAGAATGCGAAAGTCCCTGGTTATCGCCTTCAGGGCAAGCTAATAACCGATGAAATGGAATTCGAGGGTTATATCATGTGGGATGCGGAAGAGTGCCTTTCCTCAGACATTCTCGATGGCGAAACCGACGACGGCGATATGGAGATCGAATTCGGCAACATTCGCTCGATCAAGCGGATGAGCAGCAGAGGCTGCCGGGTCACATTGAAGGACGGACGTAAATTCGAACTGCGGGGGACCAACGACGTTAATGATGAGAATCGCGGCATTTATGTGTGGGATGACCGGTACGGCAAGATCGAAGTCCAGTGGGACGAATTTGACGAAGTCATCTACGAAGACAAAGACGATTCGGGGAAACCGTACGATGCTTACAAGCCGGCTCAGAAGCTGCACGGCTCAGTTGAAACCATTGACAATGACGTCTATCAGGGTGAGATCGTCTTCGATTTCGATGAAAGCGAGGATTTTGAGATCCTCAACGGGATGCTGGATGAAATGGAATTCAACATCCCCTTTTCGATGATTGCCTCCATCACTCCCAGAGGCCGCCATTCGAGCACCGTTGAATTGGTCAATGGACTGAAACTGCGCCTGGAAGATGCCCAGGACGTGAGCGCAAAAAACGATGGAATTCTCGTTTTTCAGGATAAGAAAAAACCCAAATACGTCGCCTGGGAGGACGTTGAAAAGATTACATTCAAGTAGTTTTTCGGATGTGTCCAACCGGCACGAAGAAGAATAAAAAGCATATGACAAAAGGGGTGGTCAATGGCCACCCCTTAATAGTACGTAAAGGAGGGCCTTAACCGCCAAGTCTTCCCTTCACCCAGTTCTCCAACCCGCCGACCAAGACCAATTCCTGAGCCGCCGTTCCCACCGGGCTGATGGGGTATTGCCTGCCCTCCGCTTCCAAAATGGAACGGCTGAAATCAATCTTTGCCTTGATGCCGGTTTTCACCGTTAGTTTCTCTTCGCCGAATTTGACCTTTAGGTCATTCACGAGCTCCGGCACTTCGATAACCAGAAAGCCGTTGTTCAGGGCGTTGCGCTTGTAGGTCTCCGAAAATGATCCGGCGATGACCAGTCGGATGCCCCGGTATTTTAAAGCCGTCGCCGCCTGTTCCCTCGAGCTGCCCGAACCGAAATTGAATCCGCCGACCAGAATGTCGCCTTCCTTCACTAAGTCGCCGAATTCGGGATCGTAATTCTCCATAACCACCGATGCTTGCTGTTCGGGCGTGAAATCGTCAATGTAGGTGTATTTGCCGGGATAAATGCCGTCGGTATTCAGGTTATCCTGATGGCAGAAGATCAACTCTCCCTCGATCGTTGCTGGGAATCCCTCGATGATTTTCACGGTTCCGGGAACTGCAGCCTTCTTCGCTTTGGAGGTCACTTCCCCTTTCGGAGAACCCGCCTCGGTGATACCCGGGCCTTTGATCTGGCCCGCAATCGCCGATGCCGCCACCACCGCCGGTGACGCCAGGTAAGCCTCTGCGCTGCGCGATCCCATGCGCCCCTTGAAATTGCGGTTCGTGGCCGATATGCCCACTTCGTTGTCTTCGAGAAGTCCCTTGCCCAGACCGATGCAGGCTCCACACCCCGGCGGCAGAGCGATGGCACCGGCATCCATTAAAACCTGCCAATCCCCCCGTTTTTCGCTTTCAGCCTGTACTTCGCTGGAAGCTGCCGCCACGTATAACTCAACTCCCTCGGCAACTTTTTTCCCTCGCAGAATCTCGGCGGCTTCCGATAGATCATCTACCCGGGCATTGACGCACGAAAGCAGATAAGCCTTGTTGATCTTTATCCCTCGCTTCCCCATTTCCGCGACGGGCGTCATGACCTTGACCGTATTGGGGCCGGAGACGCAAGGTTGCACCGAATCCAAATCCAGGTAGAGTTCCTTGGCGTATTCGGCATCGGGATCTGTGGCTAGTCTTTCTGCCTCGAGCGTTTTGATGCGCGCCGCGTTCAGGCGGGGATGAGCGCCTCTACCATCAGCGTCTGAGGGCACACCCGATAATCCTCGAGCCGCGACGTCATCTGCCCTTTTTTTAAGCCAGTTGATTAAAATCGCGTCAATGGGAAAAACACCGGCCAAGGCACCCCATTCCGTGGTCATGTTGGCGATGGTCAGCCTGGCGCTGATGGATAGATTCTTCACCCCATCGCCCGTGAATTCAACCGCGTGATTCAATACTTCGTCATGATTAAAAAGCCCACATAGGGACAGAATGACGTCCTTGCCGCTTACACCTGGTCTGAGCTTGCCTCGCAGCTCCACTTTTGCCACCGGAGGCACCTGCCACCAGGTTCTCCCAGTCGCCCAGATGGCGGCAGCGTCGGTTCTCACAATGGGCGTTCCCAGACAACCCAGGCCTCCGTACATGTTGGAATGGCTGTCCGAGGCGACGACCATCGTTCCCGGCCAGGCGTATCCCTCTTCGCACATGATCTGGTGCCCGATGCCCCGTCCGGCCGGGTAAAAATCAATGCCCATTTCACCGGCGAAGGCCTCGATCCTGGCGTATTTCTTGAGATTTTCTTCCCCGGTATCCTGCACGTTGTGATCCAGGGCAAAGACGATTTGTCTTGGATCGGCGACCCTCTGCGCGCCGATGCTGCGGAATTTGGGAATGACCGCCCCGGTGTTATCGTGCGTCATGACGTAGGCCGGACGGATAGATATGTAATCTCCGCTTCTGACAATGTGTCCTTCTTCTAATCCCACCGCGTACCTCTGAGCGATCTTTTCGATCAAGGTCTGAGCCATGTTGTTCTCCATTTGAGAGCAGAAGCTGTTCTCATCCTATCTGATAAGTTGTGGGGAGAATATAGAAAGTTTTTAGCAAAAAATCAAGCGGTGAAGTGATGTTGACTCGTATCTATATCAGATCGCGATAGTCTCGCCCAGTCCTCGTATGAAGGATGGACAACTTGGCACTTTCATGCCTGCATGAAATAGTTCGGCGGATATTTTTCGATGATCCAATTAGCCTCCATAATTAGATATATCGCCTGCCGATCCGTTTTTTGATTTTATAATAATCGATTCTGAAATTCATATCTACTTTTTAGTTGACAATTTACATTTATTGCAGTATCTTAATAAGCCAAAATAGTATGACCGGCAACCAGCCGATCTGCATCCCCTCTCCTCAGCATCCGATTGGATCTGGATCAGTGAGGTGAAATGTGGTTTCGCCGAATTTCATCCTGAATTTGGGCAGACATAAAAATAAAATAAGGGAAATCAAATGAGCGCCAAAAAACTTACGATTTTCTTGATTGCCTTCTTCCTTCTGGTGACCGCTGCTTTCGCGGGAGCAGTCAAAGAACGCAGCGAAATCCCCGACGAATACAAGTGGCAACCGGGGCACATCTACGCCAACCTGGACGAATGGCAGAAAGATTTCGACTATCTGAAGAGCAGGATGGATGATGTGGTTGCTTTCAAGGGAACCTTTGCAGGTCCGAATGCCACTGATCCTGCCAAAAGCCTGATCGAATATAACAAACTCACCGAAGAACTCTGGCCGATCGTCGAACGACTCTGGGTCTATGTGATGTTCAATTATCACGTGGATCTCAGCAATTCAAAATGGGCGGGACTGCAACAGCAAATTCAATCAGCCTACATCGAATTCAGCCAGAAACTGGCCTGGGTTGAGCCTGAATTATTGCAGATTCCCCAGGAGACCATGCACAAGTACATCGAAGAGAATCCTGAATTGGAAGACTACCGCAAAACCTACGACGATCTGTATCTGCAGCAGGAACATGTCCTCTCTGAAAAAGAGGAAGAAATCATCGCCCTGTCTTACAATATTACCGGCACGGCATCCGATGTCTACGGCAAATTAACGGATGTGGACATGGATTTCGGATACATCATTGATGATAAGGGCGATTCGGTGGAAGTGACCGATTCCGGCTGGGTAACCTGGAGAACCAATAAAGACCGTCGCGTCCGCGAGGATTATTTCAAAGCCGTTTGGGGCCGATATAAGAACTTCGGGACGACCATTGCCGCGCTGATGAATGGAAACATCAAGAAAAATATTTACATCCAGAAAGCGCGAAAATACGATAACACCCTCCAGGCGGCCCTGTTCAGTTCCTTCATCCCCGAAGACGTTTACATCAATCTGGTGGAAACCACGCGCAACAACCTGGGGCCCCTTCATAAATATAACGAAATTCGTAAGCGCGTTCTGGGCTACGATCACTATCGCCACTGGGATTACTACGTCTCCCTCGCCGAAGCGGACGAGACCCGTTATAAATGGGATGAAGCGGTGGCCATCGTTCTTGACGCCCTGAAGCCGTTGGGAAAGCAGTATCTGAGTGATATCAAAACCGCCCTAACTCCCGGAAATGGCTGGGTTGATCCCTTTGCCACCAAGGATAAGAGAGGTGGAGCCTACTCCAGTTCCTGTTACGGAGTTCACCCCTATATGCTCTTCAACTTCGACTATGATAAGGGCCTGAACCTGGAGGACGTCAGCACCATCGCCCACGAGGTCGGACACGCCATGCACAGTTGGTACTCGGAGAAGGCTCAGCCTTATCCCAATAAGGATTATGCAATCTTCAACGCTGAAGTCGCTTCCACCACCAACGAAGCCATTCTCTCGCAGAAGCTCTTAGATGAAGCGAGAGAAGCTTATAAGAAAGCCAAGAATCCTGAAGAGAAAGAGAAAGCTAAAGAGTACCTGATCTACCTGCTGGATTCTAACCTTGGCTCAGCCCGCCAGACTTTCTACCGCCAGACGATGTTCGCCACCTGGGAATGGGAAGCCAATAAAATGGGCGAACAGAATATGCCCCTGACCAAGGACAGTCTGAGTAAGCTGTATTACGATATCCTGACAGAATTTCACGGCCCCGTGGCTGAATACGAGGAACTGTCATCCTATTCATGGGCGAGAATACCGCATTTCTATCGCGGCTATTACGTTTACACCTACGCCACCAGTTACGCCGCCGCCATTGCGCTGGCTTCTGATATCATAGCTGAGGCCAACGGCGATAAGAGCAAGAAGGGCGCCGCCGAGCGATATATCACCTACCTGCAGAGCGGTAGCTCCAAGCACCCGGTCGAGCTTTTGAAGGACGCCGGCGTGGATATGACCACCTCGGCTCCCGTCGAGGCGTTTGTGCAATACTTTTCCGCAATGGTGGACGAACTCGATGAGCTGACGAAATAACTGGAAATCAGAGGAACGAAGATAAACCTGAAAGGCGGGAAAAGCTCCCGCCTTTTGTATTGCTGTTCCAACAATATTGATTAGAAGGCCTCTGCGAAGGTCATTTGACAAAATAAGTTCTATATTATCAATAATATAAAAACAGGAGATATTTCATTCTCAGCTTGATCTTATTGTTTTTTTTAATTATATTTCCAATTCAAATGAGCAAAGCGGGATCAGTAATACGGAGAGGACTTTGAGCGATCTACTGGAAGCGAAAAAGGCGAAAAAACGGCATCCGCCCGGTCTGCCCGTTCTCTTTCTCACCGAGATGTGGGAGCGTTTCAGCTTTTACTGCATGCTTTCTATTCTGTCGCTCTACATGAGCGAACAGCTTGCGGGAGGCGGTCTCGGCTTCTCGACCTTCAAAACCGGGCAGATTTACGGACTCTATGTCGGCCTGGTTTATTTCACCCCCTTCTTCGGAGGCATCCTGGCTGACCGCGTCTTCGGCATCCGCAAGACCATCATCATCGGCGGCCTCTTTATGATGGCCGGACATTTCCTTCTGGCCTTCAGGCCTTTACCCTTTTTCTTCAGCGCCCTCTGCTGCCTGATCATCGGCAATGGCTGTTTTAAGCCGAACATATCGGTTATGCTGGGGAATCTCTACCGCGATATCCCCGAAAAGAAAGATGACGGCTATAACATCTTCTACATGGGCATCAATGTCGGAGCGCTGTTTTCACCCTTGGTCGCCGCCTATCTGCGCAGCCTGCACCCCATTTACGGTTGGCACTACGCCTTCGCCGCTGCCGGTGTGGGCATGATCTTCTCGCTGATCATCTTCAACGTTTTCCAGAAATACGTGCGCGCCGGAGAGAACGTCGCCAATGATGCCGATTCCACTCACGGCCGTGAAGTCAAACTGACGCCGCAGCAGGCTCGCAAGAGGGTGATGGCTCTCCTGGTCATCTTCGGAGTTGTGATCTTCTTCTGGATGGCCTTCCACCAGAACGGTTTAACCCTAACTTTCTGGGCGCGGGATGCGACGCGTACTTCCTTGAGCCCCGAACTATTCCAATCCGTGAATCCCTTCTTCGTCTTGGCTTTTACGCCGTTACTTGTCGCCTTCTGGAACGTTCTGCGACGCAGGAAACTCGAGCCCTCCACCGCCGCCAAGCTGGGCATCGGTATGCTCCTGACGGCAGGTTGCTACGCCATCATGGCCTCTGCTGCTTTTGCCGGTGGCAACTTCGGTCAAGTCAGCGTCGCCTGGTTGATCAGCGCCTATGCAGTCATAACGTTGGGCGAGCTGTGCCTGAGCCCGATGGGATTATCGCTGGTCTCCAAACTGGCCCCCTGGAAAATTCGCGGCATGATGATGGGAGGCTGGTTCGCTGCGACCGCCATCGGGAATTACCTCTCTGGTCTGCTCGGATCTTTCTGGGATGAACTGTTGCACAGCACCTTCTTTATCATCCTGGTGGGAACATCGCTCTTCGCCGCTGCAATTCTGTTCTTCACTCTGAAGTTCTTAAATCCCATCATCCATGAAGCGGAAGAACAGGCGAAAGAGTTAGCGGAGCAAACTTAGCCCAATACTGCCCGACTTTTACCGTCCCATAGTTGGGGATCGTAATGAGCTGTAAATGACAGTGAAAGGATTTTCCACGTTTTCGCAGGCATGACCGACCCGCCCGGTCTGATAGGGCCGGTCTTTTTGTAATGAAACGATGAAAGATGGGTGAAGTACAGTGATTAAATCAAAGAAGGCGGTCGAAGAAACCGGGGGAAAGAATAGAGCCTTCGGCCCCACCTACTGGAAGTTGAACGGCATCGAGATGTTCGAACGGCTGGCCTACTTCAGCGTGCGCGCCGTAGTGCCCGTATATATCATGCAAGCGGACGATCCCGGCGGCCTGCATTTCACGGCCGCCATGAAGGGAACCATCTACGCCTGGTGGTTCATTTTTCAGTCCATCCTACCCACTTTCACCGGCGGCTTCGCCGACCGTTACGGCTACAAAAAAACCCTGTTCGTATCGGTATCCATGAACATTATCGGCTATCTGATGATGGCCAACCTCCGGACCTACACGGGATTCTTCGGGGGGGTGATCGTCTTAGCCAGCGGAACCGCTCTTTTTAAACCCAGTCTGCAGGGCTCACTGGCCCAAAACCTGACCAAGAAGAATTCCTCGGTGGGGTGGGGGATATTCTACTGGGTAGTCAACATCGGCGCAGCCATCGGCCCCTTTCTGGCCACCAGCATCCTCGGGGATCCCCATACCCAAGCCTCCTGGCGCACCTTGTTTATAGCTTCCGCCATCGTTACCTCTTTAAACTTTATTATGCTCCTGACCTTTAAGGACGTTCCCTCCGGAGCTTCCAAGGAGGAAAATCCCATTCAGGTCTTTATTCGAACCATGAAGAACATCACCGAGCCGCGCTTAGTCGCTTGGTTATTAATCATGTCCTGCTTCTGGTTGATGATGTACCAGCTCTGGGATCTGCACCCCAATTTCATCGAGGATTGGGTGGATAGTTCAGCAATCGCTTCTCTCCTGCCCCTCGAAGCCTGGAAAATGCACACTGACCGGGGCGTGATGGTGCCCCAGCAGATTCTGCTGAACTTGAACGCCCTCTTTATCATCCTCTTCATGGTACCCATCTCCTGGATGGTGCGCCGTATGAGGGTTTTAGGTTGCATGATCATCGGCATGGCCGTGGCAACCTGCGGCATCCTGGTGGCTGGCTTTACCGGTAACGGCTGGATTCTGCTGGCAGGCATCATCTTCTTCTCCACCGGCGAAATGATGACCGGCCCTAAGAAGAATGAATACCTGGGATTGATCGCTCCGGCAGGCAAGAAGGCGCTGTATCTGGGTTATGTGAATATACCGGTGGGCATCGGCGGTTTTGTGGGGTCGAAGATGGCGGGCTATCTTTACGGCCACTACGGCGAAAAAGCTACGCTGGCCTTAAAATACATGGCCGAACACACTCCATTCGGAGCCGATAAGAACTGGGACGGGTCAATCGCAACCCTGGAAGGCGCGCTGGGGGTATCTCGCACCGAAGCAGTCCTCAAGCTTCAGGAGGTGACCGGCCTGGATCCGGTGCAGGTGACCCGGCTGCTGTGGGAAACCTACAACCCTCAATACCACGTCTGGATTCCCTTCGCCGCCATCGGTTTCTTCGCCATCTTCGCTCTGGTCATTTTCAACCAGATGGCTAAAAAATGGGCCGATATGGACGCGTAAGAATTTCTCGGGGCGAGCTCACTTCGCCCTCCTTAATATGAGAGCTTTGAAATATTGCATAAGATCGCTAAAACCGTCACTCCCGCG
>CAZHMN010000065.1:14159-17193 GCA_964533705.1 uncultured bacterium
CAACTCGCAACTCGCAACTCGTAACTACTTCATCAACACAATCTTCCCTGATGCCGTAAAATCACTTCCCTGGAACAAGTAGACATACACCCCCGATGCCAGACCGCTGGCATTATAAGTCAATTGATGCATTCCAGCAGACCGGTATCCTTCGCTGACCTTGGCCACCTCCCGTCCCATTACATTGTATATCGTTAAATCTACCTCTGACGGCCTGACCAGTTCCAGGGTGAAATTGATCGAGTTTCCGCTGATTTGCGTTACCCGCACACCCGCCCCGGCAACGATATCCTGCGAAATCTCATTATCGCTATGAGCAACGACTGGCGTCAACTGAATCTCCAGCTCGGTCATCGAATCGTTGACGGCGATGTTTGGAATGCGCACCGTCTGATATCCCCGCATACCGGCTAAAACGGTATAAGTACCATTGTTCAGAAGTCTTGTAAATCTTCCGTACTGCGGTTCAGCGAATCTGGGTCTGACCTGATCGGAGATCCTTCCCTGAATCTCAACCCGCGCTGGCAGTGGTAGGCCGGTTGTGGCATCCGTGACGTGCCCGGTGATGCCCGGCCCTGCTAACCTCTCCAGCAAGTAAACGGCGCCTTCAGCATAACGCTCCGTCCTCTCTGCCAGCTCGTGACCCGGAGGCAGAAAGATGGGGTAGGGATTAACCTCCACGCAGTACGCCAGCGCCCCGGCGAATCCGTAAAACCAGTTGCGGCATTGCCCGTTTTTGCCGTTTTCAATCTGGTGAGAGTAGCTTCCTCCATTATCCTTGATAAAGGCTTCCGCCAATCCTAAGCCAATGGCATCTAAGACGTCCTGATCCGGAGCCTGCTCCAGGTTAAATGTCCAGGGATAAATGATCACTTCGCCGTAACTGTGAAAGGAAATGCCGCAGACGAAGCGCTGAGCGAAAGCCAGATTTCGAATGCATTGGAGTTCATCTTCTGAGAAAGGAGAAGCTCCACGATAATTATAAGCCCAGGGATCCGACGATCCACCCAGATTCCAGTACCAGTTGTAATTGCGGTTCAGGTCAATCCCCTCGGTGTCATCCGTCCACCAGGTGCCCCCGGTGAATTCATAGTAGATGCCGTTCTGATTGATGTCTCGAGCGTTTTTGCGCCAGAATTCGTTGATGCCCGAGGTAACAGCGTAATGCCCGTCGGGATTGACCAGCGGCACGAAGAAGATCTCATAGTCGTTCATCCACTGCGTGATCTGTGGATCGATACCGTAGTTTTCCAGAAAGTTGTTGATCATGTACAGAGTGGTTTCCAATCCCAGAGCCTCGGAACCGTGGTGCGTCCCCAAGTAAAACAGCGAGAGTTCATCTTCCTCCACTGCGGCATTATCGGATAATTTCATACACCAGATGGTTCGCGGAAATTGCGTGGCGTGACCGATGGAATCCAACCGGCAAAGATCGGGATATTGAGCCGCCAGAGCTTGCAGTTCATCGGTCAGCTCTTCGTAGGTGTGGTATTCCGGATCAATGTCTATCGAAAACGACTGCGGAAGCGGCGTCAAATTTGTGGGTACATAGCCCATTTCCTTGAGAACCAAAAGCCCTGCTTCGTCAAAGACTAGATCCACCAGGCCTGGCAATTCATCATTGTAAATCCCGAATCCCATTCTCGATAGTTCTGTGATCTCGGCCGGATCGGTAACAGCCACCCTGCCGATCATGGTTTCCGCCCGGCAAATTAAGGGGAGAACCAGCAGTGCGAGGATTATGAGCTTTTTCATCGTTTTCCTCTCGCAAAAGTCTTACGACCAAAAATTAATTATTGTGGTCTGGTGATCAATCCATGGTTCAAATTAAACAGGGCGACCCCCTTAGAGCCGCCCTGTTCGTGTTTGTTGTTCGTAGGGGCGAGGTTACCTCGCCCCTACATTGCAGCGATTACTTCATCAGTATCATCTTCTTGACCGCCGTGAAATCGCCCGCCTCGATGCGGTAGATGTAGAGACCTGAGGCCAGATTAGCTGCATCGAAGGTAACGTCATGCATGCCGGCCTCGCGGTGTCCGTTCACTAACAGCGCCACTTGGCGACCCAACAGGTCGTAAACTGCTACGCGCACGTGGGCCGCTTCCGGCAGACCGAAGCTGATCGTGGTCAGCGGGTTGAACGGATTGGGATAATTCTGACCCAGCGAATATACCTCGGGTATCGCATTATCCAACGCCTCCATCGGACTGGTGAACGGGTCGCCGTAGTTGTCCCAATTGTCAACTACAGGGCCGTCGCCTGTCGTCAGTTTTTCGAATGCGAAGTCGGCTTCCGCATAAACGGTAGCCGGGTACATCCCGACCTTGCCTATGTAGGTGTAACCGCCCGAAGGAGCTGATTCGGGAACGTTCTGGGTGCGCACCCATCCCGAAGTGCCGGGTTCCAGCATGATGGTCACCGGGCCCATCAACGGTCCAAATGTGGATCCGTCGGGGAGAATGACCTCCGACCAGATTGTGACCGGAGCGGAAGTGGCCTCGTTGTTGGTCACGAAGGCGTAGAAATCGAAACTTCCGCCGGTCGCCGGAATCTGGATGGGTATCGTAAACGGCACCAGTTCCACTGTAACGTCGGGAGGCGTGCCGCCCAGATTTGTTGTATAGGTAATCGTACGTTCCGCCTCGACTTCCCAGGCGTGGACGTCGTAAGCTCCATTGTAGCCGTATTCGATGCCGTCCGTCTCAGCGGCGTTTTCGATGCCGAACGTCGCCGAAGATGGATTCGAAACCAGATTATACTGGCAGAGGATGATTCCATCTCCTGTCGTAGTGGGATAGAATGCTGGATCGTAGAAAATGACCTCAAACGTTTCCCGCGTGGCTGTGGCTCCGTAATGACCGATGTTGTAGTATTCGACGATGAAGGTGTGATTACTGGCATCGGTGTAGATGCAGATTTGAGTAGCGCCTGAAACCGGGTAGAGATCATCCCAGAAGGGGGCGATCATGTTGGCGGGGCCGTCCGAATTGGGGATGCCCGAATTGGACCAATCCGAGGTAGTCTGCGTCCCCAT
>CAZHMN010000066.1:0-17024 GCA_964533705.1 uncultured bacterium
GCTCTTTCATGTTGAGGATTCACAAATACCGAGAAAACGAAAGTAACGGTGTATAAAATAAAAAAAAACGCGTAGTGAGTCTTTATCGTCAAGCGATCCCAATCGTTATTGCACTTTGTGACGTAATAATAGACTGCAAATAATACGATCCAACCAAACGCAACCCAATTTGGAGCTAGTTTGGTTAGTGCGGGGATTGCGGGCCAGAGTAATGGAAATAAAAAAAACAAAATCTCCAAAAAGGTCGGTCTAATTGAATATATGACTACTCCGAGCAGAATTACAGCCCAGACGGCGACGGGCCATAACAAAGAGGCATTGCCTTTCAGAGCCAAAAAGAGAGATAATCCTATAATAGAAGCGCCGAGGATCAGAATGATCCCTTTAGAACGAAGTAGATCGCCCAGCCCGTTGGTTGGCGGCATAAAGTTGGATCGGTTCAAGTTATTTATTTGGATCGCGCCCTCCAGAGACTTGACATTCGCTGGAAATCCGTTTTTATGTGTTGGGTGATTTCTTCTATCCACCTTTGCTCTGTGCTTCCCTTGGTCCTCTGCAGGTAATCGAGGAAGTATACCGCCAAGAGGGCAAAGAACAAGGCGCTGATCATGGCCATAACCGTTAGAATCAGCCGTTTGGGCTTGTATTTATGAATGGGGACGCGGCCCAAGTCTATGATTCGCAGAGCGGGTGTTTCTTTAAGCTCCTGCATTTTGAGCTGCTCGAATTGTTGGACGAGTACTTGATGAATGGCTTCTAATGTTCTAACGCGACGATATTGTCGCGCAAAATTCAGGCTGATTCCCGGTGCGGTTCCGAGGGGGAGCAGCAGCGATTCTTCGTCAGAGGGTTGATAGAGTTGTTTTTGTTGTCTAAGGAGCTCGTTGTATCTCAGCTTAGCACGTTGCAATTCCGGGTGATTCGGCTGGAACATTTTTTCTAAGACTTGAACCGTAATGCGGGCATCGGCAATTTTTTGTTCTAAGGCGATAGCGGCTTCAACGGTCCCCTGAACTTGTGCATTCAAAGATGTAATCCCGTGTTCTTCTTGAAATGAACGCAAAGAATCCTCTGCCGAGGCGAGTTCGGCACTGGTCTGATAGAGATTTTCTTCGACGAATTGACGTCGCAGGCTGGCGCCCCGGCGGCTGATCTCGGTATAGAGATCGTCCCATTCCTCCACGATTACGTTGACCATCTTGGCGCAAAATTCGGGATCTTTATCCAACACAGAAATTTTCAGTGCAATAATCGTCACCGCCCCGAAGCTCTCCTCGGTTTCCATCTCAACCTGAAGGTGGTCTTCGAAAGCCTTATAGGCTTTTTCAAGGTCTTCTTTTTTATAATGTTCTCTCAGATTGATGCGGTCATTGACACGGTCTTTGAGGGCTCTGCTTTTTAGTAAAACCACCAACCCGGAGGCGGGGACCTCATTCCTGCCGAAGATATCAATGGATATTCCTTCCAGGAAGGGCAGCGTTGCTCCTCCTTCAAAGGGAGGCAGCACGGTTGCTGTGGAACGATAGGTTTTGGGGATTATCGAGCTGATGGCAAAGGTTAAAAGGGCAGCGCAGAAGGTCACACCGATCAAAAACCAACGCCAGCGGATCCAGAGGGTTATATGGTCTGTAAAACTCTTGGGGGATTTGGGCATGAGAAGTTCCCAGAATTGATTATATTGTGCTTTTGATGGACCGGGTTCACCGAACGGTCGAAATAGTTGACCGTAACAGCAAATCCGACCTTTGAACGGGTACTATTTTAAAGCAACCCGAAGAACTCATGACGCCTTACTTTTAGCTGCATGTAATTTTACGAAGATTTTTGCAGAATGTCAACCTCTTTTACCACTGCAATGATTTGAAATTTCCCGCCTTGTTATAAAATTTCGCTTGACTGAAAAAATTATTCGCCGTAAATTTGACATATTACCGTTCAGGGAATAATCGGAATGGAACTTTTTTCATCATCTGAAGAAAGCTCAGCGCCAAAAGCACCGCTGGCGGAGCGGATGCGCCCCACCTCATTGGATCAAATTCTGGGTCAGGATCACTTACTGGGACCAGAAGGGACTTTATCAAAAGCCTTGGCGGAGAGAAAGTTACCTTCGGCGATCTTCTGGGGCCCTCCGGGAACGGGAAAAACGACCTGCGCGCGCCTGCTTTCCAAGGAATTAGGAACGGATTTTCAGATTCTGTCGGCGGTGGCGTCCGGGGTTAAGGAACTCAAGGAGATCCTTGAGCAAGCCCGGTATTACCGCAAATCCGGTCGGGGAACGCTTCTCTTCATTGATGAAATTCACCGTTACAACAAAGCGCAACAGGATGCTCTGCTGCACGCGGTTGAGGACGGCACAGTCATTTTCATTGGGGCTACAACAGAGAATCCATCATTCGAGGTCGTGGGGCCGCTGCTCTCACGCTGTCTGGTGCTGCGCTTTGATCCTTTAACGGAGGAAGCGCTTTCCCAGATCCTCAATAAAGCGTTATTTCAGGACGAAGAGCTGAAATCATTGAACCTGAATATTGAAGAAGAGGCTCGCAAGCGATTATTGGCTCACGCGGCCGGTGATGCTCGCAGGTTACTGAACGCATTGGAATTAACCGCTCACTTAGTTGAATCCGATGAAGCCGGTAGGCGCAATATTCTGCCGGAAAATATTGACAGGGCTCTGGAGGGTCGCACTTATTTATACGACAAGCAGGGCGATGCGCATTACGACACCATTTCGGCGTTCATTAAGAGCGTGCGCGCTTCAGACCCGGATGCGGCGGTGTATTATCTGGCCAGAATGCTGGAGGCCGGAGAAGATCCGCTGTTCATCGCCAGAAGGCTGATCATACTGGCTTCGGAAGACATCGGGAATGCCGCTCCGAACGGTTTAGTGATCGCTAATGCAGCCTTTCAGGCGGTGCACGCCATCGGGATGCCGGAGGCGCGCATCATTTTAGCTCAGGCGACGACTTATCTGGCTTCCTGCCCCAAATCAAACGCCTCTTACAAGGCGATCAACGAAGCGACAGGAGATTTGAAGCGTCTGGGGGTGCAGCCGGTGCCATTGAAACTTCGCAATCCGGTCACGCGGTTGATGAAAAGAGAAGGATACGGCAGGGACTACCAATACGCGCACGAATCGGAGGATGGTTTCACGGGAATGGAATGCCTGCCGGAGAAATTGAAGGATCGTATTTATTACCACCCCAAAGAGATCGGGCATGAGAAGACGATCAAGGAGAGGCTGGAGAGGTGGTGGAAGAAGAGGAGGAAAGACAGAAAATAGAAGGGGCAACCACGGAAGGTTGCCCCCACGGATCATGTCGTTGCGATTACGTCAGGCAACGGCATTTTTATTTTATGATAAGCAATTTTTAAACACAGAGATGGAATCCGTAAGGCGTACGATTGAGTGTCGTTACCGTTCGTGCACTATTTGCAAGATTCCGTTATTAATTCCCTTCCATAAAATCCACCTCATCTGATGGGGGGACGGCAAGCGTGGTGAAAGGTGATAAAGTGCCGTCCGGCCAGAGGGCTTGAATTCGGACGGTGCCCCATTCTAAGTTGGGGAAGCGGTAGAAACCGTCTTCGTTGGAAAAGACCGTCATGGCTTGCTCTTCACCGTACAGCCGCAGTTTGATTCCGGGCATTCCTCTACCGCTTTGATCCAGAATCCAGCCGGATACGGAAGGATAATGGATGGCTTCTTCCAGATTAACCAAACCCCATCCCCAGTCGTTGTCGGGACGCTCGGCGTGAGAGGCGGTTTCCCGAGCGGCCTCGTAGAACTGAGCCGGCGTCCAGTCGGGGTGTTCTGCGATGAGGAGGGCCATACAGCCGGCTACAACCGGGCAGGAGAGCGAGGTGCCGCTCCAGAAGGAGTACTCATCCCAGGTGCCGGGTCGAACACAGGCGGTTCGCACTCCCTGAGCGCAAATATCAGGTTTGATGCGGCCGTCAGCGGTGGGGCCTCGCGAAGAAAAGTTAGCCAGATCGCCGTTCGGTCGCAAAGCCCCGATGGAGAGAACGCCTTCGGCGTCGGTGGGAGCGCCCAGCGACATGGGATCGGGGCCTTCATTGCCGGCGCTGGTGCAGAGCACCATGCCCAGTTCGTAGGCGATCTGGGCGGCGCGGCTGGTAATCGGTGTCATGCCGTCGAAATCGGCCAGAGTGTACCAGTCTTTGTAAGAGAGAGAACTGGAAAGAACGTCGGCTCCCAAAGATTCCGACCATTCCACGGCGCGTACCCAGTTGTCCTCCTCGACGATGGTTTCGTCAGCAACATCTTCGCTCTTGCAGAGAATAAAGCTGGCTTCATGGGCCAGACCGATCAGATTTCCCGGCGAGTAACCGCCTATGACCGACATGCAAGCGGTACCGTGAGCCGCCTGGCCGGGGACATCCTGGGAGGGGTCGTAATCGGGATCGGCATCGTCGTTGATGAAATCGTATTGGGCGATGACGTCCAGTCCCTGAAAAGCCTCGTGGTTAAGCCGGTAACCGCCATCCAGCACAGCAACGCGGACTCCGGCGCCGTGATTGCCGCGGAAATGAGCTTCCAGAGCATTAACCATTCGAACCTGGTTCAAGGAAGGGCCGTACCAGGCTCGATCCATGCGATAGAGCGGCGCTGCGGGATCGGGCTGGGTGGGATTCAGTTCCTGGAGGCGCTCGTTTACGCTGCGGTGAGAATAGTATTCGACCGCTCCGATGCGATCGCGGGTATGGGCGCTTTTTAAGCGGGCCACCGGTTGGATTCTTCGCACGAAGGGAAATCTGGAAATTGCTTCCAGGGCCGAGGAATCCGCGTCAACGCTCAAGGCATTTAGCCAGCGGCTTTCGCCCCGCAAGGCGACTCCGGGGACGGCGAGGATAGTCTTCCTATAGGCATCAGACACCGGAAGATCGAACTCCCCGCTCTCCCCCAGTGTGCCCCGGATGCGGCGGCGTTCGAGGGCATGGGGATGGACGTAGGTCGGCGTCGTCATCACTTGCGGGCGGTCTTTTAGGAAAACCCAGTAGGCCGAACGGCTTACTTTGGCAGCCGACGCAGGCCAGGCGATTAAAAGAAGTAGAATCGGGAGCCAAACGAGCGACAGGGAGGTTCGAAGGCTGGTTGACAGACAGGAATGTCTATCCTTTGCGTGTCCATCCATCATGAGGCATTCGATAAACTTATCATGGGGCGACCAACCAAATTCCGTTGCTGCGGGCGTAGGCGATCAGTGTCCCGTCCGGCGTGATGGAAGGCGAGAAGCCGGAAGTGGTCAACTGGCGATTATCGCTGCCGTCAAGGTTCACGATATATATTCCATAAGACAGGTCAACATTGATTTTCTGGTAAGCGATCCGACCTGTTGAGGCAACCGTGGGTTCATTACCGCTGCTGACGATGACGACTTTTTCACCTCCGGTTTCGGGAATGGTACAGATACGCATACCCGCGGTGTAGGACATGTAATCGTAAACCAGGGTTGTGCCGTCGGCCATCCAGGTAAAATGCAAACAGCTATCAGCCAAGGTGACCTCAGCCCCCCCGGAAGCCGGAATGACCTTCAAAGGATAGGCGAGTGATTCACCCGGCTCGACTCGGTAGGCAATCTTCGATCCGGAGGGATTATACTGGGGATTTATACCCTCCTCAGTTAAGCGCGAAACCGAAGGGCCGGCGAAGCTCAATTTGAATAGTCCATACGACCCCGTCTGGGGGTCTTCTTCCGCGAAGACGAGTCCGCTGCCATCAGGTGCCCAGGTGGGATGTTTACCCGTGGGATGCCAGCGGACGGGATCGGAACCATCCAGAGCTACGGTGAAAATACCGCTGGTATTTTCTATGGTGGCTCCTGCGCCGCCGAAAGCGATCGAATCACTCCCGGGCGACCAGGAGTAATCCGAGAGATGCGGATAGGCATCATCGGTTATCTGTTCGACAGCCCCAGAGGAGCGGTCATAAACCCAGAGGCCTGCAGTCGCTCCTTCACCGCCGAAGACGAGTTTCTGGCCGTCGGGGGACCATTTGGGCAGGCTGCCGAACGAGGCGATCTGTTCAGAAGGGGGCAATTGGCCGTTCGGCTCTATGACCGTGTCAGAACCGCAGGAAACCAGCAGAAAGGCTGTTAGCAGACCCAATAGCCCGCCAAGCGGAGGGATGCGAAAGCGTAATGCGCTTTTTTTCATCATCAACACCAGGGAATTTTCGGTGGATTAGTAGCCGTACTCGACGACGTATCGAAGAGTATCGGAAGATTGAGGCGCCAATTCCAGGTCGAATTCTATTTTGTTGGCATGCTCAACCCGGTGTGTGACCGGTTTCCCACCCCACTCCGCTTCGACGATTTCCCAGAATCCGTACAGCCGTTCCCGCACTGTAATTTGCGATTTTTTCGTTCTGGAGCTGGCAAATACGATCTCAATGGTGTCGCGCGTTCTATTGCGGGAAATGCGCTGGTGGGACATTCGCCTGCGATCCACTCTCAGGTCGAAAGCTTTTCCTATAATTAACTCCACCTGGTCGCCGGGCGAAGATGCGTCCAGATGATCTTCCCCGAGAAATTGCGTCTTTCCGCCCTCATCTTCTTTATAAAGCAGCAGATCGCCTTCAGGCAATGCCAAACCCAGACCGGATTTGGCATTATTGTCGAAGGTCAATCGGATCAAGACTTCGTCCGAACCCGTTGATCCGTCGTAGAAAAAGTTATTTTCACAGGCGACATCTACCGGGCCGATTAGCTGGACACCCTTGGTTTGATTGGCGTGAAGCGTGGTCGTTTCCGGGAGCGAATAGCGCCGGTATTCGAAGAAGCGGGTTTCTTCTTCTTTTTTGGCTGCAGCAGATTCGGCAAAGGCGTCTTCGGCACCGAGCTCTCTTCTATCGAAGGAGCGATGGAGGTCACCGGCGATCAAGTCCACTCTGGCATCTTCGAAGTCCATATCCAGTGAATTCGTCAGCGTCAGGTTGCCCTGAAGACGAACGCGATCATCGCTGAGCAGGAGGGTGGTATAATCCGCTTGCCAGGTCATGCCATCGGTCAAATAGGAAACTTCTACTTTGAGGTCACTACGCTTTTTCCCGGATTTTACTTTCCATAAAATTTCGGGGTGCAGTACCAGCCCTTCGGGGAGGGCATCGAAGGTCATGTCTTTCAGTCCGGAGCGCTCAATGATTGAGACGGAACCGGGGCGATCTTCGGGTTCCAGGTAGATGAAATCTTCGTCGAATCTGAGAAGGGTGCCCTTGTAGAGGCTGTCATCCTTGGTGAACTGAAAGGCCTTGCCCAGGAACTTGCGCCAGATGCGATCTTGATCGGCGAGATCGTACTCGTAGCTCTGTTCTATGGTTTTCAGACCGGATGACCTACCCAGCGGGGTAATACGGATCGTGGACTCATAGATACCCGGGGCAACATTTTCGAAGACGATTTTATTCTCGCCTTTATCCAGATCCACGGTGCGGACGTCTCGCACCAGCACCAGATCGCGCTGGTAAACCGTCAGGGAAACTTCCGCCCGCAGCGGGCTCATTCCCATCATCAGCACCAACGCCAAAACGAAGGCAACTTTCGCTTTCAATTGTACCTCACTATATTGGGAAAGAATTATCTGATTCGAAAGAGTTATCCAGATCGCTGAATTATTGCGTTGATCTGAAGCTTAACACCGCTCAAAGAAGGCATCAGGGAAATGAAAACGGAAGGAACTTCCCTCAGTTGACGTAACCCAGCGCCCTTATCTGCTCTCTGACCTGTTCATCAGCACTAGAGCGCGTGATAGAGGAGATCCGGCGCTCCGTCTCATAGCTCTGTATATATTGCGGTGGATGCTCGGCAACGAACTCGGGATCGAGGGCTTCCGTCACGATTCGACCGTCCATATCTCGAGCACTGGGCAAGCCGAAGAGGTACAGCAAGGTCGGGGTAACGTCTAAGACGCTCACTTCATCCAGCTCCACGCCCTTCTGGAAATGAGGGCCGGAGGCGACGAGAATGCCGTGAAGCCGGTGTTCACCGGTTCGGAAAGGGACAACGGGATTGAGGTCGAATCCGAAGCCGTGGTCGGATAGGATGATTACGTCGGTGCCCGGCTCGAACATTTCCAGGTACTCACCCAGGATTTCATCCATATAGCGGTAGAATTCGGGGACGACGTTTCCGAAATTGGCGACATCTTCGGGGGGAACCGAGATAAATTCATGCGGCCGATAATATTGCCAGAAAAAGTGTGAGACCATGTCCACGCCCTCAAAATATATGGCAAATGCAGAGGGACGGTATTTTTGGTATAGATAGGCGCCCGCCTTACGAAAGGATTCCGAGGCCGTATAGGCAATTTCGAACTGATACATGGGATTCCAGTCGGTGTACTGATGTCCGCTCCACTCGGCGGGATAATTCTTTCGGCCTCCTGAATTAGGCATGAAGCGGACGTATTCCTGTTCGGTGATAGTGTCGGGCAGGCGGCAGAACTGTTCCACTTCGTCCAGTAGTTCGGGGGGGTAGGTTTGCCCCGTTCTGAGCGAATGCGCTGAAGTAACGGGATTAAACAGTGTGTACGTAAAGCGATCGGAAACGACGAAGCCGTTCACTTTTTCAGCAGGCCAGGAGGCCCACCAGCCGACGACGCCAACGCTGCGATTAGCCTGCGAAAGAATATTCCAGAAAGCTTCAACTCGCCGTGTAGAGCTGGAAACGGGTAGATCGGCGCTTCGCATCAAACGGCGGATCAGACGGTAATACCCCATGCCGTCGGGATATTCGGTAAAATTGTTGACCATGCCGGGGAACTGAAAGGAGCCGAAATCCTCAATGCCGTGTTTCTCGGGCACTTTCCCCGTGGCGATGCTGGTCCAGATCAGGGGTGATTTCATTTCGGGGAGACTGCGAAAGGGAGCGGAGACACCGTCATCAATGAGGCGCTGTAAGTTGGGCAAGTCGCCCTGATTCAATAGTTCATTGATCACCGTCCATTCCCCACCGTCCCAACCGATGATGGCAACGCGAGTTCCTATGTCGTCCACCGCCAGGGCGGTCTGGATCTCCTCCGGATCACCGTATTGCCCCTCTTCCGATAGACCGGAAGAGGTCACCAGCGTCGTCCCCACCACAATAATCAGATAGAGGAGAAATATCCCCCAGAATTTCGGCAGCGTCAACAGACGATCTTTTCCGGATAGAGCATGAGTGCGAGGCTTGACGCTGCGCCGCAATAGCAGCCCGAATAAAAGGGCACTCAGGTAGTACCCAACCAACAGAACATTATCGAAATTGGCGGAACGCAGATTCTGGCGCGTTGCCGCCAGATAAACAAACAGGACGGCCGAGCCAATCAGAAAGACACACACCCAGGGGCCAATGAAGGAGCGTCCCCGATATTCTTGGCCGAATATGCGAGAAATCAGCCAAATTATCACCCAGATGCCAGCACCGACAGCTAAACCAAAGAAAGCGTACAAATAGGTCGAAGATAGCAATAGAAAAATAATATTGCGGAAATCCGCTATCAGTTCGGGATTCCAGTTGAGGACCCGGAGTCCGCTTAAGAACCCCAGGAGGGAGCTGAAACAAACGCCGAGGAGCAGCGAAACGAGGAGGTCCTTAAACCCGGTGCGATTTTTTTTATTCATCAGATCATCGTCTTTTGGGGAATCATATCCAGAACTACAAGCAGGCTTAAGAGCTCTACTGGGTATAGCCTAAAGCTCTGAGCTTGTCCTTGTAAGCTTCATCAATGTCGGACTGCATCAACTGATGGCTGCCCCGCCGTCCGGTTTCATACGTGGGAATAGTATTTACGGGATTTTGTTCGACAAAGATATCGGTCAGCACCTTGCCGTCGAAATCCTCGGCCACAGGATACCCTAAGGCGTGCAGAATCGTCGGTGTAATGTCGCAGACGTGGGCTCCTTCGATTCGGTTATTTTTCCTAATGCCCGGTCCGGAGCAAATGAACACTCCCGGCGGGGCATTCATGTGATTATAGTGGCCGGTGGGCAGCATGAATTCGTCAAATCCGTGATCGCTGATAATGATGAAGATGGTATTGGGATCAGCCACTTCCATGAACGAACCCACGACCTCATCCATATAGATATAGTAATTGTTAATTAGATCACGATATCGCTCGATGTTTTGGGGGAGTAATTTGTCGGGGTGCTGTTCCCAGAAATGGTACCTCAAATACTGGTGTTCCATGGAATCCACACCATCCATGTAAACGCATAATAAATCAGGTTGCCTGGTTTCAATCAGGTATCTGGTTGCGCCTGCGAAGGTGGCGTCTTCCGGATAGCTGTACTTGAACATCGAGGCCATGTAGGCGATGTCGAGATAGTCATAGGTGTCAATGGCGTAGAACTCGTCGAGGAATGAAGGATCGGTGATGTTGATAAAGCGGCGCACTTCCTCTTCGCTGAGATCATCAGGACTGCGGGAAAATCCGATCAGTTCGTCCAAAAGTTCTTGTGGATAGATGTCGTAGGGGGTGTCGCCTTCCTTGCGTTTGAAATTTTCGGTAATATATTCTTTATTATAAAGGCAGTGATCGGTGACGACGAAGCCGTTGACCCGTGATGCGGGCCAGCTCACCCACCAGTTGACGGTGCCCACCGTGGAGCCTCCGTCGGTGAGCATATCCCAGATAGGAGTCGCATCCAGGAACTGGTTGGTCATGGGAGCCACAATGATAAGCTCATGCTTCATCCAATCGATTTCGGCGGTGATTTTGGGGGTGATATGACAGGGGAGCGTAAATCCCGACCAGGGAAATTTCCAGACCAGGAAGCTGGTTACGCCGTGTTTGTCCGGGAGTTTCCCTGTAGAAATACTGGTCCAAATGGCGGCTGAAAAGGTCGGACATATAGTCGCCAAATGCCCGTACGATCCGTTCTCCATGAGGGTTTTCAGATTCGGAAGTCTATCCTGTTCTAACAGTGGATCAATGACCCTCCACCACATGCCGTCAATGCCGATCAGAGCCACCTTGACGTCGGTGGGCTGGTGGTTAATTTGCAGATCGCCGGTCATTTCTGCTACGACAGGTGACGGGCCCAACAAATAGTACCCTCCACCCAGAACCAGAAGAAGTGCGACGAGCGCGCCTCCGGTCACATAGAATGCCTTTACGGGTAGTTTAAAAAAGGCCTTCTGGAAAATACGAAAACCCAGAATAAAGATAATAGCCCAGATGATGGTGAAGACAACGTCAATGGTCTTGGAATTATTTAGAGGCAGTAGAGGATTGATGATAAAATGCTGGCGAACCCATTGCCAAGAGTAATTGAAAAGAACCGCGGTGAAGAAGACAGCGAAATAGAGGCGGCTTAGAGACGGTCTTTTCCCGTAGGCGGTGATGAAAATCAGCAGAGCCAGAAACATGCCTACGATAGGGCCCAGGGGAACGCGAAAGATAAGATAAGCGACTAAAAAAACGGTGAGGCTGATGCCAAAGGAAATCAACAACCCCAGGCCTTTGGGACTTTGAGAGTTACGCAGAAGCATACCACCAATGGCACCGGCGACCAAACCAAAGATGATCCCCAGAAGAAGATACATGGGGACGAAATTCAGCACGAAGGGATAGGCGTAATGAAACTGGTGGGTGGATTCATTGATGCCGATCATTTTCAGACTGAAAATGAGTCCCACAGCCAGACTAAAGAGCAAACCGGCCAACAACCCGGCACCGACGTGCTTGGCGAAAGTATATTCAGAAGGCTTCATGATTTTCCTACACAATTGATATAATTTAAAAATATAATCTCCAACATAAGGAAATCAAAGGATTTTTTTTGGCTTTGTGGGTGTTTTCTCGCTCGATGGCCTAATCTGGAAATATTTAAGCACCTAATAGATCGCATTAAGGTGGCGCCAAACGGTAGCGGCGGAGAAGGTTTTTATCTTTGATGATGTCCTCGGAGGGGCCCGCCGTGATTTGCCGGCCGTCCGAAAGCAATACACAACGCGCGCACAGCGAACCGCAGAGTTCCAGGTCGTGCGTCGCTACAATGCGCGTCACGGGCAGGGTTTTCAGATAGTTCACCAACTCCCAGCGCGTCGCAGGATCCAGATTGCTGGTGGGTTCATCGAGCAGGATGATCTCAGCTTGCATAACCAGCGCGGTCGCCAGGGCGGCTCTCCTCTTCTCGCCGAAGCTCAAGTGATGGGGCGGTTTCTTTTTCTTGTCCACCAGATTCATCTGAGTCAGCGCCTGCGCCACGCGCCGTTCGATTTCATCGGTGGGCAAATCCAGGTTCAATGGCCCGAAAGCGACGTCTTCTTCCAGGGTGGGCATGAAAAGCTGGTCGTCGGGATCCTGGAAGACCAGGGCGATTTTTTTTCGCAGGTGGCGAGCGGTATTGGGAGTTAAACGCCGGCCGAAAAAGTATATCTCCCCCTGCGCCCGCAGCAGACCGGCCAGGCAAAGCAGTAGGGTGCTCTTACCCGCACCGTTGGGTCCGATGATGGCCAGGGATTCACCGGGATTGGCTTTTAGGTTGATTCCCTGCAGCGCAGCGGTTCCATCAGAATAGGTGAAATTCAGATCAACGACCTTGAGGGCCGGTTGAATTAGAGATTGCGAATCGTCCATAACAGCAGTATAAGCAGGACACCTACCAGCAGTACAAGTTTATCGCGGTTCCTCAAAGGTTGAGATCGAACGAGGCGCGCCTCGCCGTCCCAACCGCGCGATAACATAGCCATCTGAACGCGTTCGGCACGCTGGTAGGATCTCAGGAAGAGTGTGGAAACCATCCGTCCCAGAATGGGCACTTGAGCTGTCCAGCGGCCGCCGAAATACCTCAGGTTGCGAGCCCGCTGCATTCTCTCGCCTTCATCCCAGAGCAGGTATAAATAGCGATAGAAAAAAGAGAGTAAAAGAACGAACAAGGGGGGCACGCGAAAGGAACGGAGGCTGGCTAAAAGTCGGTCGAAAGGGGTTGTGTTTACTAAAAGAATCATCAAGCTGACGGCCAACCAGGCGCGCAAAAGAAGAATCACGGATTTATGAATTCCGCCCGTGGTCAATTCGAACGGTCCCCATTGCCAGAGCACGTCCCCATAAGATATGGTCAAGGCATAGGAAACTGCCGCAAACCCGGTAAAAGGGATGATGATGGCGGAGCGCATCAGAAGATAACCGGCGGGAATCTTAGCTGTATAACAGAAAAGGCATATCAAGGTCACCAGTGTCAGAAAGAAATAAACTCCTGGTGCAGGCACCACGGAGATTAAGATTACCAGTCCACCGAATAGAGGCAGCTTGGTGCGGGCATCGAGGCGGTGCAGGGAGCTGTCGCGCCTGGCGTATTTATCCAGATAAGAATGGTGCAAAGTTTTACTTTTTGCGCAGGATATAGAAGCCAAAGGGAACGAAGAAGCAGATCAACGTCCCGATGACACCGGCGATCGAAGTGGAAGCGGGATTTCCCTTCAGGCCCGGAACAGCGTAGTCAGGCAATGGCGAGCTGAGGATAGGATCTCCCAGAGCCCTGTGATCGAATCCCAGCACTTCAGCAACCTTTTCCAGCCCATCGGGAAATGAAGAGGCCAGGGGAGCGACAAAGGCTGCGAGCAGTAAAGAGATCAGCAGGAAAGGGATTACGGTCTTGGTTTTCATGCTAATATTTTTCCATCGTCATAATTTCCGGACGGATTCGCCAGAGGGTCATCAAGGCCACCGTGGTAATGGCAGCCTCTCCGATCCCGATTATGGCATGAACGCTCAGCATTGCGGGTAAACCCACCGATAACTTTATCGTTCCTGAGATAGACAATTCGATTGCGGTGAGAGCCGCCGCCAGCATGACGCTGGACCAGGAAGCCAGCGCGTAGGCAACGGGACGCGTGCGGTCTCCCCAGATTAAGAGGCGGAAAAAGCCGTATAGATAGTACCCCCCCGCCGAGCCGACTAGACCCATATTGAAAATATTGGCTCCCAAGGCCGTCAGCCCTCCGTCCTGGAAAATGAGGCACTGGACAATGAGGACGAGTGCCATGGCGATCATTCCCGTCCAGGGGCCCAGAAGAACGGAGGCCAAGATGCCCCCCATGAAATGCCCCGAGGTACCACCGGCGACGGGGAAATTGAGCATCTGCGCGGCGAAGATAAAAGCCGCCGTCATGCCAATTATCGGAATGCGATTGACCAGTTTCTCGCGTTTAAGTCCTTTCAACGCGAGAGCCAGGCTCGCCCCGGAAATGACGGTCATGCCGACCCAGGTTTTGGCGTCTAAAAAACCATCGGGGATGTGCATAGGTGCCTCAAGATTGAGTGTTCACTCTTAATGAAAGGCATCGGGGATTGAATACCCTCCAGCTCTGAGCAGGGCGAATAGGTGATCCCTTTTTTCCTTGTAGTCCACAAGGAACAATTCGGGACAGGACAAAATAGAAGCCTTTTCAACTGTAACGAGAGCCGCGAAGGATAAGCAGGTCGGCTGCCGGCATTTTTTGCAGTTGGTCCCCGGCAACAGTCTGACGACGTCAATGACGTTCAACCGGGCGCGGCGTTCGAAATTGGGTTTTAAGGTGTTGCGTTTACAGTCGCATTCATTGATGAGATTGACAAGCCAGTCTATGACTTTTCGAGCGTCCTCATAATCGTCAATCTTCGCTCCAACCACCTGTTTAGGATATAGCGTAATTAAGCGGCCGTCTTTACGGAGGGTCAGCGATTTTCCCGCGTGGTTGTATATAGCCCCCTTTAGCAACGCATTTAGAAAGGGGAAAACGTCAGAGACCTCACGATCGAACTCGGCGGTGAAGCGAATCTTATCGGGATCAGCCAGGCAGGGGAGGACGCGGATGATCTCCAGACGGTTTACGAATTTATTGCCGACAGGTTGTTCGATCTGTAATACCCAATTTATAAGGAATGAATCAAATTTTGGATTGTTTTGCGTGGTAATTTGCAAAAAAAGGAGGTGAAAGTCAAGGGAAATTGGCATGGGGTAAGAAAAGAAACAATTGTGGGCACGGCTACGAAGGAGGCTTTATCAGTCGCCGTGCCCATGCGTGTTCTCAGGTTTCGTTTAATCCTTGGCGAGTCCTTCCCCACCCTTCTCTTTCAAGACCGCCTGGGCCGCGGCCAAGCGGGCGATGGGAACGCGGTAGGGTGAACAGGAAACGTAGTTGAAATTCTGGCTGTGGCAGAATTCCACGGATGAGGGTTCGCCGCCGTGTTCGCCGCAGATGCCGATTTTTAGATCGGGGCGGGTTTTACGGCCTTTTTCCACGCCGATCTGAAGCAGTTGGCCTACGCCTTCCCGATCTAAAACCTGGAAGGGGTCATGCGGGAGGATCTTATGATCGAGATAGAAAGGCAGGAACTTGCCGGCGTCGTCTCGGGAAAAGCCGAAGGTGGTCTGCGTCAGGTCATTGGTGCCGTAGCTGAAGAATTCAGCGACTTCGGCTACCTGATCGGCGGTCAAGGCGGAACGAGGTAGTTCGATCATGGTGCCGACCAGATACTCGAACCTGGTTCCCATCTCCTGCATAACCTGATCGGCCACCCGGCGGACGATCTGCTCCTGGGCGCGAAGTTCGTTGACGTGTCCCACCAGCGGAATCATGATTTCGGGGATCGCCTTAACGCCTTCTTTGATCACATTGGCGGCCGCTTCAAAGATGGCGCGCGCCTGCATTTCGGTGATTTCCGGGTAGACGATGCCCAGGCGGCAACCGCGATGACCCAGCATGGGATTGAGTTCGTGGAGGCTGTCAACTTTGTCCTTCAGTTTCTCCGCCGGAACTCCCATTATATCGGCCAATTCTTCGATTTCCTTTTTCTCATGGGGGAGAAATTCATGGAGAGGGGGATCGAGGGTTCGGATCGTCACCGGCAGTCCGTCCATAGCACGGAAGATACCCTCAAAATCGCCACGCTGCATGGGTAGAAGCTTTTCCAAAGCTTTACGGCGGCCGGTTTCATCCTCGGACAGGATCATTTCGCGCACCGCGTCAATACGGTCGCCTTCGAAGAACATGTGTTCGGTGCGGCACAGGCCGATACCCTCCGCTCCGAAGTTGCGGGCGACCTTAGAATCTTTGGGCGTGTCCGCGTTGGTGCGAACTTTCAGCCTGCGGACTTCATCCGCCCAGGACATCAAAATGCCGAAATCACCGGATAGAGCGGGCTCGACCGTCTTCACTTTGCCCAGAATGACGCGGCCCGTGGAACCATCGAGGGTAATCCAATCCCCTTCTTTTATCACTTCATCGCGCACCTTGAACAGTCGCCTTTCGTGATCAACCACCATTTCACCGGCTCCGGCAACGCAGCATTTACCCATACCTCGGGCCACCACGGCCGCGTGGGAGGTCATACCGCCGCGAGCCGTCAGGATACCCTGAGCCACGTCCATACCGTGAATGTCCTCCGGGCTGGTTTCATTGCGCACCAGAATGACCGCTCTCTTATCCGCATCCTCCGAATCCTTCCAGGCGACGGCATCGTCAGCGGAAAAGACGACTCTCCCCGTGGCGGCGCCGGGCGAGGCGGGCAATCCTCTCGTGAGCACGGTGAGGTCGGCTTTGGGGTCAATCATGGGGTGAAGAAGTTGGTCCAGCGAATTGGGCTCGATTCGCAGGAGGGCCTCCTCTTTCGTGATCAATTTCTCGTTGACCATATCCACGGCGATCTTTACGGCAGCGGCAGTGGTGCGCTTCCCCACTCGTGTTTGCAGCATCCAGAGGCGCTTATTCTGGATGGTGAATTCGATATCCTGCATATCGCGATAGTGCGATTCCAGCTTTTTATAAATACCCTCCAGGGTGTGATATGCCTCCGGCATCAGCTCTTCGAGCGAGGGGTATTTTCCGCGGCGCTCTTCTTCGCTAATCTGATTATTTTTCGCCCATCTCCGGGAGCCTTCCAGCGTAACCTGGCGGGGCGTGCGGATACCGGCCACAACGTCTTCCCCCTGAGCGTTGGGCAGGTATTCCCCGAAAAACACTTTCTCTCCGGTGGCAGGGTCCCGGGTGAAGGCGACGCCGGTGGCGGAATCATCGCCCATATTGCCGAAGACCATGGTC
>CAZHMN010000067.1:0-16418 GCA_964533705.1 uncultured bacterium
TTAGATACTAACGGGTCGGTTCAAGACCAACCCCTACGCGGCGGCGATTATTTCAGCAGTATCATTTTCCCGGAGGCGTTAAACGAGCCTGCGTTCAAACGGTACAGGTAAATCCCCGACGCTAAGTTCGAAGCGTTGAAAATCACCTCGTGTGATCCCGCCTCCTGCCAGCCATCCACCAGTTCCGTCACCTTGCGGCCGGAGAGGTCATAAACCGATAGGTTTACGAAGCTGATTGCTGATAGCTGATAGCTGATGGCTGTCGTCGGATTAAACGGATTGGGGTGAGCATTGTGAAGCGAGAATTCAGCCGGTACGCCGTCAGGAGAGTTGACGACCTCGTCTCCGATGGGATCGCCCCAGTTGTTCCAGTTGCCGACCCAGGGACCGTCGCCCGTGACCAGCTTTTCAAAAACCAGCGTGTCCGAAGCCCAGACGTCATCCGGGGCGTCACCCGCCATAGCCACGTAACTGTACATCCCCGGTGCGCCCGTTCCGGATATGTTTTGCGCCCTGTACCAGCCGGTCGTGCCGGGCTGCAGATTGGCCGTTCCGGGGCCCATCAGCGGATCGGAAACAGTGCCACTGGGATCAATCATCCAGGTCCAGAGGTCAACTTCCTGAGCGCTGGTCTGATTGTTCGTCACAAAAGCGTAGAATTCAAAGCTGCCGCCCGAAGCCGGGATCTGGATCGGGATGGTAAAAGGGACCAGCGTTACTTCGAACGATGGCGGAGTGATTTCGGTTTCATAATAGGCGATTCCATCGAGAATGTCGAAGTAGAGCGTGCTCGCCGCGAACGGGGTGCAGACTCCGGCAGGGGTAATTTTATATATGGCGTCCTGCCCGGCGGCGCTGGGGTCGTCGGTAACGAAATAATCTCCGTTGGCATCAATGCAGATGTCTTCAGGCGCCTGAAGCGGCGTGCCGGAATACACAGTTGTCACCGTGCCCGTGGGTGTGACCAGATGGACTGCATCACCGTTTTCATCGGCAACGATAATGTTCCCGTCGGCATCAATCTCCATCCCTTCAATGTAGTCAATCGGGCCGGCGGCAACTAATTCCGTAATCGTGCCGGATGGATCCATAACCCAGATGACACCGTTAGAGTTGCCCAGGTACATATCACCCGTGGTCGGATGAATGGCGATCGCCTGCAAGGAGGTAAACGGGGATCCACTGTGGACGACCGTTACCTGCCCAGCGGGGGTTACTCTCACAGCCGCACTCGTCCCGACAACGATATAATCTCCATTTACATCGAGGTCAATATCGCCGATGTTTGACATATGGGCGGTAACGTTTGCCAGAAATGTTACAGTCCCCAGCGGATCAATCACGTGAATGTTTTCATTGGTTTCATTGCCAACGATGATATTACCATCGCCATCCACGACGATACCGGTGGGGCCATCAATCGGAGCTCCCTGCGCGATGAGCTCGACCGTTCCATCAGGCGTAATCCTGTATACGCCATCTGTGCCGACGTCCGTTACAGCGAAATCGCCTGGCAGGAATTCATCCGTCATTGGGGGTGGATTGATTCCCGGACCGTTGCTCCCCGAGAAGTAGCCCTCTGCTTCAGTATCCATATCCGAGGCGGATTGAGCCCAGGCCATCATGCCGGTCAGAGAAACGACGACAGCGATTTTAAGTATAAATCCAAGGTCAAACTTCATGTTACGCTCCCTCCAGCTAATGATTGATTTGAAGTATCCCTTTCACGATTTTTATAAATACAGTTGCGGCATACTTAAAGCTACAATATAATAGAAAAAATGAGATTGTCAAGCTTTTTTTTAACACAAGCTGTTTTTACTAATGCCATAGCCGCATCTTCACCTGTTAGAATGTTGAAATTGCACTTCCGGCTCTGGAAAAATAGCAAGGGCGATCCGAATCTGGATCGCCCTTGTAACATTGAGGATATTCTGATTTCTTATTTCATCAGAATAACTTTCTGGACTGCACTGAAATCTCCCGCCTGGATGCGGTAGAAATACATCCCTGAGGAGAGATTCGAGGCGTTCCAGGTGACCTCGTGGACGCCTGCATCCCTGTGGCCGTTGACCAATTCCGCCACCACCCTACCCTGAAGATCGTAAACTTCCAGCTTCACACGTGCTGCTTCAGGCAGATCGAAACGGAGGTTGGTCACGGGATTGAAGGGATTGGGGTAAGCGGCATGAAGTGCATAGCTTTCAGGGATTTCCACAGTTGCTTCAGTCCCCGAGCTCAGGAAGGGTTCGCCGAAGTTCTCCCACCCTTCGGTCCATTTTCCCGATCCGTCATCGCCGGATTTGCTCCAATCAAAGCTATCCTGATCGTAGACGGTATTGGGATAAACGCCGACGTAGGCGTTGTAGGTATAGGCACCGGCGGGCGCGCCAGCGGGCACGGTTTGAGTGCGATCCCGGTTGGTGGACCAGTTGCCCTGGAAAACGATGCCCGTCACGGGTCCCAGCGTAGGTCCGTAAATTGTCCCATTGGGGAGCATCACGTCACACCAGACGTCGGCGGTGGCGGGATTGGCGCTGGTATTGCCCACTTCAATGTTGAAATCGAAGCTGCCGCCGCCTGGCGGGATGACGATGGGGGCTCCGTAAGGAATCAGAGAGACATAAAGCTCAGATCCAGGAGGCGAATAGTCCAGGTTCGTCGTGAAGAAGTACGCTCTCCCTGCCTGTAAATGAGCCGTCGCCGGATCGTGGTAGGTGTTCCAGTATACAATTTCGATGCCATCCAGGTGATCGGGTCTCTCGATGCCCACAGTTGAGTAAGGGTTGTCATAATAGGCTCCGGAGACTTCGGTGATGGATTCGTACTGGAAAAGGATTTCGCTGTCTCCGGTCACCGTGGGATAGTAGTCGGGATCGAAGAGGATGATTTCGAACGTCTCTCTGACGCTGGTATTCCCTCGATTCCTCATACGGGACCACTCAATGATGAAACGGTGATTAGCCGCATCATTTTTGGAGAAGACATACCCACCACTACCGGTTATAAGATCATCCCAGAATGCCGCGATCAGACCATTGGGGCCCATATAGGAGGGGATGGGATAATTGGCGAACTGGGCGAAGGCTACGTTCGGCGTGGTGGAGATCCAGCCGTTGCTGCAGACTGTGATTTGGTCGGTTTCCTCGCCATAGTACCGGAAAGTAAAAGGCAGGTTGACGATCACAGACATATCATCGTCCTCGCCCGTGTCGTTGATGGGCAGTTGGGTGCCTGAACCGCCGTAGGCGGGATCGATTTCGATCCAGTTATAGACGGGAGCTTGAGCATAATTCATGTCGGTGTTATCAAAGCAGTAGTAGCCGTATTCATCCGGTCCCTGAGGATCGGTCATGCTCTTCGTCCCCAAGGAGATGGTGAGGGTATCCGTTTGCGTCGCTCCGGTGGCGCTGACGAATTCCACCTTCAGATCGGCGAGATGTCCAGGAGGAGTGTCCTGTGCCGCCGTCAGATTGAAGGGATTCGCACTGCAAGAAGCGCCCGCTTGCGGATTTACCGTCCCAAAGCCGGCGGAATTGTCATTTACAGTGACATAAGGATCCAGAGAAGTGATTGTGGCCGTTAATGACTCTGCAGTCTTCTCTCCCTCGTTGGAGATCGTCAGAATGAAATCCGCTGTCTCTCCTGGCGAAAGCAATGTATCACTTCCCACCGCATAGGCCTCACGGATGTTGATATCGTAAGAAACCACCGTCAAGTCAATCACTCCATCCCAGTTACCCTGGTCGCTATTGGTCGCCAATTCCAGCCTTACCACATGCCCGTGCGGACAGTCGGCCGCGATGACAAGGTCGAAATCGTCATTGCTATTGGCTGTGGCGCCGGGAGCCATATTGGGGAAGGTTTCATAATTGTCATTTAGTGTGGCGTAATCGTCGGACTCCGTGGCCGTCACAGTGACGTTGGTGGCGGTCGTTGAAGAACCGTAGTTTTTGAAAACCAGCGGGATTTCCACGGTTTCACCGGGATTGATAATCCCGTCATCATCACCGGAACTGCTGCCGTTGCTGTCATCGTCAATCGAATGGTCGAAATAACCGACGACCACGTCCGCCTGAACCACGTCCAGCGAATCTACAATGGGGTAGAAATTCTCCTTTGTTATGGTGACCTTGACGTTCCCGGCCGCGCCGACGTCAAGCGGCAAAGTCACCTGGCCGGAAGCATCGGTATAGCCGACCTCCTGAAGCTCATTCTCTTTGTATAGACAGACAACTGCGTCTTCAACGGGGCCTACCCCGCTTTCGTCTACCGTTAAGGTTATACTATTCTCCCCCCACACGACCGTTGCGGGTATGGTGCTATTCATATAGTGGATCGGGCCGGTGAACAGTTGCAGGCCGGGATCGCCGGCCAGAGCAGCCCACTTGGAGAAATTGGTCACCTGCCCTGCGTCGTGCTCATGATACCCGTTATACAGCTCCAACTTTCCCATGTTTAAAGCATGGCCGGGCCGGGGGCATCCCATGTCAAATATGCAGGCGTACATCCCAATATCAATGGCGTTCAGATACCGTGTGTGCGTGCTGGAAGTCGCCGTACCGACACAGGCCACTGCCCCCGTCGGATTCTGGGGCGTTCCCACATTGGAGAAGCATTCCATGCGGGATTCACTGCCACCGAATCCGCCCGTACCGCAGGTGAGAATGGTCACGAAGGGGAGCATGAAGCTGTTGGTGAGGGCTTGGATATCATAATTATCGAAGCCCTGCATGCCCAGCCAACCGCGATAATTGACATAGGTTGCGCCGTCGTTAATCCCATTTGTGAGCGTCAAGGGGACGTACGTATAGGGACTTCCCATCCAGTACCAGAAGGTATCTATCTCGGTGTATTCGTGTTCGATTAACCGGGTTTTAATCCAGCGGTTAGCCAATACCGTGGACAAGCCAGATGAAGATGATCCCGCCACCAGCACTCCTTCGTGAAACCAATCCGGATGGCCGGTGTAGGGCATTTTTTCATAAAAGAGAACTTTGTTCACCATCACCATGGTTTCGATGGCATCATCAGCGGGGTAGCGGCCTAATGCGACGTCGGCCAAGATATCACCACCGTCAAGCTGCGAGTAAGGGTGATCTATGCCGTAGTACTCATAGCCTGCCAGTGCATATTCACCATCGGTATCTCCCCATAAGAGCACGTATTCAGGGGGTACTTCCCAATTATCATAAGCAGCCTGAATGATGCTCTTAATGGTTGTGGTGCTGGCATTCGGGGTAAACCTCTCAACCACAACGGTGTGCCCCTTTCGCTTTTTCCAGTCTATGAGCGGTTCGAGCAGGGTATCAACCAAATAATCGTTATCCTCGCAGACAATCAGGTATGAACCCATTTCGACCATCTCCAGATCCAACTGATCGAGGTTCATCACAGCCCCCTGCATAGAACTAACCCAGGATCGGGACACAGGGCGCATCGGGCGAGAAGGGACGTTGCGCAGATCCGTGCCCTCGAAATGCACCGTCACTCGATAGCGGTGGGCGATGCGAAGCTCTTTGGTTACGGGATTATAACGCACCGGATTCATCTGAACGCGAACCACGCGCATCCCTCGCAGGATAGCCGGTTCACCGCTTAGTACCTCCTCTTCAGGATAAAAGGCATCCTGAGAATATGCGGCCATGTCGAAGCGCACCGGCTGGCCTTTCTGCATCAGTTCTTCCGGTTCATCCCCTTGATCGGGCATCAGCTCGATGTCCGACAGCACGGTCGTTTCGAGCGCTTCAAATTCGGCTCTGACACCTGTACGTGCAGGAATAGCCAGGAGCCGGCTGAAGTTGGGGATTTCCGGGGCGCCGGGTTCGGAAAGCCAGGCACCGCCGGGAATTTCAACTCGATCCCACTTGCGGCCTTCCAGCACTCCTTCCCGGAGCTCGACGCCGGGAAGCCGCACTTCGATTGTCACCCCTTCGGCGTCATGTCGCAGTATATTTACTTCCGGACGGTCGCCCTGAACGTCGGGACGCAGTGATACGTAATCGGCCCAAGTTGCACCGGAACAAAGAAGAATCAGCGCAACAATCCAAAGAGTTCTCCAACCTTTCATGACATCTTCTCCCTGTTTAGGATGCAGTGCGAATGATGGAAAGCCACAAACTGGATGGCTTGCGGCTGTGCCCCCCTTATCCCTTTATCTGGTTCGGCAGCAGATGATTAGGTTAAGTTTGACGTGGATTCATTGGTTTAGACAATATAAGAAAATTTCGCTTTTAATGCAAGAGGATTTTTGAAATGCAGCGTTTTTTTCACATGACAATGGGTCACGTTTGGATTTTCAATTAGAGCAGAGCAAAATGAGATTGAAGAGATTGGGCAAAAAAGCATTGACTTTTGATCGTTATAAAAGTATATTTGTATTTTTGTAGAAATTACACTAAATCGAGATTAAATTCAGCGGTTTTACACCGCTGTTAACGACTTCAGCTGGGAAGAATATGAAAAAGCGCAACATAGCTTTTCGCCTGGGACTGACACTCTTCTTTATCCTGCTGGCCCTGTACTATCTCTACCCGACGTACCGCAACGCTAAGCTCAAAGAGATACAGGAAATGGAGATCAGTTCGCTCGCTCAACAAACGAATATCCCCGCAATAGATCTGGCTCGTGCGATCCAGGAAGGTAGAGGGGAAGACGTCATGGATCGAATCGCCGCTGCGGAGGGAATTGATGAAGCAGAAAAAGCCACCGCCCGTGAAAAAGCCCAGTATCTGTTGGGTAATTTGGCCAATGAGCTCGATAGGAACAGCAGAAAATCCCTGAAGCTGGGTCTCGATTTACAAGGGGGAATGCGCCTCGTCTTAGAGGTGGACCTCGTGGAACTGATGAAACAGTTGGCCAAGAACCGAGACGCCCGCTTCGATACGCTTCTGGCCGAAATTTCGGCGCGGCTTCGCGATCCCAGCGCGGATTTCAACGAGACCGTTCTGGACGTCTTCGACAGCGCCGACATCCGGCTTTCCCGTTATTTCTTAGAAACTCAAGCTTCCAACCGTCAGGTGTTGAACTACCTGGGTGAAGAAGCAGACGACGCCATCGCTCGCTCGCTGGAGATTCTGCGTAACCGAATTGACCAGTTTGGCGTCAGCGAGCCCTCAATCCTGCGCCAGGGAAAACGGCGCATTGTGGTTGAGCTTCCCGGAGTTCAGGATCCGGCCCGCGCCAGAGGGCTCATCGGTAAAACGGCCCTGCTGGAGTTTAAACTTCTGGTTGATCCGACACGTGCACAGACGATTCTGGAAGACATTGATACTTTTCTCGCCAAGGAACAGGGAATCGAGACACCGCAAGATAGCCTGGAGATACCGGAAGAACCTGCGAAAGCGGAGGAAGCCATTGCCGAGGCTGATACGGCTGCGCCACCTGTGGCGAAGGACAAAGTTATTGACGCAGGCGAGCTTTTCGGTGGCGAGACGGATCTGTCCACCCTGGGTGAAGATACTTCGCTGGTTGTCGCCGAAGGCATCATGGAGGAACACCCCTTCTACGCCCTGTTGCGCAATGTGGGCGATGAAATCGCCGTCATCAAACAAAATCGCCGCGCCGTTGACGTGATCCTGTCCCGGTCGGACGTGCGCCAAATCATCCCACCAGACGTCGAATTCCTCTGGTCTAATGAGGCCTTTACGGGACCGGATGGCAACGAATACTGGAATCTCTACATCGTCAAAGCTGAGCCCGAAATAACCGGTAAATATTTGACCAAAGCGGATGTGGAAATCGGCTCGGGATACACCCCCGGCACCGAAGGTCAACCCATCGTATCGCTGGCAATGAACCGACAGGGGGCCCGCATCTTTGCACGTGTTACGGGCGCTAACGTTGGCAGAAAGCTGGCCATCGTGCTCGATAAACACGTCTACATGGCTCCCGTTATAAAGGTAAAAATCCCTGATGGTAGGGCTATCATCGAGGGTTCTGATTCTATGGAGGAGGCCCGAGACCTGGCGATCGTACTGCGCGCCGGCGCACTCCCCGCTCCTGTGAATATCATTGAAGAGAGGACGGTGGGTCCGTCATTGGGTGCAGATTCCATTTCCAAGGGCAAGTTCTCAGCGATGCTGGCTCTTCTAATGGTGGGCGTTTTTATGCTCTTTTACTACCGCTTCGCCGGCATCCTGGCAGATCTCGCCCTGATAATGAACATCTTCTTCCTGATGGCCGTCCTGGCCGGATTCCAGGGCACCTTGACCATGCCGGGTATCGCAGGAATTATTCTCACGATTGGTATGGCGGTGGACGCCAACGTGCTGATTTACGAGCGCATTCGCGAAGAGCTTCGCACCGGCAAGACGGTTCGCGCCGCGATTGACGCCGGTTATTCCCGCGCCACCGTCACCGTACTGGACGCCAATATAACGACAATGATTGCCAGCATCGTTCTGTACCAGTTCGGCACGGGGCCGATAAAGGGATTCGCGCTTACGCTGATGATCGGTATTGCGGTTTCACTTTACACTGCGCTCATAGGAACGAGATTGCTTTTCGATTTATATACTCAAAGGTTCGCCCCCACGAAGTTAAGCATTTAATTATGCGGAAACGGACACTTCTATGGAATGGTTCAAGGACTCAAACATCGACTTTCAACATCTTCGCCGCCCGGCGATGAGCTTATCGGCGCTCGCAATACTGATCGGGATTATTTCCATTATCCTGCATGGCGGGCCCAATTATTCCATTGACTTCTTAGGTGGAACCTCCATTCAACTGCGCTTTGAAAAACCCGTATCGGAAGGTGAGGTTCGCAGCGCTCTGGCCGAAATTAACCTGAGCGGCAGCGAAGTGAAGAGAATTTCCGAAATCGGGGCTGAGCCGGAAATCCTGATACGCATCAAAAAAACCGACATAAGCGAAACGACCATAGAGCAGATCAAGGCCGCAATCAGCAGCAGCCTACCCGAGAACCCGTTCGAAGTCCGATCAATTGATGCGGTGGGTCCGAAAATCGGCGCGGAGCTACGCACTCAGGCGATTTTGGCCACACTGGTGGCGCTGGGCGGGATTCTAATTTACATCTCCATCCGTTTTGAATTCATCTTTGCGCTGGCGGCCGTTCTGGCTCTATTCCACGACGTTCTGATCACGCTGGGAATTTTCTCCCTACTCGGCAAGGAGGTTTCCCTGGCCATCGTCGCCGCTTTTCTGACGATCGTGGGGTATTCACTGAATGATACAATCGTGGTCTTCGACCGAATTCGTGAAAACCTGAAGAGGTTGCGCGCTAAGCCGTTGGAGGAGATCATAAATACCTCTATCAACCAGACGCTATCGAGAACCATCATCACCGGTTTAACGACGCTTTTTGCGGTGGTGATTCTCTACGTCTTCGGCGGAAGCGTTATACGCGACTTTGCATTCGCTATCATTCTGGGCGTCGTTATAGGAACCTATTCTTCAATCTACATCGCCAGCCCCGTCCTTGTTGAATGGGGTGCCAGGGCAGAAAAACTGAAGAAAAAACGCACGGCCAAATAGAAGACAGCCGGAGAGGAGAAACTGATGCCCGTCGTGGCGGTGATAGGTGCGCAATGGGGCGATGAAGGGAAAGGCAAAATCGTTGACCTGCTCTCTTCAAAAGCGGATGTCGTAGCCAGATCTCAGGGGGGTGCGAATGCCGGACATACAATCGAGCGCGGCGAGGAGAAGATTATTCTCCATCTGCTCCCTTCGGGAATCCTGACTCCGGGCATTCTCTGCCTGATCGGACCCGGAGTCGTGCTGGACCCGGAGGCTTTCATCAAAGAGCTCGATCACGTAAAAACGCTGGGGGTTTCTCTCCAGGGTCGCCTGACACTTGATTTTCGGACTCACTTAGTATTACCGACTCACAAACTGATTGAAGCCCATCAAGAGAAGGATCGCGGTGAGGACATGATCGGCACGACTTGTCGGGGTATCGGGCCGACCTATGCGGATAAAGCTTCCCGTCAGGGTGTCAGAGTCGGGGATCTGTTACAGAAATCGAGGCGGTTGAAAGTCTGCGGTGATCTCTTCGACCATCACGCAGCTCTTTTAAAATGTTTCTATAAACAGATTGAACCGGATCGCAAGGCTTTCCTGGAAATGACCGAAAGATGGGCTGAGGCTTTAGCTCCCTTCGCGGGAGATACGGTCGAACAGCTTCATCAGGCGTTAGATAGCAACCGGAACGTGCTGCTGGAAGGCGCACAGGGAACGTTGCTGGATCTCGATTTGGGAACCTATCCCTATGTAACCTCCTCGCATCCGACAATCGGGGGCCCTGTGCTGGGATTGGGCGTCCCACCACGAAAGATTGATTTTGTGCTGGGTGTATTGAAGGCTTACTGCACTCGTGTTGGGCGCGGACCCTTCCCTACCGAAATGGATGAGGTGACGGCCGAAGAAATCCGCAAGCGTGGAGCAGAATTCGGATCGACCACCGGCCGGCCGCGCCGCTGCGGATGGCTGGACTTAATCGCGGCCAGGCAGGCGGCCCGCTGGAACGGGATTGACGGTTGGGCGGTGACCAAGTTGGACGTTTTAGACGGCCAGAAACCTTTGAAAGCATGCATTGGTTATCAGATTAAGGGTAAAGTCATTACCAGCGTACCGGCCACGCATCAAGGATGGGAACAGGTTGAACCGGTTTACGGTGAATTAAAAGGCTGGAAGGACAGTTACTCCAAGCGGAGCATGGAGGACCTGCCGCAGGGTGCAATCGAGTACCTCGAAACGATTGAGAAGTTTACTCATATTCCGGTTTACATGATCTCTCTCGGAGCAGGTCAGGAGGCGACCATTCTGCCGCGCGGTGAGATTATAAAGTAGGATCAAATGAGAGTGTAGCTCAGCCGGTAGAGCAGCGGCCTTTTAAGCCGTGGGTCGGGGGTTCGATTCCCCCCATTCTCACAAGGAAAGACCTTGTTTTTCTGTTCACTCGCCTCAAACTTCAAAAAGGAGATTTGAGGTTTTTTATGCAATCATTTATTTTATAATTGACGAATATTTTCCTGTCTTCTACAAATATCAATTCGCGCAGGGATCATACTAAAGTTACTTTTGCAACAGTATCAAATTTGCCTTTTAACTTGTAAATCTGTCCGAAAGACTTTGGAGGAGTTCGATTTTGGCTTCTTGAAATGGATAGAAATAAAAAATATATATATTTTTTCAAGGTATTGACATTCTGATTATATTTAGTTATATTGTTATGAACTCTTTAATAATATGAAAGGAGAAGGAGCATGCGCGCGACAAATTTAAAGGTTTTGTTCATCGTTTTTTCGGTCGTGTTTTTGGTTTCGAGGATCGGTTACGCCCAGGATCCACCTTCCCATCTCACGACAGACGGCTACTTTGACGATCACATTAACCTACATTGGTGGGCTCCTGGAGTGACGGGCAGCGAGTTGACCGTTTCCCATTACGAAGGGGCCATGACCAATGCACACGCTCATTTTAACGGCGGTGACGCCTGGGCTATCACCGTTGATCCAGACGCTATCGGAGAGTACGAACTCTGGGCTGTTTCGATCTATATCCTCTCCGAGGGCGATCCCTACTGGCCCTGGCCCAATGCTATTCATGAACCGCTGATCATCAAGGCCTGGGCGGACAACGGCGCCGGTCAACCGGGCGATGAGATTTACAGCCAGCAGGATCAGCACACCGGGCCCGGGAGCTGGCTGGTACACGATGTAACCGGAGTCACAGCCACAGGTGTAATCTTCGTTGGGAATGAGCAAATTGACAATAATCCCAACTGTGAGGGAATGGGTGTAGATCCACTATTGAACTTTCCCACACTGAACTGGTACCGCATCGGTGGAACCTGGTCTCAGGCTAACGATCTATCCGGTGATCTAATGTTCGAGGCGTTGGTTTTCGGCGACTTTGGCGATGGCATGGAAGCTCGCTGGGTTGGAGCGAATGGTTCCGTGAAAGCCGATTCCAAGGAGGGCGTCCCGACTGTAGCCACGCTGCATCAAGGCTCGTTGCCCTCGTTCTGGAATCAATTCCATCCCTTCCGCGCACCCTCTTACAGTAGCATCAAGCGTACCTATCCTGGCAGTAATGGAACAGATGACCTGGCGTACTACAACATCTATAGAGACGGGGTCTACTATGCTTCTACTGCAGGAGTGGTTGAGGATTACAGTGATTATGGGGTTGTCGAAGGAACTGAGTACGAGTACAGGGTAAGTGCGTACTATGACCCTGAAGGGGAATCTACGCTGACTGACCCGGCGACGGGAGCAGCCAACATGCCGCCTGGTGCACCTACAAACCTGCTGGCCACATCGGATTTGGTTAGTACCATGACCTTAACCTGGGACGATCCTACCTTAAATGAGGATGGAACACCCTGCGTTGACTTGGCAGGATTGAAGATCTACCGTGACGCTGTGTTCCTGGCTCAGGTCGCCCCCGGCGTGGAAACCTACGATGACGTTCCCCCCGATCCCATGACTCGCTACACCTGGTCAGTAACTGGCATTGATGAGGTGCCCAACGAAGGACCGGCGGCTCAAGTTACCGGTGCAGTGATTTCACCCTGGCAGCAGATCCCCTACCAGTGGGTGGAGATTTCCGGAATCGGAACACCCTCGGGCGTCACAGGCGACGATCAAAACCTGGGGCCCTTTTATTTCGGGTTTGACTTCGAATTCTATGGTAACACGTTCAATGGTATCCGGATTTGCTCGAACGGCTTCCTCTCGTTCACTTCTACCAGCACGGCCTACTCCAATTACCCCATCCCCACCTCAGCGGAGCCCAACAATCTGATCGCCCTTTTCTGGGATGACCTCAATCCCTCCACCGGCGGTACCATCTGGTATCTGCGCGATACGCCAAACCAGCGCTTCATCGTGGAGTACGACCACGTTAACTATTACTCCGGCGGTGGCAACGTGACCGTACAGGTCATTTTCAATGCCGACGGTTCGATGATCTACGCGTATAATTCGATCGCCGGCGTGAACAATTCCTGCACGGTAGGAATCGAGAATGCCACGGGCACGGACGGCGAACAGGTCTGCTACAATGGCACGGGCGATTTCATCCCGACCTCCGAAACAGCTATCGGTTGGTGGATGGCGGCTGGTCCGCCCCCTGATGTGAGTATTACGTTGACTCCCTACGGAGCGCCCATTGTAATTCCTGCGAGCGGTGGCAGCTTCGATTTCAACATCGCCCTTACCAACAACGAAACCGGACCTGCGACCTTTGGCGCCTGGATTATGGTCCAACTACCGAACGGTACTTGGTACGGACCGGTATTGGGGCCTGTCAACCTCACCCTGCCCGGTGGAATTACTATCAACAGAGACAGAACGCAGGCCGTCCCCGGCGGCGCACCCTCTGGAACTTACACCTATGAGGGACGGGTCGGAGCTTACCCCGGCACTATCTGGGATAGCGACAGCTTTACGTTCGAGAAATCTGCTACAGGCGATGGCAGCTTCGTTCCTGGCTGGAGCAATTGCGGTGCAGGATTTGATGAATGGACAACTGAACCAGCAATCGAGATCGCTTCCGACTTCGATCTGCTCGGAAACTACCCCAATCCATTCAATCCCTCCACCACGCTTTCGTTTGCACTGCCGGAAGCGGCCAGAATGAATCTATCCGTCTATGACGTTTCTGGTCGGCTGGTCGCCACGCTGGTGGACGGCTGGCGTGAAGCGGGAATACACGAAGTGATCTTCGACGGATCGAACTTAGCTTCGGGCATTTATATCTACCGCATGAATGCCGGAGATTTCACCGCCAACGGTAAGATGGTTCTGATTAAATAGTTCGTTAAGTCAACGGGAATAACATCAAAAGGGGTTGGAGATTTTCAAGCGAATCTCCAACCCCTGCTGTTTATTAGTTCTTTGATTTATTCTGTAGATTAGAATTGTTGTGTCATCCCGGCGAAACTGGGATCCAGAAAATCAACCACTTACCTGGATTCCGGATCGGGCTGAAGCCCGTCCGGAATGACAAGCTCCGAATATTTCAAAGGTCTCTGCTGTTTATGGGGCTATTTTCTTCTACTTTTTGGGGAAGTTGACCTCTTTCTTGGGAATGGGCGGCTCTTCGGGCAGCTTCATCGGCTCTTCTTTCATTTTTTTCAGGAGGTGTTTTATAGCTGCGTCGAGCTGGGGATCTTCACCCGCCAGAACGGCACCCGGATCGTTCTCAACGTAGTAATCCGGATCAACGCCGTGCCCCTCGATCAGCCACTGGCCTTTTTCGTCACCGACGGCGCCCCAGCCGGAAAACTCGGGGGTGGTGAACCAGACCTTGTCATTCAAGGGTTTGTCGGCTCGAATGCCGACCCAACCTCCCCAGGTGCGGGTGCCGAAGACCGGCCCCATCCCCAACAGTTTAGCTCCCTGTGTAAAGGTTTCGCCATCAGAGCCGGTTTCGTTGTTGCAGAGGATGGCATAGTGACCATAGAACGCTGCCGATGGCGACCGATAGGTTGCCCCATGCCTCGGCCGTCCCACCGTCCAGACTTCACGATTGAGCTGCGAGAGCAGCATTCGAGCGATATAACCCCCACCGTTGTAGCGAACGTCCAGAATCATCGCTTCTTTGTCATACTGCGGGTAATACTGATGACCGAACTGCCACAACCCGTTCGTGGACATATCCGAGAGATGGACGTAACCGATCTTTCCGCCTGATTTTTGATAGACGTATTCACGCCGGCTCTTCACCCAATCCCAGTACCTTAAGTTACGCTCATTATCCAGCGTTTCAACTATGACGTCACGGGCACCTTCCATCTGCGGTTTATCGTTCAGGGTCAAGATGACGTCCTTGTTTGCCTTATCCTGCAAGAGTTCCAGATAGTTTTGAACGGTGTTGGTGGGTTTGCCGTCAATGGCGATGAGGTAATCACCTTGTTTGGCATTAACGCCGGAGGCGGTCAGAGGTGAATTCCAATCCTCGAAGGCCTTATCCGGCGCGTAAATCTTCTCTATGCGGAAGTAGCCGGTTTTGGGATCCCTCCTGAAGTCGGCGCCCAGCAGGCCAACGCCTACTTGTTTCGGCTGATGGATATCACCGCCGAAGACGTAGGCATGACCGGCATTCAACTCGCCGATCATCTCACCGATTAAGTCATTTAATTCATCGCGAGTCGAGATGCGGTTGATCAAGCTCTCATAGTGCTCATATACGACCGGCCAATCCACACCGTGCATCTCGGGATCGTAGAAGAAATCCCGCTGAATTCTCCAACCTTCGTGGAACATCTGCCGCCACTCTTGGCGAGGATTGAGCTGGACGCTCCAGCCGCTCAGCTTCACATGGGGATCATCGTCTCCTTCACCGGAAGGAGCCTCCGTCGCTCCGGCATCCATTCTGATAAAGCTGGAGCCCTGTTGAACGACGACGACCTTTCCATCATCGGAAATATCGTAGCCGTCAACGTCGCTTATGACCGTATAGTGCTTCCGCTCGTCGAATTTATACAGATTCAGCGAAGGTTTGGGGTAATCCCCATCCGGCCGCATGCCTTTGTTATCCCTGGAAACATAATAAAGCATATCTTCCGCAGCGCGTAATCCCCAGTAGTAGCCGGGGGATACGGGAATTTCGACCATACGATCCTGCAGGCCTTCCCAGTCAATCTTTACCTCCAGCTTCTCTTCTTCGGCCTCTTTTCCCTCCCCTTTCTCATCCTTCTTCTCTTCCTCTTCCTTCTGCTCTTCTTCGGCGATCCCCAACAAGGTGGTGTCTGCGGCAAAAGGACTCCGGGTATCCTCGGTCAGCAGATACATATAGAGTTTATCAGGAGTATAGTAGATGAACTGAGCCCCATACAGACCGCGCATGGGATTGAAGTTCGCTTCACACAGGAAGTAGAGGTACTTACCCTGGGGATCCCAGGCAGGATAGTAGCAATTGTACATCAGGTCAGTGACCATTCTATCCTTCTTGGATTCCATGTCGTAGATGTGGATGGCCTGTATGGTCCGGTTCTCCGGATTGCTGTAGGCCAGATAGCGACTGTCCGGTGACCAGGAGAAATCGCGGATTTCCCAGACGTCCGATGTGGTTATCTTCGAAGACTTCCCCGTTTCGACGTTCATCACCCAGAGGGTTAGATCGGCGTCGCTATAGGCGATCCACTTGCCGTCGGGAGAGGGGGATCCTGCATATCTCCAGACCTCGTTCCCTTTGGATATTTGCCGGGATTCTTCCTTCAGGAAGGGATCGAACTCGAAGAATTCATCTTCGCCGGTGGCGTCGGTTATGGCGACGACTTTATTCCCCAGCCAGAAGGGATATTTAGCACGGCTCTTGAAATCAGGCGTCATCCGGCGGATGATGGTTTCTCTGCTCTTGGTGGGAACGGAGAAAAGCTGACCGCGGGCGGAGATCACCATCCATTTACCATCTTCATTCAGGTCGAAACCAGTAATATACCCCGA
>CAZHMN010000068.1:0-16360 GCA_964533705.1 uncultured bacterium
GGAATCTGACAGGTTTATGGCCGGGTCACCCTATCTAACTACTGTATCACCCTTTCCGTCATCCGGTAAACCAGGTCCGCACTGGTCACTTCGCGATCGCAGCGGATTTGCAGGTAGGTGCTTTCGTTGGGATAAGCTATCGAAGTAAATCCAGTGGTTATCGGCGTCCAGCCGTCGGTCCATTCGATCAAGGCCAGATCGTCGAAATACGCCGTCCCCGTACCGGATTGCGGAGCGCTGTTATAACAGAGGACGTTGGCGTACCAGCCGTTTTCCGGTGAACTGACGTTCAGGTAAGACCTCGTCCAGGGGAAATCTCCTCCCATGGGAGTGACAAATGATTGTTCGGATGATCCGCCCGACGTACGATAATTATAAAAAGCAACGCCGAACTTGGCATTGGCGCAGTTCGACCCCGCCATGTAGCCGTCAAGAGTGTAGCGGTTTTCCTGTTCGGTGGGGATGCGGTCTTCAAGGTTGGTATAAGCGTAAAATTGTCCATCGCTTCGCCGAATTCCCAGGCAGTAGGTGCCCGAATGTGGATACATCGTTTCCAGGAACTCATCGTCAGAGTTCAGATTCCACAACCAGCCGCCTTCATATTCGAATCCGCCCATCAGCAGGATCTCACGGCCCAGCGAGGCGTCAATGTCGGCGCCGGACGGCATCCCTGAAAGCGATACGATGGCGCTTAAAAAGCCCGGGTCCTGAATGCGAACCGGTTCCGATACCCAGTAATCCCCTTCTTCCTTAAAGGTGATCGTTCGGCTGACTTCCCGGTTCGTTTCGAACACCAACTGAGATCCAACGGCGATCCGCCCTTCGCCCGTTGCCGAATCGAAGGCGACCTCAGTATCCAGCTCCTTCGACAAAGCAGCCAGCTTGCGCATGATGCTTTCGGCCAACTCGCCCGTTGCCGGGGTGGGGATGTAATCGTCAATGTACACCGGCCGAAAAGTGAAATCTTCAAATCCGTCAAGAGTCCCTTTGCAGTAGAGAATCATTGACAGGTAGGTTTCCCAGTAGTATTGATCGAATGCGAAATTGCCGAAACTGTGTGCGATCAATTTATCCTGATAAACCTCGAATCCACGCAGCACGTGCGGATGATGGCAGAACACCACGTCGGCTCCGATTTCAATGGCCCGATGTTCCAGCCACCGGTCAATCGAATCCACCCTCGTGTCGAAGCGGACGTATTCTTCCGGCGGCAAGTTGGCCGCTTCGGGAGGCAGAAAATCCAGCGGCGAAGGATCGTACTCCGTGCCCACGTGTGCCTGCACGATCACGAGATCGGCTAAGGAATCGGCGATGGGAATGGTCGCCTCCAGGGTCGGCTCGTCGAACATGGCGAAGCCCGCTTTGTTGTAGCCCGCTTCCAGAAACGGCGGCAGGAAATCCTCGCGGCCATCGCGGTTGCAGTAAGACAATACCGCCACCCGGATGCCGTCCACCGTGAAATATGCCGGCCTCGTCGCCCAGTATTCGTTCAGCCCCGATCCCGAAAACAGGAACCCCGCAGTATCCAGCACCGCGATGGTCTCCATCAATCCCGGTTCCATGTAGTCCATGGTATGGTTGTTCCCCAGCGCCACGTAATCGAAACCGGCGTACTGCAATCCTGCCACGTTTTCCGGACTGCCCCGGAAGATGTATTCCTTGGTGGGATGAGGGTAACCCTCATCCGTCAACTGGCATTCCAGGTTGACCATATTGACGTCGGCAGCCTGTCCGAACATGGCTAAAGTGCGCTCGAAGATGTAATTCACGCCATACGTGGGGATGATCCCCCCAGCTTCTTCGTAGCGCCGCGCTAACATGACGTCTCCGGCCATGTTCAGCGTGAAATCCGGTTCGGGCGTGCCCGGCGGTGGTAGAAGATGAACTGCCGCGTCTCCGAAAAGGCTATCCTCGTCCATCACAATCAATGATACCGTGCGATAACCTGGTGATGAATACGTATGACTGGGATTGGGTTCATTCGAAAAGGTCGAATCGCCGAAGTCCCAGAAATAAGTATGCGTGGGGCTGTCCGGATCGAAGACCGTGCTGCTGAATTGGTAGCTCGGCTGCGCGGCGGACGAATCCCCAACAGCGCTGATGTAAACCTGAGGTATAGAAGGGAGATCCTCTGTAATGTCGTGTATTTCATCGAAAAAAGAGACGGCATCCTGACCGGAAGCATCAATGTCGTTGACATAAAAGAGGCGATCAATCGTCGGGTATTCCTCATATCGAATATACCAGTCGTTGGCCACGGGCATGTTCAGCAGCGCCCATTCACCCAGAGGAGCGACGCTGTGGAAGGTCGTGTTCCAGGGTTCTGACGTGGGTAACTGTGACCCGTCGAAAATATAAAACAGCTCGTTCGTGCCGTCGCCCACACCGAAAGCCTGCATTTCCCCTTCATCGTAGCACATCACCGCCGCACGCCACACCGTCCCCGAGGTGATCTGGATCGGATCAACGGCCTCTACCTTCCAGGTGTTTCCGTAAAGCATCAGCGAGAAGAGCGTGCTGTCATAGGTGGCGATGGATGTGATTTCCCAGGCGTTAGGCTGCTGATCCTGACCCGGATAACTGGTCAGGGTTACCAGGCCGTCCTCGAAATCCTCGATCATGATCTCTTCGATGACCAGGTTCAATCCCTGCGGAAAAAGCAGCGCCCGGTAAAAAGATCTTTCCGCCGTCCCCAGCGTGATCGGATCCACGTAAAAATCCCGCTGCGTGGCGCCCAACAGAGTTGCTTCGCCGTTCTCGAAATCGGGATCGGAGCCATAGAACAGCAGATAGAGCGCCTGTCCCTCTAACGTTCTCGGTAAGATGAGGCGTACGTGATTGCCTTCGATGGAAAGTGAGGTGCTGTCAACGGCTACGCCGCCGCTGATATTCAGATTCGCTGCATTGGGGGAAGGTAAAGAGGTGGGAAACCAGATCAGGAGTAAAATCGGGAGTAAGATGCTGAAACCCTTGTTTGACGCCGTCAACCGCATCGAATGCTCCTTTGCGAGGACCTTATTATGATTAATATACGCAAAAATCGAACGATAATCAAGTGCGGGGTTGAAGAAATTCAAGATTTTTTAAATGGATTGAATCTGAAATGCTGTCGAACAGCCAAAATTCGATGGCCTCATGAATTACTTGGCTGGCGTGGTACGGATTATTCATGATGTGATGCCAATAATCAAGTCCTCTTTCCTCGGAGCGAAAATCGCCTTTTTACTTGATATTTTTCCCCTCTTTGTGTATATTCTTTTGAAAAATCGAGAAAATACCCATTTCGCTCCGGCATTGAGCGAAAACAGGAGGTTCGTTATGATTAAGAAATCTTGGGGCTTCGCTACGCTGGCGGTTCATGGCAGCGGAGGGCATGATCCCATCACCGGAGCGGTTTCCCCGCCCATATACCAGAGTTCTACGTTCGCCTTTAAAAACAGCCAGCACGGAGCGGATCTTTTCACCGGTCAGGCTGAAGGCTACATCTATTCTCGCCTTCAGAATCCCACCCAGGAAGCCCTGGAGCGCGAAATGGCCTTCCTGGAAGAGGGCGAAGAAGCTGTCGCTTTCGGATCAGGCATGGCCGCGATAACAACGACCATCCTAACTCTGTGCAGGTCGGGCGAAAATTTCGTGTCTTCCAGGACCGTTTACGGCGGCACGCACGCTCTCTATCTCAAGGTCATGCCCAGGATCAACATCGGTGTAACCGAAGTTGAAGCCACCGATCTGAACAAAATAGAAGAGGCCATTGACGATAAAACGCGCTTTATTTTCATCGAGACTCCGGCCAACCCGACCATCGAGGTCATTGATATCCGCGGCTGCGCCAAGATCGCCCGCCGTAAGGGTATCAAGCTGGTCGTGGATAACACTTTTGCCACGCCTTACTTACAAAAACCGCTGAAATTGGGAGCGGACATCGTCGTTCATTCCGCCACCAAGTACATCGGCGGTCACGGCGATACGGTGGCGGGTCTGGCCATCGGCCCCAAAGATATCATGACCGAGATGCGCAAGGGGGTCTTGCAGGATATCGGCGCTATCATCAGCCCATTCAACGCCTGGCTGCTGCTGCGCGGCCTGAAAACCCTGCCGGTGCGCATGGATCGACATATCGAAAACGCCATGCGAGTGGCTCAGTACCTGGCTTTTCACCCCAGAGTGGAAAAAGTCTGGTATCCCGGCCTGCGGACTCATCCCCAACATGAGCTGGCTAAAACGCAGATGAGCGACTTCGGGGCGATGATCGCCTTCGAAATCAAAGGCGGTCTTGAAGAAGGTAAGCGGCTGATGGATGCACTGAAGCTCTGCACCCTGGCCGTCTCCCTCGGCGATTGCGACACTCTGGTCGTCCATCCGGCTTCCACGACGCATAGCACCTATTCACCGGAGGACCTGGAAGCTACCGGCATCAAACCCAACCTGATTCGCATTTCAGTGGGGATCGAAAATGTGGATGACATCATTGAAGACCTCTCGCAAGCGCTCAAAAAAATGTGAGATTCCAGCTGTGCCACAATAATGACCATCGGGCAGGCGGCAATGCCTGCCCTTTCCATGAATGGGGCTCTATACAGTTGCAGTTATCAGTGATGTTATGAATCAAGTGTTGGCTGAGAAACTGGAGTATCTGCCGAAGTCCCCTGGAGTTTACCTGTTCAAAGATAGAACTGGCCGGGTGATTTATGTCGGCAAAGCCAAGGTGCTGCGCAATCGAGTCCGTTCCTACTTTAATAAAGGCGAAGACGGCCGCTACCAGTACCACCGTCTGGTCAACGCCATCGCTGACCTCGAAATCATCGTCACCGATTCAGAGATCGAAGCACTGATTCTGGAATCGAACCTGATAAAAAAAAATGTACCCTACTACAACGTTCGCCTCCGGGACGACAAAAGCTACCCCTACCTGAAAGTCACTAAAGGTCTTTTTCCCCGCGTTTTCCTTACTCGCAAAACCCCAAAAGATGGATCGAAATACTACGGCCCCTACACCGACGTTAAAGAGCTGCGCCGCTTTCTGAGGACATTTAAGGGCGTGCTAAAAATCCGCCATTGCAATCGAACGATCACCCCGGAACTGATCGAATCAAAAAAATACCGTCCCTGCCTGAATTATCATATCGGGCGTTGCGCCGGGGCCTGCTCCGGGCAAATATCACCCGATGATTACCGCCGCAATGTCCGCCATCTCATCAATCTGATTCACGGTCGTGACGCTGAACTGGTCACTTACCTTAAAACTGAAATGCTGGAAGCTTCACGCCAGCAACGCTTCGAGGAAGCCGCCCAGTGGCGGGATCGCTTGCGGCAGGTGGAAAACTTCGGACGGCAATCTGCAGTCAGCGGCCTGGAATCCCCCCTTCTCGGCGACCGCGACGTAATCGCACTGGCTTGCGAAGATGAAGACGGCTGTGCAGCATTGTTCCAGATTCGGTCAGGCCGAATTGTGGGCCGATCGCACTTTTACCTGAGTTCCGTTTTTGAGAAGCCGCCCGCCGAAGTTCTCGAGGCCTTTCTGAAGGATTATTATAATCGTACCGAATCCATCCCCGAGGAGATTTTTTTACCGCTGGAAATTGACGATACTCCGGTTCTAACCCAATGGTTGACCCGGCGGCGGGGGAGAAGAGTGCGCCTCGAAGTTCCCAAGATCGGGGATAAAGCCCGACTGGTCAGGCTTGTAACCCGCAACGCCGAACTGCTGCTGGCGGATCTGAAATTGCAGAAGAGCAAGAGAGAATTCATCCACCATGCCTTGAAGGCGCTGCAGAGAGATCTGCGCCTGCCCAAACCGCCCCGGCGCATCGAAGCTTTCGACGTCTCCAACATCCAGGGGCGCGACGCTGTCGCCTCCATGGTCTGCTTCAAGGACGCCAAACCGCTGAAGTCCGAATACCGCCGCTTCAAGATACGAACCGTCGAAGGGGCCGACGACTTCGCCATGATGGGGGAAGCGGTGGAGCGCCGCTATAAGCGGATATCGGCAGAGAAAAAGCCCCTGCCCGATCTCGTCCTGATTGACGGCGGCAAGGGGCAATTGAATCGAGCGGTAAAAATCCTGAACGAATTGGGTTTGGACAAAATCCCCGCCATCGGTCTGGCGAAAAAATTGGAAGAAGTTTTTTTGCCGGGCTATCCCGAACCGCAGAACATTCCCAAGAATTCTTCGGGATTAAAGCTGCTTTGTCACATCCGTGACGAAGCCCACCGCTTCGCAATTGATTACCACCGCAACTTGCGTAAAAAACGCACCCTGGCAGGCGAGCTGGACGCCATTCCTGGAGTAGGGGAGGTCCGAAAAAAAGCTCTCCTGCGCCATTTTGGATCGCTAAAAAGGCTTCGAGAAGCGGATGCCCAGGCGATCTCCGCAGTCCCGGGCATCAGCGAAAAGTTAGCAGGGCGGATCCACGATAACCTGCATTCAAAATCGTAGTGACATCCCCACTTCACAGAAACATCTGATACGCGTTTGGAAATCAATCAACCTGCCCTCACTCCCGTCCCCCTGAAACATGTGAAGAACATCGTGAATCGGATCGTGCAATATTGTCTAATCCTAAAATCATCCAAACCTCTCCCACCACCGTAAATTCCCCGCAAGAAAATGCTATCATGACGAATACTGACCCTAACTTCCCACCTTAATCATATAGACCCCCCAACCCCCAAATATTGAGCCTTTTCGCTTGTCCTGATCCAATGCCGGAAGTAAATTTTTGTACCTGCTCTTCTCTTCTTTTCAAAAGTAATGTTCAAATTAATGGGTACGGATTTTATGCTTTCACTAAGACAGAAAATAGCCTTCTTAATGGGTGCATCAAGTCTCTTCGCTTTGTTGACCGGCGGAGCTCTGACGATCGTTCATTTCGAGAGCAAGGTGCACAAACAAAGCGCCTTAGAGCTTGGTAGCATTTCCCGCAATACGCCCGCCATGATTGAAGCCGTGTGTAACGGATTGGCATCCCTTGGAAGAACGGCCGCTTTGACCAGCGAGGTCAGAAACTCCATTAGGAACGGCAAACCGGAAGAGTTATTCCTCTTCCTGGTCAAATTCCTTAACGTTAATCATCTTGATTATACGGAAGTTACGGATGCTTCCGGGATCGTCATCGTCAATATGGCGGATTCGCTGATCTGCGGTCAGCCCAGCACCAATCCGCTGGTGCCAATTGCGAACAGCGGTAGCCCTTTCGGTTATGGAATCATAAGGGAGAATGATCAGCTCTACGTCGCCGCCACACTCCCGATTACCGATGAAAAAGGAATCATGGGCACGATCACTGTCGGCAATCTTTTTGACCGAAAATTGATGCAAAAACTGGCCAGTTTCCAGGGAGTCGACTTGGCATTATGGAAAGATCCAGACCAATCGGCCATCGTGCCGTTGGGAAAAGATCCCCTTCCACCGATCTCGCAAATATTGGAGGGCAGCGAAATCGCAGAACTGGTAGCCGGAAAGACGATCATCAAAAACGTTAAATTCGGCGATTCCACGCTCCAGTGCGCTTTCTTCGTTCAACCGGAGTTGGGTAGTCCTCGACTCGACTTCTATGCTTCCTATCGATCCATGAGGTTCCTGCAGGAGGCTTGGGGCCTATCGCTTATTCATCTGACCGCCCTTTTCTTCCTGATTATAATCTTAGTTGTTTATTCGGCCTTGTGGTTCTCCAAGCGGGTGACGAAACCTCTGGTTGAACTGGCTGAACTCGCCGGAAAACTGGCTGACATGGATTTCAACGAACAGGTCCCCATTAAAGGGCGAGACGAAATCAGTGAATTGGCTCGTTCGTTCAATAACCTGGCGCGCGCTCTGAAGAACAATATCGCCAAAAAGGATCAGTACGCAACCGAACTCGCCAAATTAAACGAAGGCCTTGAACAGCAGGTCGCTGCACGCACCGAAGAACTCGAACATAGTAACCTTCGCCTGAAGCGCGAGATCAGCGAGAAAAATGATTTCCTGCGTACCGTATCACATGACCTGGGTGCGCCCCTGCGCAACATCGGCGGGTTAACCCGCATGTTGGAGAAAAAATATGGTGATAGCCTTGGCGAAGAGGGAAAAGACAGGCTGGAGAGAATCCGCAACAACGTCTCTCGAGAATTAGAGATGATTGAACAGTTGCTGGAACTTTCCAGGCTGAAAACCCGGAGGCAAAAAAAGCAAATCGTAGATCTGATGGAGCTTCTGGCACAAATACGTCAGGATCTCACCTATTCGATAGAGGAAAAGGGTATTCATCTCGTCGTCCTTGATGTTCTACCGTCTATCTGGGCGGAGAGAGATCGCATCCGTCAGCTTTTCCAGAATCTGATTGATAATGCCATTAAATATATGGGGGATAATCCTGAACCAGAGATCGCTATCGGCTGGTCGGAGAATCCCAAGGCCCACTTATTCTGGGTGAAAGACAATGGCATCGGGATTCCCAATGATCAAAGAGAAAAAATATTTGGCGTTTTCAAGCGGGTGAAAACTAAAGAGGTCAATGCCGTCGAAGGCAAAGGTGTGGGACTAGCCTCAGTAAAGACAATCGTTGAGCTTTACGGTGGTGAGATATGGGTGGAGTCCCAGGTAGGATCCGGGAGCACCTTTTACTTCACCTTCAATCGCTCCATAGTTGACCCGGAAATCAGGGGCGAAGAAACGATCCAGACTGAAGCCGAAGAAGAATTAGCGGGGATGTATGCAGAGGATTCTGCTAATTGAAGATGACAGCGATCAGGCTTTGCTGACTCGGGAAGCCTTGGTGGATGGTTTCGGCGATGTGGAGATCATAGTCGTACAGTGCGGTGAAGACGCTCTCAAGCAGGAACTTAACTCCTTCGACGTCATTCTTCTCGACTATAATCTGCCCGATATGACCGGCCTGGATGTGCTCAAGAAGATGTCAGACCGAGAGCACGGTCCGGTTATTATGATCACCGGTGAGGAAGTATTGGAAATCGCTGTGGAATCACTTAAAGAAGGTGCCGATGATTTTATCACCAAAACGATTGATCTCCCGCAATTGTTGCCTCACGTCGTGCAGCGAACCGTCTCCGGGTTTTATTGGAGACGGAACATGGAAGCGATGGAGATCAGGGAGCGCGAGAAAAAAATCCAAATTGAAACCTTGAAGCGAATCATGATGACCCTGGCCCATCATCTGAACAATGCCGTAATGCCAATCATATTTTCGGCGGAACTTTGTCAGCGCAACCAATATTCAAAGGAAAAGGCCGGTAACCTGGTGGATACCTGCCTCAGAGAAGCTCGTAGGATCAACGAAATTATCGAAAGATTCGAAAAATTTATCGAAGATGAAGAATTTAAATACATGGATTACCTTGATTTAAAGGACGCCATGTTCGATTTAGAACAGTCCGTTAGCCAGGAATAGGTATGGACTGATGAAGACCATCGGAAAGAATCCCATTTTGCTGGTAGATGATGACCCGGATTGCCGCCTGATTATTCGTGATACCATCGAAAATGTGGGCGTTACCGAGCAGATCTTTGAGGTTTCATCTGGTGAGGAAGCGTTGGCCTTCGCGCGCCGCGAACCACCTTTCGAGAATGCTCCTCGAGCCGGATTGATCTATCTGGATATTGAAATGCCCGGATTGAACGGAGTTGAGGTCTTGCGGATTCTCAAGAGCGATGAAAGAACACGAGACATTCCCGTTGTTATGATGACGGCCATTGATGAGGAAAAAGAAAAGCGAGACTCGGCTCTCTATGGAGCCAACTCCTACTGCGTAAAACCTTCCAATCATAATCAACTGATCGAAACGGTCATCAAAGCAACAGATTACTGGTTAACAATCCACCAGTCCCCCGATCCCGTAAAATACTGACCCCCTGTGTCCCCTCTGCTGCCCTGAACCGATCTCCCAATCGGTTTTATATCCCATTCAAAACTCCGCCACCCTCTTTACGTATATAAATTAAGATGATTGCATAAGTTTGCGCTTGATTTCTGAGGAGAGTTTATTTATTTTAATAGTTGAATGATGATGACAACGTTCGTTTGGAGTCTAAAATGAAGACACTTATATCGGCCATCGCGCTGATCTCTCTGCTGGTTACGCCGGTGTTGAGCCAATACCGGGTCGGTGACCCCGTGGATGATTTCTCCCTGCCGAATTCCCAGGGTGTAAATATGTCCATGGCCGATTACCCGGATCGAATTATGTTCTTAGTTTTCTGGACTTCCACATGAGGTGGCGCCTGTATAGCTGAGAGTCAGCTCGTTGAAAGCCAGATTTGGCAACCCTACGAATCCTATGGGGTAATGGTATATGGCATTGGATACAACGAAACAATCGCAAACCTCGGAGATTGGATCACAAACAATAATCTGACCTATACAGTCCTTGCCGATTTGGACGGTTCCGTATCAGAATCTTATTCGGGCTTCTTCGGAGGGCCAGCCGTTACGCCCTGGACGGCTATTGTCGGAGTGGATCGCATTCTGTACTTCTCGGAGGATGCTTATTCCTCTGCCGGCGATTCCCTGCACATGAGCGATATCCTGGCCGTCTTTGACTCGCTGTTCGCTCCCGAAATTTCCCCCGATCCGAGCTCATTGGACTTCGGTCAAGTCTCAATTGGCGAATCCGCCGATCTTGAAATTTCCCTTGATAACTCCGGTACCGGTCTCCTCGAAATTACCGATATCACCTCTTCATCGTCCGCTTTCGGTGCAACGCCCACCCAGGGTGAAATCTATGCAGTGGATGATGAATTGGTCGTCACCGTAACCTTCACGCCTGAAGTGGAGGGGACTTACGATGAAACACTGACCGTCGTTTCCCCGGTTGGCAATCTCGAAATTCCCGTAACGGGTATCGGTAGCTCGGTTGGGGTTGAACCAGAAGAAATCACGCTTCCACAGGCTTTCGAAATTTCCTGCTACCCCAATCCGTTCAATCCTGAATTAACCATCTGGATCAACCTGGATAATTCCCAGGATGTAAGGGTTGAACTGTACGACGTTCAGGGAGCCAAACAGGACGAAGTGTGGCAGGGTTGGCTGCGAAAGGGTATCCACACACTAAAATGGGACGCTCAGAATACGCCATCCGGCCTCTATTTCCTGAAGGTCAGCGGGTGGGATCGGAGCGAGGTTGTCAAAGTCGTATTAGCCCGATAAATAACACTCGAGAGAGAAAAGGGTCGGAACATTCCGGCCCTTTTTCTTTTATTAGCGCTTAATTGTGATCGGATTGAGGCTGCGAAGAGAGATTTTCGGAGAAGGTCTGGGTTCGTTCCGGCGATTTCCAGCGGCCTTTTAAAAAGACAATGTCAACTCGTCGGTTTCGCTGCCGGCCTGCTTCGGTCTCATTGGAAGCTACCGGCTTCTGGTCAGCATAAGCTGCCGCCGAGATCTGACTTTCTGGAATCCCGGCGCGCCTTGTGAGGAAATATACAACGTTGGCAGCGCGAGCTGCGGAGAGTTGCCAGTTGGAAGGGAACTCGCGGGTCTTGATGGGAAGGTTGTCAGTATGCCCCTCGATCATGAGGGGGCGGCCACTCCTGATCAACACAGGTGTAATGTCGACTAGAAGTTTTAGCGCTTCTGGTCGCAGGGTGGCTTTACCGAGATCGAACATGATGCTCTCAGTCAGGTGAACGACAACGCCCCGTTCCTCCACCTCAATGCTAACGCCACCGGCCATATCGGCCATGTCTTCGAGCACTTCGCTGATTTTGAGGGTTAAGTAAGCTTCCGACGTATCCGGATAGGCCCCACCTTCCAAATCCTCATAAGGTCCTGCCCCACCACCGATTGGAGGAATGCCGGGCTTGGGCATCATCAAGGCCGGTTTGCCCTTAAAAGCCGTCCTCAGCGCCTCCCCCATACTCTTATAGCGTTCTAAGTCCACCCTTGACATGGAATAGAGGATGACGAATAAGCCCAGCAGGAGAGTGATTAGGTCGGCGTAAGTCAGCAACCATCGCTCTTGATTACCTTCTTCTTCGTGTTTCTTCTTCTTTGCCATAGCTGCTGTCTTTGTCGCTAGCTTCCCTCTTCTCCTTCTTCAGAAGAGACGATTCTCTGTGTGGGCGGTAGCATTAATTCCAGGTTGCGTCGGATCAGTGTAGGACTGGTACCGTTCTGGATGGCGATGATCCCGCTGGAAATAATATCCAACCAAAGTGATTCCTCTGCACTGCGGAATTTCAGCTTATCTGCTATGGGCATGTAGATGACGTTGGCCATGAACACTCCCCAGAGAGTGGCCACGAATGCCATGGCGATGTGGTGCACCAATTCCGTGGGATCTTCTCCAGCCGATGCAAGGGTTACGATCAGACCCATAACCGTTCCGATAATGCCCATGGTCGGCGAGTATCCGCCCATTTTCGTGAATATGCTGGCATTGATGTGATGGCGTTCCAGAATATAGGCCTTTTCCTCTTCTAATAATTTATTCGTCGAATCAACGTCTAATCCGTCTATCAAATGCAGCATGCCGTTGTGCAGGAAAGGGGAGTTTTTCACCTTCTCTAATTCCCTCTCCAATGCTAAGACCCCGTCCCTCCGGGCGATCGTGGCGAACTCCACGAGGGTTTCTATGGTTTTTTTATATTCGTGGCTATGCGGGAAAATAGCCACTTTCACCACTTGCGGTAATTGCAGGATGGATTTGAGCGAGTTTCCGATGAACGCCGTTGCGACCGTGCCGCCTATAACGATCATCAAAGCCGGTATCTGAATGATGGCACCCATGGTGCCACCTTCCATCAGGAAGGAGCCGAAGATTGCGATAAGGCCCAGTGCCAGGCCAAAAACCGTTCCTTGATCCATAAGATAATCGGCGCTATGACTTATATTGCTCCGGTGAGTTCTGGATGTGATCGCATAACCCTAATTCTTAATCGGAAGCTTCGCGCTTAATCTTGAACGAATAGTGAAGGAATTCTCGGTATTTTTTATCTAAATATTTTGGAGTGCGCATTAAATTTTGCTTGACATTGTCCTTCATCCGAACTAAATTGAGCTTGCCGCCAGGGAGTGCTGCCGAAGTACCCCGGTCGGAGTGACGTGCTTTGTCATACCCGTTACCAACCTCTTGAAATCCTGAATCTCAATAAATTTCCTCCGAGGACGAGCTTATGACAAGATTAAACACTTTTGGGGGAATAATCTTTACCCTTGCTCTCTCAAGCATTCTCTCGCAAGCGCAACCTCTAATAAGTCGGGAATTAATTGCAGAGATTCAGAGTGCCCCTGCAAATGAAGCCCTGCCCGTGGTTTTTGTGCTCCAAACCCAGGTGAAGTTCGAAGAAATCTATCCCCAGGTTAAGGATTTGCCAAAACCCGAACGCCGCCTAGAGGTGATCGCGGAATTGCATTCATTGGCGAAGAAAACGCAAGGGCCGTTGCTGAACGATCTGCGCATAATGGAACGTAGTGGATTGGCTTCCGATATACGCCCTTTGTGGATTACCAATGTAATCGCCGCCCGAATCCGCGCTGATGAAATCCTGCCGTTGGTAAAAATACACCCTGAGATTGATCGAGTTCGGTGGGATCCGCCGCGCTTACCAGGCCAGGTGGCGGATCGTATGAAAAGCATTCGTATCCAGGATCAGATCGCTGATGTCAGCTGGGGAGTCGTTGATATTAATGCTACGCAGGTTTGGGATATTGGCTATCGAGGACAGGGAATCCTAATTGCTAATCTCGATCTTGGCGTGGATTACACTCACCCCGATCTGGCGGATCATATCTGGGTTAATCCCGGCGAAGACATAAACGGCAACGGAATTGTTGATTCCTCCGATTGGAACGGCATTGATGACGATTTAAACGGTTATGTGGATGATTTGAGAGGATGGGCCTTCGGCGCCAATAGCCCCGAAGTGATGGATGAGGACGGTCACGGGACGGCCACGGCGGGCGTTGTTTTAGGTGACGGGACGGGTGGCAGCGTTACCGGTGTTGCTCCGGAAGCAACTATGATGATCTTGAAAAATTACGCTGGCGGAGAGAGCCAGTACTGGGAAGCTCAGCAGTATGCCATTATGATGGGAGCGGACGTTATCACCAGTTCCGTTTCGTATAAATGGCGCTTCCACCCCAAACCGGACTATGCCACGATGCGCCAGAATACCAGAATGGAATTGGCCGCCGGTCTGATTCATGCCAACTCCATCGGAAATGAAGGGGATAATCTCAATACCGATCCCATCCCCTTTAACGTCGCTACACCGGGTAACTGCCCGCCCCCCTGGCTCCATCCAGATCAGACTCTGATCGGAAGAATATCCTCGACATTGGGCGTTGGAGCTTACGATGCCGGTTACACGTTGAAAGATTATTCCAGCGTGGGGCCTTCCGCTTGGAATCTCGATGATATACTATTCCTCGATCCCGAATACCCCTATCAGGCCTCCTGGCCGGTCTCATTTGATGACTACCCCTATGAAAACGGCCGCTTCCAGGCGCTTTTGAAACCGGATTTGGCCGCACCCACTGGGGTGACAACAACGGCCTTGGGCGGAGGATACCTCTCCGGTTTCATCGGCACTTCCGCGGCTACGCCGCATTTGGGGGGCACCTTATGTTTGTTGCTATCGGCCGTACCCGACGCCACGCCCGAACTTCTGGCTGAAGCGGTTATGAGTACCGCGGTGGATATGGGCGAACCCGGCAAGGATAATTTCTGGGGATGCGGAAGATTGGACGCCTATGCCGCCGTCGCTTTTCTCCTTTTGCAGTCCCATGCCACCTTAACCGGATTGATCACCGATGCCTATAGCGGCAATCCGGTCGGAGGCGCAACCATCGCACTTCCCGAAGTAACGATGCAAGCCCAGTCCGATTCGTCCGGATATTACCTCCTTCCAGGCATTCCCGAGGGTACTTATGATGTACGCTTTACTGCCAGCGGATATGATACTCTCTGGGTGCCGGACGTAACCTTATCTGTCGGCGTCGTGGAAACGCTTTCGGTTGCGTTGGAAAGCCCCCGGATCTGGGTGGAACCGGATAACATCTCCGTCATGCTTGATCAAGGTGAGAGTCTTTTGGTTCCGGTTATCGTCCATAATGCCGGCACCTCCAACTTGTCCGTCGAATTCACCAAGCAGGGCGACTGGGATCCGTACCAGGTATACTCAATTATCGACGCGCAGACGGCTGCAGGGGATGATCAGCTTTTCGGAGCGGAAGTGGCGGGTGGATCCCTCTGGGTCAGTGGAGGTAACGCCGGACTGGAACCCAACAAGCTCTATCGTTTCTCCTTGGAGGGTGAGCTATTGGAAATGCTGGATCAGCCGCCCTCCGCGTCGAGCCTGGGTTGGCGCGATCTCGCCTGGGACGGCCAGTACCTCTATGGATCATCCGGTTCGGTGATAGAAGGAGTTGATCTCACAGGCAGTGTGCAAACAATAATAAACGGCCCTTTGGAATTGCACCGCGCTCTGGCCTATAATTCCGATGGCGATCTCTTCTACTCTTGCGACGGCACCACCAATATCGTCGAGTTTAACCGCGATGGGGTTGTGCTGCGTTCCTGGGGACACGATCTGCATATCCAGGGCCTGGCCTGGCACCCTGAGGATGAAGACGGCTATCCGCTCTATATTTTCTCGGCCGATGGTGAGAGCGTGGGGCTGCGGATGAGCAAAATGAATCCCGACGCAGGTGAAATCATCTTCCTCACCGATCTGTCCGGTATCACGGGTGACCAGGCTGGCGGAGCCGCCATTACACCTGATATTGATCCCGACCGCTGGTGCTTCGTAGGGTTAATTCGGGGAGGACCCAACGCTCCTGACCGAGTACAAATCTATTCGCTGGGCGCCTACGCCCCCTGGCTCTCTGTCGAGCCCCCGGGGGGCGATATTGATCCCGGCGGCACTCTGGACGCGCAGGCTACGCTGGATGCCGGAGTCGTCCCTCCGGGAGAATACGACATAAACCTGGTCGTGCTGCACAACGCGCCCCAGGACGATATCGTCATCCCCGTTTCCCTCACTGTTACACCCGTGGCCGTCAAACCCTCACCGCCTTCTGCGCTCATTCCATCACAATTCGCAGTCCTCCCCGCCTATCCCAATCCCTTTAATCCCACCACGAACATCAGCTTCCAATTGCCGGAGGCAGGTTTCGTGAAATTGGAAATCTTTGATCTTAATGGCCGCAATGTAGGGGCAAACCCTCGTGTCTGCCCTGTTGTCGGATTCGGAGAATCCGACCTGCGCTGGTATCCCCCTGGCATGCACCAGATCATCTTCGATGGCTCTAATCTGCCCTCCGGAATCTACATCTACCGCCTGCAAACCGGCGACCTGACCGCCTCCGGCAAAATGATACTGCTAAAATAATCGCCGCCGCGTAGGGGTCGGTCTTGAACCGAC
>CAZHMN010000069.1:0-16100 GCA_964533705.1 uncultured bacterium
GACTTAAGGGCTTCATGATTGCCTCCTTTTAAGGCTAAATTGAAGTCTTATTTCAACAACACCAATTTCTGACTGGCGCTATATTCCCCCGCCTGTAAGCGTAAGATGTATATCCCCGAAGCCAGATTTGATCCATCGAAGAGGAGGGTGTGGGTGCCGGGGGAATGCCAGGCATCCGGTAGGGGCGAGGCATGCCTCGCCCCTACGATTCGACCACATATATCGAACACGTCCAGTTTGACGTAAGAACGCACCGGCAAGGAGAAAGTGATTTTGGTGGTGGCGTTGAAGGGGTTGGGGTGAGGGGGAAGCAGGGCGAATTCACAGGGTAGAGTCACCGGTTCTTCTTGGACGGCGGTGGCGTCTTCCCACTCGATGACCTTGCAGTAGATGTCTCCCTGGCCGCCAGGGTTGCGGAAGTCGGTCCAGGTGAAGTAGAGCCGGTCTTCGGGGCCGAAAGCGACGGCGGGTTCCTTCTGCAGCGGCCCGATGGGGTCGCTGTTGACGCGGTATTCTTCCCCGTACGTAGTGCCGTCGGGATTGAACTGGCGGCAGAAGATGTCGCCTTCATCGAAGCGGGCGTCCTGCCAGCAGATGGCGAAGTTACCGGAGGAATCGGAGACGGCAATAACCGAAGTGCTAACCGGCATTGCTTCTACCTCAGTTATAGCCACTGGATCATTTATGAACAGACCATCCGCATCAAGTGATCTCAAGAAAATTTCCCCTTCTTGCAACCATGTTATCCAATAACCTACGGCGGATTTCTCCACATCAGGAATACTTACACCATGTGGATCTGCAACCAGTAATGGATCTTCTATCAGATACTGGTAACCGTAGCCTCTTTGCAAAAAAATCTCTCCGGGACCGTTCCAATCAACCCAAGTGATTACAAACCTGCCATCGTCTCTTAAACTGACTTTCGATTGACAACCAAATGAGTTGATCGGATGCCAACTAAGAAATGGAGTAGTACTATAAAGAGGGGCAAAGAGAGAGTCGTACGCCCTGTAATAGATCTGCTCAATCCAGTACCAAAGATAGTCCCAGTAAGAATGAGCCCATATCAGCAGACTCCAATTTGCGGAATTGAAATCAATGTATGGGAAAGCGCTGTTGAAGTATTGACCCCATTGGGAGCATTGGAAATTTATTATTGCACCTTCCCATTGGCTTGCACTAAACATTGTGCCAAATAAATATTTTGAATTAGTTGGCCATATAACCAATGAGACCCCATCGCCGAAATTCTCGATCTGGCCATAATATGTTCCAATAGAATCCAAATCAGGGTTCATGGAGACGACTGTATCTTCAGCGGAAGGCATTCCATTTTCATCAAAAAATCGGGTGTACAGATAATCGAAAATTTCGAATTGATTTAGATAGATTATGCGAAAAGATCCATCTGAATGAACACAAATGTCTGACATTCTTTGAATCGGGCCTGTCCCTTCCTCATATATCCAACTAATCCTTTCGCAGGAATCCAGAGTAGCTATTTCGTAGGTTCTCAAGCCAACATACCCCACACCGAAAGTGTAGAGAAACTGCTCATTGTTAAGCTGGCACAAATCGTAATCCAGGGTTATACCCGTTGGGACGATTGAATCATCTGCAACCGTGGACTTTAATACATTGTAATAGTCCGAATGTGGTTGAATCGTTCCTCCATATTCCCAATATTCCCACCACCTAAAAGTACACACTCGCCCCGTATCGGGAAGACAAAGAATGTCAGACCAAGATTTTACTAGAAAACCCTCATCAACATCCCTATGCCAAAGACTTGGAATTGAAGGTGTCCCTGTTTGTAATCCGTATTGGTCAAGGTTAAATAACAGAATTTGCCAATCATAATCCGTACTGATATTTGTGTACTGATATAGGATTCCTTCACCATCAATGTTAAATCTAACCAGTGAATTCACGACATTCGGTTCCGCATACGCTTCTGCCATATCAAAAACATCCCCCATGAAGGACCCGCCGGAATCAAGCCATCTACCACGACTATACGTAGAGTTTGCCACCCATGATATCAGCACTCGTCCATCGGGGTGGTTCTGGGCTTCTAAGCCCAAGATGGAGCCGGTACTGTCGGGGCGGATGGGGAAGTTCTCGCCGATCAGGTTGCCGTCGAAATCCACAATCTGAGCCCAGATCTTGCTGGAATCGCGCTCATCATACCAGACCAGGATGTAACCGCCATCCAGCGCGGCGATGCTCAAGGTATCTCTGGCGACATTGTCGAAATTGTCCTCGACGCGGACAGGCTGAGACAGCGGATTGCCCTGTGCGTCCAAAGATCGGAAGAGGATGCGGTTGGGCTCTCTGGCTTCGATCCAGGCGGCACCCACGCCGCCCGAGCTGATGACCAGGCGGGGCTGCTGGCAGTCATAGTCTCCTTCCCGGACGTTTAAGTAGCTCGCTTCGCCCAGGGCCTGCAGATCGTAGTCGAAGCGGTTGATGGCCACGTCCCAGTTGCCGCCGTCCCGCAGGGACAGCCAGGTGGTGTAGATGGTTTCGGTGTCCCAATTGGCGACGGAGTAGGGGCTGGATTGCGGTGGGTGTCCCGGCGGTTCGATATTGACCTGGAAGTCTTCCAGGATGGTGTCGGCGATTAGATTGTTGGGAGTGGATAAGAGGATAATTATGAAAGTGATGACAGCGAGAGATCTATGCCTGAACATTTTAGCCTCCTCTCTAAAAAATATGTGATGTTTAATAATAACCAAATTTTAATCAAAAGTCAAGTGCAATTTTTTGCACCGAGTCGATTTAGAATGATCTCTTGCGCTTGCCTAAAAGCACGATGTCCCGGAGGGCTTCGACACTTTTGGCTCTCATCCACTTCTTCTCGAAATCGGGATCCTGGACGATCTGGGCGATGGCCGCCAGCGATTGAAGGTGGAAATTGCGTTCGTCTCTGGTTCCCACCAGAACGAAGATCGTATGGACGTTCGGGGCGGATTCGGAGAATTCTATCCCTTCTTTGCAGCGGGCCAGAAGGATGTCAAAATGCCGGTTACCGTCTATGACGATGTGGGGGATGGCGATGCCGGGGCTGATCACCGTGCTGCTTTCCTTCTCACGTTCCAGGAGTTTACGGAACAGTTCATCCGGCCTAATGTCCAGGTTTCCGGCCATGGCGTAGGCGACGGATTGAAAGAATTTCTCCACCGGTATCGCATCACTACGATCCATGACGATGCAGTGCTCGATGATGCCGTCAAATCGGTCACTGACGATGGCGTCTCGCTCCCGGATGATTTCTTTTAGTTCCGTTTCTAACAGATGGTTGGTCAGCTCTTTTGCGGTAATTCGTTCGATCAGATGCAGAAGAGCGTATTCCCTTACCGCGCGGATTCTGCCGTAGAACCAATAGAAGAACAGGCCGCTGACGACCAGAATCAGACTGATCAAGATCGCTTCATGGCCAATTCTCCAGAGCAGCAACATGAAACCGGCGATGCCCAGTAGCTGAATCCAGGGATAGAATGGAGCTCTCAGGCGAGGCTGATAGTTTTGCAGGTGGCTTTCCCGCAGGATGATCACTGCCAGGCAGGCAAAAATATAGGTGAGGATAAGAACACTGGAGGCTGCCTTAACGATGACGTCCAATTCTAGAAAGAGTGCCGCGATCATGAGCAGGCCGGTCACCAGGATGGAATAGTGAGGGGTTTTGAATCTTTCGTTGATATGACCCAAGAAATCGGGCATCAAGCCGTCGCGGCTTAGAGCCAGCGGGTACCTCGATGCGCCCATAATGCCAGCGTTCGCCGCGGAGGTGAAAGCCAGAATAGCGATCAGGCCGAACAAGATCGCTCCCCAGGGTCCTAAAATCATACCTGCAGCGTCTGAAATCGGGATCATGGAAAGGCTCAACTGAGCCCCGTTCAACACACCCACCGTTACGAAGATGATGGCGTTGTAAATGAGACACACCGCCACCAGCGAAATGATCATTCCCAGGGGGAGAGTACGTCCGGGATCCTTAATTTCTTCGGCCAGACTGGCGACTTTTAGAAGGCCTCCGAAGGATACGAAGACGAAACCAGCTGTAGAAATGACGGCTCCCCATCCGTTGGGATTGAAGGTTGAGAAGTTCTGCACGTCAATTGCTTTTATGCCGCGCAGTGCATAGAGGAGCAAAGCAGCCAGAATGATGAAAACCAGCAGCACCTGAATTCTCCCGGCCCCCTTAACGCCCAAAATGTTGATGGCAATGAAAATAATACACAGCGCAATGGCGATGATCCGGATTTCCACATCGAGGATCAATGCGGTGAAAACGGACATACCAATCAGTTCGAAAGCGCTCTTTAGAGCCAGGGCCAACAGCGTACTGATGCCGTAAACGGTGCCCACCGCAGGGCCCATACTCCGCGTGACGTAAAAGTAGGTGCCCCCCGCTTTGGGCATGGCGGAAGCCAGTTCCGCCTGGCTGAGCATTCCTGTTGTGGCCAGCAGGCCGGCCAGAAAATAGGCGGCTATGACCGCCGGGCCGGCTTGAGCGTAAGCCAGGCCGGGAAGGATGAACAACCCTGAGCTCATGATGGCGCCCAGGGTAATGCTGAAGACATGCAGGAGGTTGAGTTCTTTTTTCAGCATCATCGAGGATCCGATTATTCCTTCTCCAGCAATTTCCGGATCGAAGTGACCTCTTCCAAGATGCTCTTCATGGTATTCGAATCAGTCATCGCCGGAGGAGTTTCGGTCGTATCCATTGCTCCAATGGCTACATGACCAACGACTCTTTTCATGATGGCGTTTTTAATTTCGTTGAGATCCTTGACGCCGAGGATCAGGAGTTCAGCCCTGGCGCCCTGTTGTCCGCCCGCTCCGGCGGTTTGGACATGAACAGTTCCTATTTTGTACAGGCGTTGAACCGGCCCCTGAGATACGTCTACGTTGGTAATTTTCGTGTAAGGCACGGTGACATGTCTACGCCAGAAAACCCCTTTCTTACCCCTAACTGCTTCCTCTTCGATGGCGTATTCCAGTGATTTAAAGTAGGCCGGAAGCCAGAAGACAAAGAATAAAATGAAGAGGAATAATCCAACGATTAAGAGGCTGAACACCAACGGTTGGACCGTCAAGGCTAACACGATACATGCCACCAGGATAGGCAATGAAAAAATCACCAACATCAGAAACCAAATCGCCAGTTCCCCCCGATCGGGTTTAATAATCAGATTTTCCACGATCTCCTCACTTTCTGAGTAGAGTTGTAAGACTTATTGCTTGTGAAACGGCAATTTACTCTCTTTTGAAATCAAAATCAAGCAAAAAATAAGAGGCCGGCGAACCGGCCTCGATATTTGCTTGCGCTGCCGCCTGCGGAGAGGCGGCGGCACACAATTGGCGTATCTAACGTTTTGGCTATATCTTAGGAGAAGGCGGCTGTAAACGGAATTTCCACGGAGTGTTGTCGAGTCCCCCTGCACTCGACGCAATCCTAGTGGTTTTGTCCATTATTTCTCAGCCCACAACGCAGCCAAATGCACGATGGTCTCAGCCGCTTTCTGGAGGCTGGACTTGGCGATCCATTCTTTGCGGGAATGAAAGAGCATGCCCCCGGCGAAGACGTTGGGCGTGGGATGTCCCATCAGGGAGAGCCTCGATCCGTCGGTGCCTCCGCGAATGGCCTTTTGATGAACGGTGATACCCGCCATTTCCATGGCTTTTTTGGCCAGTTCCACGGATTCAGGGTGCTTCTCCATCACCACCCACATATTCTCGTACTGGTGCTTGAATTCGATATTGATTTTCAGACCGGGATAACGCACCTCGAAGTACTCCTGCAGTTTACGCAGGTAATTCATGCGTTTTTCGTTGATTTTGACGTCGAAATCGCGGATGATCATCTTGATTTCGGCGGATTCTTCCGTTCCGGAAAGGCTGGTGACGTGGAAGAAGCCTTCGCGCAGTTCGGTGTGTTCGGGGGTTTCGTGTTCGGGCATGGCAGCCAGGAAGCGGGCGGCCACGGTTGCCGCGTTGATCATCTTGTTCTTGGCGAATCCGGGGTGCACACTGATACCCTGGATTTTAATGGTCGCTCCCCAGGCGTCGAAACATTCAGCCTCTAATTCACCGGGTTCGCCGCCGTCCATAGTGTAGCAGTAGGTGGGAAGCTTGTCCGTGTTGATTTTGGCGGTGCCCATGCCAATTTCCTCATCCGGGGTGAAGCAAATGCGGATTTCGCCGTGCTTCAGTTCGGGAAATTTTCTGAAAGCCGCCAGTGCAGCCATGATTTCGGCAATACCAGCCTTGTCGTCGGCGCCCAGCAGCGTTTGTCCGGAAGCGGAGATAATCGTATCGCCGACGAAATCTTTCAGTTCGGGCGAATCGTCAAGCGTGACCTTCAGCTCGGGATCATCGGGAAAGGTCAGAGGTGATCCGTCGTAATTCTCTCGAAAGAAGGGCTTGACGTTTTCACCGGATACGGCTGCGGAAGTATCCACATGAGCGACCAAACCGATGGGTGTGCGACCCGCTCCGGGGCTGGCCGGAAGGGTGGCGTATAGGTAACAGTATTCGTCCAGTTCGACGTTTTCCAATCCCAGCTCCTTCAATTCACCTTCCAGCAGGCGAGCCAAATCGAACTGCCGCTCGGTGGAAGGATGAGTGCCGGTCGTCTCGTCGGAGGTGGTATGAACTTTTACGTAACGCAGAAAGCGAGTTAAAGCCTCTTCTTGCAGAAACGATTTAATTTCATTTGATAATGACATATTCATTTCCTTTACTTCAGGATATTTTTTTGTGTTTTTTAAAAATTTGCTTCCAATATACACAATGTCTTACCAAGATGCAAGTCCGTTTTCTTAAACGTGCCAAGAAGAAAGGCGGGGGTTTTCCGTCCCCGCCTTAACAATCAATCCAGCGAGCGGTAGGTGGTTAAGCTACCGTGACCTCTTCGCTCAGATAGACGTCCTGAATGGCGTGGAACAGTTCAATGCCTTCATTTATGGGTTTCTGGAAGGTTTTTCTGCCGCTGATTAAGCCCATGCCGCCGGCGCGCTTGTTGATGACGGCGGTTTTGACGGCGTCGGCCAGATCGTTTTTCCCCGCCGCACCGCCGGAGTTGATCAAGCCAACTCGACCCATGTAATTGTTGACGACCTGATATCGGCACAGGTCAATGGGATGATCGGAACAGAGGTCGGTGTACATCTTCTCAGAGAACTTTCCGAAGCTCTTCCCTTCCGCATTCAGCGCTTTATAGCCTCCGTCCAATTCGGGCATTTTCTGCTTGATGATGTCCGCCTGAATGGTCGCTCCCAGGTGATTGGCCTGGCCGGTCAGATCGGCGCTGACGTGATAGTCCTTGCCGCCCGTTTTGAAGGCCGGATTTCGCAGGTAACACCAGAGGATGGTTGCCATGCCCAGCTCGTGAGCGGCCTGGAAGGCCTCGCTGACCTCCTCGATCTGGCGATTGCTTTCGTCGGATCCGTAGTAAATTGTTGCCCCCACGGCCACCGCTCCCATGTCAAAGGCTTGTTCAACGCTGGCAAAGAGGATCTGGTCGTAGGTGTTCGGGTAGGTGAGCAACTCATTGTGATTGATCTTCAAAATCATGGGGATTTTGTGAGCGTATTTGCGAGCCACAGAACCCAGCACCCCCAACGTCGAGGCGACGGCGTTGCAACCTCCTTCGATGGCCAGCTTGACGATGTTCTCGGGATCGAAGTAAATGGGATTGGGGGCGAAGGAAGCGCCGCCGGAATGTTCAATGCCCTGATCTACGGGCAGGATGGACAGATAGCCGGTTCCCCCCAGGCGTCCGTGCCCGAACAGGGTCTGAAGGCTCCTCAACACCGGTGTGGGGCGATCGGAGGGGGTGAAGATGCGCTCCACCCAGTCGGGGCCGGGAACGTGAATCTGCTCTTTGGGGATTTTGGGGGTGTTAAATTTCAGCAGATGATCTGCTTCATTCCCCAGCAGTTCTCTGATTTTAACAATGGTCGCCATGATTATCACTCCCGTTTTAGCTTTATTGTATTGAATGAACTAAACGTTTGCATTCTTCTTCTAACTCCTTTAAAAGCGCATTAAACGGTGGCTGGTCCTGTGGAGATTCTAAAAGTAGGCTTTCATCACATACTGCTGCATCATCCTCTGAGTGTTGAAGAAAGAACCGTTCAAAGCGATAGCGTGGAGCATGATGTTGGTGAATTGCTCTCGGTTGTTGTAGAACAAAGGGATCACAACCGATTCGAGCTTGTCATATAAAGCACCGGCATCTTTCATGCGGTTATCGGCGGATTCCATGTCATCGGCGATTTCGCCGAAGGACCACCCGGTCAAGCCTTCGATATGCCCTTCGATCCACCAGCCGTCCAGAATACTCAGTGAAGGAACGCCGTTCAAGGCGGCTTTCATGCCGCTGGTGCCGGAAGCTTCGCGGGGCGGAATGGGGGTGTTGAGCCAAACGTCCACGCCGGAAGTCATCAATTTCCCCAATTCCATATCGTAATTCGATAAGTAGGCGATTTTTACGAAATCTTTCAGCTCCTCTTGCGCCTTGAAAACCCGCCTGATGATGTCCTTACCACCTTGATCCAGGGGATGAGCCTTACCGGCGAAGACTAGCTGGAAGGGTGCAACGTTCCTGGAGATCCGCTTCAGTCTTTCTATATCGTCGAAGATGAGGTCGGCGCGCTTGTAGGTTGAAGCTCGGCGGGCGAAACCGATGGTCAGAGCGTCAACGTCCATGCCGACGTTGGTTTCGCGGTTGACGTACTCGATCAGATCACGTTTGGCTTGCAGATGCGCTTCCCAGATTTCCTGCCGGGGAATGCTCAGCGCAGATCTCAAACTGAAGTTATCGGCACTCCAGCCCGGGATATATTTATCGAAGAGCTTCTGGAAGGGTTCCGACGTCCAGGTCGCTGCGTTCACGCCGTTGGTGATAGAATCGATCACGTATTTGGCGAACATGTGCCGGGAGATTTCCGTGTGTTTCTTGGCGACGCCGTTGACAAAATGACTGAGGCTCAAAGCGAGGTAGGTCATGTTGAGAACTCCGTCACAACAGAGTCTGTCCTGTAGTTTGAAAGCGGCGTGATCTCCGATGATGCGATGAGCCATTTCCAGAGGGAATTGGTCATGGCCGGCTGGAACGGGCGTGTGAGTGGTGAAGACGCATTCCTGGCGAACCGCCTCAATGTCCTCATCATCGGGGACAGCTTTACCTGATTGACGCAATTGCTCGTCCAGGAGTTCGAGGGTTAGCAAACTGGCGTGTCCCTCGTTCATGTGGAAGCGTTCCAGTTGCTGAAACCCCAGAGCTCTCAACATTTTGACGCCGCCGATTCCCAATATGACTTCCTGGCAGAGCCGATAATGGGAATCTCCCCCATAGAGAAAATGCGTCAGGGATCTGTCCCATTCTTCATTTTCAGGCAGGTCGGCATCCAAGAAATAAACGGGGACAACGTGCCCGGTGAAACCGATAACATCGTACTTCCATACTCGCAAATTGACCGTACGCCCTTCGATTGTAACCGACGTTCTGGTTGGCAGTTCGGTCAGATAATCGTCAACCGGCCATTCCACAGGTTCTTCGGATTGAATCCCGGCGGCATCCAATCTTTGATAGAAATACCCTTTGCGATGGAGAAGCGTCATTGCTGCCATCGGCACCTTCAGATTCGCTGCCGAGCGAATGGTATCACCGGCGAGAACTCCGAGACCGCCGCTATAGGTGGGGATGCTGGGTTCGAGACCGATTTCCATAGAAAAATAGGCGACCTTTACCTCTTCAGACATTATGTAGCTCCAGAGTGAACAAAATCGAGTTGAGTTTGTTGGTCGATCCCCGTCATTTGGCGGAGGCCAATAGAGGGCTTCGTTTGAGACCGTTTGCAGGGTGAGCCGTTAAATGGGAAAACGAACTTAGAAATGGTCAATCATAGAAATCAGATGAAATCTTCGAATGAGTTTGTGCCGGCGTTTGGGGTGGTATTGGCCAAAGAATATCAGCATTCAGCAAACTTCCAGGTTCTTTCAGACGTCATCCTTTCACCCAATCCACGATCAATCGTACCGCCTCCGTGACTTTATGGCACCAGGATTCGGTGAAGTCATCGGGAAGGGGTTGATCCAGCGGGATGGTTTCACTGGCCGCCAAAGCTCTGGAGCCGTCGAAGTCCACGTAGGCCAGACGCGCAGTCAGCTCGTCTTTGGGGCGTTCAAACACAGATCCCGGCAGGATGGCCACGCCGGTTTCTTCCAGTAACCTTTCGCATAATTTAGCGCTGTTTCCGATACCTCGCCCCGCCATTTTCACCACCAGAGGAGAGAAATCCAGGAACAGGTAGAAAGCGCCTACGGGGTCATAGACGCGTATCCCTGCATCGTTCAGCATTCTGGCGTACTTGTTTCCAAGGGTGGATAAGATGCGCCGGGCGTGGCAGAGATACCTCTCGATCTTGACACCACCAGAGAAGGCTCGTATGGCGGCGAATTGGATCGGTGTGCAGACTGACGTGTAGGTTTCACTGGCCAGCGCCGCCATCGTTTCCAGCAGCCAGTCGAGGTTGGTCGGGAAGGTAAAGGTTCCCAACCGCCACCCGCCTGCTCCGCACCACTTAGACAATCCGGAACTGATAATAGTTCCTTCCGGGTAGTAGCGCGCCACCGAGATATGGGCTCCCTTGTGGTGGAGTTGTCCGTAGATCTCATCTGACAGGAGGATGACTTCAAATTTTCGAGCCACTTCGGCCATTTCCTTGAGTTCATCAGCGTTGTAAGAGCAGCCGGTCGGATTGCTGGGGTAGTTCAGCACTAAAATGCGGGGCCGGTAGTCGTCATGTTCTCCTTCGCAGGCCTTTTCCAGATCTTCGGCGGTCATCTTCCACTGGTTCTCGGGTTTGGTGTGAATCAGGCTGACAGTTCGCCCGATGATTTTGGCTTGAGGGACGTATGATACCCAGCAGGGAGTTGGAACGATTAGTTCACCATAAAATGCCAGTTGCAGCAGGAACATCAGTTCCTTGGATCCGGGGCCGATAAGGACGTCATCTGGATGAGCGTCAATGCCGTCCTTTTTCCGGTGGAATTCAGCTACGGCGCCGCGCAGATCGCGATGCCCTTTAGCGGGGAGGTAGTCCTTTTCGTGAGCATGCGTCTTCAGGGCTTCGACGATAGGCACCGGCACAGGAAAAGGCGACTGCCCCAACCCCAAGCGGTAGACCGTTCTTCCTTCGCGCTGCATCTGCCTGGTACGATCGTTGATGGTCAACGTGGCGGATTGTTCCAAACCGCGCACGTTCAAATTAAGACTGACATGTTTGTGGATGTTCAACACAGGTCTCCGGGTGTTATTTTTAAGTGAGTTTTTGCGCTTTCTGCTCAAGCGCGTCCGGTTTGCCGCCTATGAACAAAAAAGCAAGGTCCTGCGGTGCCTGAGCTCGGTTCATTCCGGTGCGTTCATCCCTAATTGCTGCATCAGGAATGCCAGAGTTTGCGCTTGCTGTTCGATCCGGACAGAAAGCGTTGTGCCTCCATGGTGTCCCGAAGCTTTCTGGACGAGCAGCAGAATCGGTTCTCCGTGCGGGTTCGCTTCCTGCAGGCGAGCCACCATCTTCCGGGCGTGTAAAGGATCGACGCGGGCGTCGTTTTCGCTGCCGGTGATGATCATGGCAGGGTATTTCACCCCATTGATGACGTTGTGGTACGGAGAATACCGGTACAGATATTTAAACTGCTCAGGGTTATCAGAACTGCCGTACTCTTCGGCCCAGACGTTGGCGTATCCGAATTTGTGGTACCTGATCATGTCCAGCAGAGGGACGGCACAATCTACGACTTTAAAGAGTTCAGGTCTTTGTACGGTGGCGGCGCCGACCAATAATCCGCCATTGCTCCCTCCGCTGATAGCCAGCTTATCAGGATTTGTGTATCCGTTATCAATCAACCATTCGGCCGCGGCGATGAAATCGTCAAAGACGTTCTGCTTTTTCTCTAACATACCGGCTTTATGCCATTCCTGCCCGTATTCACCGCCACCCCGCAGGTTCGGAATGGCCACCATGCCGCCGGCTTCCAGCCAGACGACCTTCGACGTTGAGAAACGCGGCGTAATGGAGATGTTGAATCCACCATAGGCGGTTAGAAGAGTAGGATTATTCCCATCTTTCTTGAGGTCTTTATGGTGAACCAGGAACATCGAGATAGGGGTGCCGTCCTTGGATTTATACCAAACCTGTTCGGTTGTGAAGTTGCTCACGTCAATTTCTACGGGATATTTTCGGTACAAGATCAAGCTGTCATTCCCAAAATCGTATCTGTAGATGGTGGAGGGATAAGTAAAACTGGAGAACTTCACCCAGACGTCCGGTTGAGACCAATAGCCTGTTAGATTCGCCGTTCCTATTGTGGGAAATGACAATTCGCGAAGGTATTTTCCTTCCAGTGTGAATATTTTGACTCGAGTGTAGGCGTTGTGCTGATAAACGGCATAGACGTGCCCGGCGATACAGGCGATATATTGGAGCATGTCGTTGCTGTCTTCAGGGATGAACTCACGCCAGTATTGCTGATCCGGCTTGTCAACGTCGGTAATATATACCTTGTAAAGGGGCGCGTCCTTGTCCGTCCGAATCAGGATTTTGCCCTCGATGATATCAACGGAATATTGAGCGTCGAAGCTGGTTGTTATGGGGATAAGGGGTTCGTCGGACCCCACTCTCTTGAAATAGACCTCGTTCTGATTGTAGATACTGCGGTAGAACACGACATATTTGCCGTCCTCGGTGACGGCGGCATCATGCCAGTATTCTTTAACCGTGTCATGGAAAAATATTTTTTTATCTTCAGATGGGGGTGTTCCCAGCTTATGGAAATAAACTGATTGCCAGTAGTTTTCCTCGCCTTCGGGCACTTCGCCTTTTAGGGGATTGGCGGTATAGTAAAATCCCGAATTTTCGGGGAGCCAGGAAGAGACGCGTTGTTTCCATCCTAATAACGAATCAGGCAGGATTTCTCCGGTCTCAACGACCATGACGCGATAGATGGGATTTTCATCCCCCCCGCGTGCTTTACCAAAGGCGACGTATTTTCCATCTCTGGAGGGGACGACATCGGCCAGCGTTTCCGTTGGATCCCAGAGGTTGGGATTGATTAATTCCTCCAGCTCGGCGTCCTCTCTTGCTCTGGTATTATAGACCCACTTTTCTTCATCCTTTTTCTTCGTCCATAAGAAAATTCTTTCTCCGTCCAGTACTTTGTCAGGGACATCCTCGTCATCGTAGCGTAATAATTCATTGAATCGTTTGATCAGGAATTCGCGCTGCGGCAGCGTATCCAGGATGGAATGCGTCAGACTTTCTTGCTCTTTTGTCCAGGCGACGACTTCGGGATTCTCTGCATTTTCCAGCCAGCGGTAGTTGTCAATGATTTCAACGCCGTGCAGCGTATCCCTGACGGCGATCTTCGCTGTTTCCGGGTAATTATAATCGTCATCCCAGGCGGGGGCCAAGTCAGTGATAACAAGTAAAGCCAGAATAGAGACAAACGATGCGGATAGTACTTTGTTTTTCATAGTAACTTACCTCGCTTAAATAAACATCAATTGTCCGGGTGCGGTCATTGCGTTCTCAAAACGGTAGGCGGCGGTCAGGCGAGGATGCCTGACCGCACGCTAATGATTCATCATTTGGTGTGGTGGTTATTTCATCTGTGCCAGCATTTCAAATGATTTTTTCGGATTGATGATGCGGATGGTTCGATTGCCCGCTTTCTTCTCATCACATCCCTTTTCGATGAGTTCTCGAACTTGCGTTGGTTTGAGATCGGGACGGACGGCGAAAATCTTGGCGGCCAGATTGGCAACGTTTGGCGATGCCATTGAGGTGCCGCTTAGTTTGATCTGATCGCCGCCGGGGACGTAGCTTAGGACTTCGAACCCGTTGGCGTAAGCGTCCACTTTGCCGAAACTGGTGAAGTCGGTCTCTTCTCCGGCCTGATCCACAGCCCCGATGGACATCAAGTTGGGCAAGTCGAAGGAGCAGGGAATAAACTCTTCGAATTTCACATCGTTGTCCGCATTTCCGGCTCCGCCGATGAAGAGAATTTCCGGGGCGCCTTCAATGCCTGCGTAAAGCCCGGCTTTAATGGTATCGAAAATCTGGCGGGTGAGCTCCTTACGTTCTTCGACGCTTCCGCCCGCGCCGTTGGCTTCTAATGCGTCTTCGATCTCGTCCAGGGTGTAGATCCAGCTCATATTGACCACTCGGACTCCGTGTTTTTTGAAGTAATCAACTGTTTCAACCATCATATTGGAGGTCTTTTTGGCCCACTCAAGGGTGGGCTCCATGGGGATCATGCGGTGGTCGAAGGTGAGGCGCGCGACCAGGATTTTCGCGAAGGGGTTGCCGCGGGCCACGATGCCGGCGACGTGGGTTCCGTGGCAATGGTTGCCGTATTTTCCGATGTCTTCGATAAACGGCTTGACCTCTGTAGGATCGAGGCTGGACATCATTTTCCTGAGTTCTGTGGCTTCTTCGCTATTGATATTGGAGATCAGATCCATGTAGCCTTTCATCATGCGCTGAAGGCGGGGGCGGTCAGCCTGAACGTCGCCGATGGGATAGAGAAGATCCGGTGTTTTGTCCGCGTAGAGATCGTAGGCGATGCCGTGAACGTCGTCCACGTAGCCGTTACCGTCATCATCGAGGCCGTTGCCGGGGATCTCCTTATCGTTGACGAAGATATTTTCCTTGAAAACCTCCGGATCAACGCCGGCATCCCAGATACCGACGATTACCGGTTCGGCTTTTTGGTTTTTGTCGAGTGTCACCTCTCGAGCTTCCCAGATATCGGGCTTTACGACTTTGTTGGCGTCAATGTAGGCAGCCAGAACCTCTCCGACGATATCCTTGTAGGGTAGATAGTAATTGATTGTGTAATAATTACTGATCAAGGATGCTGCATTATCCAGTTTCAGCTCCCCGTTGCTCTTATCGAGGATGGGCTGGATCCGTTCGTTGATGATGCCGATAAAGAGGTTCTTTGAGAGGATTTCAGTTTGTCCCTTGGTGGATTCCACCTCGGATTCGACGACTTCGTAGGGGAGTTCATTGACGAGTTTGGCGTATTCGCGTTTGAAGGCGGATTCTGTGTCCTTTTGACCGGATTGCACCGCCTTGATATAGGCCCGCGCAAACAGACCCGTCATCAGCTTGGAAGCCTCCTTGTCTTCCAATTCCTTGCGCATCTGCAGGAATTTCAGGTAATCGTCGTACCGGCCTTCGATGAGAGCAATGATGCCTAACTTGGCATAGTAACCTTTCAATGTAGTTTTGTCCTGGATGTCGTATTTTTCCAGGTCGGCTTCGATGTCGGCTTTGATCGCCTCCGCCAGTTTCATCAACGCATCCTTGTTCTCCACCAGATCCACCGCCTTCATTTCTATTTGATAGGAGTGGGGTGGAAGATCGTCCGCTTTCTCGATCTTGATCTTTTCGGCGAAAGCTGCCTGCAAACTGACACTGAAGATACCGATTGAAAGCAAAACCATCAGCGCGATGGTCATCGCGATTTTAACTGGATTCATGTTCGTCTCCTGTATTGTTATTGGGTGCGCCCGCTGCCCTTATCAGGCGGCTGCATATTTTAGACTCTTTTATTTTTTGAAGTTACCTGTGTGAGGATAATTGCCAGAATCGCTCAAAGGGTGGCGTTGCAACGGCGAAGCCGTATGACCTGACGCCAGTCCCAAAGATCATTACCGATTTCAGATCCCCCCGCCCTTTGGGCACCCCCCTTAATAAGGGGGGCAGGAGGGATTAGAAAAAACGAGCGAGCAAGGTGCCCCACAGCTCTGCTGTGGGTATCCATGCGTTGCCTGCACCTCCGGTGGTCGGGCTGGTCCCACAGTCCGACAGCCTTTCCCAGCACCCGAATGAATTCGGATGCCCAACGTTCCGCGTAAAGTCGTTAAAACGACTGGTGCTGAATATGTTCACCATTGGCTTCATTTAATTTACCCAAGAATCGGGCATTGGATTTCAATCCGGTGTCCCAGTAGGCTGCCGACTGCGGGGAGTCGGCAGCACACTTTTTATTGTGTCGGGTCCAGCGGCGAAGCC
>CAZHMN010000070.1:0-2651 GCA_964533705.1 uncultured bacterium
ATGACCCACGCCGCCAAGGACGGTTCCCCCAAGATTCTGAAGCGCTGCACCCTGCCATTGACCGGCGTCGGCGTGGTGGATATGATCATCACCGAGCTGTGCGTGATGGAAGTTAAGAGCCCGGAAGGATTAATTCTGACGGAATTGGCTCCCGGCGTTACCGTGGATGACGTCCGCAAGCTCACCGCGGCGGATTTCGAGGTGGGTGACGTAAAGGAAATGGCACTTTAGATATCAACGAAACTTCTTATTCGTAATTATTTCCGAAGCTCATTGGGGTAACGGTTGAAGGGAATTGCTTTCCTTTTCAAGAAGGAACAATACAAATTTCTTCTCATCGCTATCGCTATTGCTGCGATCATTCTGAGACTCGCGGGAATTCTTACTCTGGGTGTCGATGGCGAATTGGAGAAGAATGCATTTGAGTACGGGCATATCGCTGCGAATATCGCTGATGGCCACGGGCATTCCTTCGATTTTTATGGTCGCTACCCCAATGCACCGACGGCTTGGATGGAGCCTTTATATTCCTACCTTCTGGCAGGGTATAGCTTGCTTATTGGGAGAAACTTGCTGGGGGTGGCAGTCATTCAAGCAATAATTGGAGGCGTGGTTTGCTGGTTGATAGGGATTATCGGAGTCGCCTTGTCCGGAGGATTTGTTGGCATTACCGCAGCCGGCCTATTCGCCCTTTATCCTGAAGCAATCTTTCACCCCCAGAAATTTGTACCAGAACATTTGCTCTTATTGTTGATGATTCTAATTGTCTTTTTCGGTGTTGAATATATTAAGACGCATCAACGACGCTTCGCTGTCATTGCCGGTATTCTATGTGGTATCGCTATACTCACTAAAGTGTCCGCCATGTCCTGGCCTGTTGCTCTGGTGGTTTGGATCTGGTTTAGCAAGAAAATATCCAGGAGAGTGATTATCGATTCAGTCCTCATTATTGCACTGGCAGGTTTGGTCGTCTTTCCTTGGACATTTCGTAACTATGTAGTCATGGATGCTCTGATTCCCGTGCGAACAAATTTCTGGTTTAATGTTTGGCGTGGGAATAATCCATATGCCACTGGTACACCCCGTTATTTCGATAAGAATGTCATTGAAAGCAATATGCCGGAGGAATACATCAAGGCGATTAGGTCGCAGTTGACCCCCGACGAAACGCAACGAGAAAAAGTCTACAGGCAGTTAGCCAAAGAGTATATTGGGGAAAACCCAGGCCAATTTATTAAGTTGAGTATCAAAAGACTATATTATTTCTGGACTCGAGATCCGACCCATCCGTTGACTGGTTCTCCATTGTATTGGGGACCATGGTGTTTATTAATAATACTGGCAGCGACCGGAATTTATTCAGTTCGAAATCGTTGGCGGGACTATTCATTCTGGTACTTCATAATCGTAGCCACCACAATTGTCTATTGCTTAACGTTAGTACTGCCTCGCTACCGCATACCATTGATTCCCGGATTGGTACTCCTGGCAGCGGAGGGCCTCCAAGCAATATTTAAAATGATATTCAAAACAGATACTGTCGGCGCCGATGGTTGAAAAAAAGACCGGATTTAAAGAATCTTATTGGTGGATATTCGCTTTCGCATTATTGTTACGCGTAGTCGCCATGTTGATCTGGGGGGACAGCCTCGAAGAAACTGTCTATGAGTACGACCGAATTGCCAGGAACATCGCCGCCGGGTTGGGTTTTTCCTTCGACATGTACGGGAGCACCCCCTTGGCACCGACTGCCTGGATGGCCCCGTTCTACCCGTACCTTTTGGCTGCTTACTATCGGCTGATCGGGGATAATCTTCTGGGCGTGGCGCTAAGTCAAGCGCTGGCAGGTGGCGCAATCTGCTGGCTTCTCGGAGTTGGCGGCAGGATGCTGTCGGGGAAAAACGTCGGGATGATTGCTGCATTATCCTTCGCCATCTACCCGGAAATGATCCTTCTTCCGATGAAGTTCGTGGCGGAAACCTGGATTCTATTGGAGATGGCGCTGATCTTTGTCATCGGAGCAAAGTACGTTCGGGACGGGAAGCGATCTCAGATCATTATTGTCGGTATTCTCTGTGGAATTGCCGCCTTGACGCGAGTTTCAGCGCTGGCGCTGCCCCTCGCACTGCTATTTTGGTTCTGGCTGAAGAGGGAGAAAACCCGCAAGTTGCTTTTAGACTCGGTACTTTTACTGTTAGTGGCGGCCGCTGTCGTTGCGCCCTGGACGATTAGAAATTATTCAGTCTTCGGTGAATTTATTCCGGTTCGCACCAACTTCTGGATCAACGTCTGGCGAGGCAATTTCCCGGACGCCACCGGAACCCCTCGGAATTTCGATAAAATTCCGCACGACGCGGCTCTGGATCCCCGGTACGAAGCCTTCGTCGAATCGCAACTGGTCGGCGGTGAGATTCAGCATGAGGAGGTTTATCGGAGATTAGCGCTACAGCATATTAAGGATGACCCGCTGCGTTACCTGTCCCTGAGCTTGCGGAGATTCTTCTATTTCTGGACAATAGACCCCACGCACCCTCTGACCGGACACCCGGTTTATTGGGCGCCCTGGTTTTTGCTGTTGATCCTGGCGGGCGTAGGAGTGTTTTCATCGCGGGATCATTGGTCAGATTATTCATTTTGGTATCTGCTCTTTG
>CAZHMN010000070.1:2751-16011 GCA_964533705.1 uncultured bacterium
TACGGCCGCATCGCCTGGAACGTCGTCCAGGGGTACGGTTTCAGCTACGATTTTGACGGGCGCTTTCCACTGCAGCCCACGGCCTATTCACCGGCGCTTTACTGCTATACCCTGGTGCCCTGGTTTTTCCTCTTCGGCATCCATTTGACCGGCCCCAGGGTAATGCACGCGCTGCTTCTGGCCGCCGTCTGCTGGTTTCTCTATAAGATAGGGGAGAGACTGGCCGGAAGAAGAATCGGGTTGATCGCAGCTTTGATCTGGGCGGTTTACCCGGAACTGATCTTTCTGACGGTGCGCATCGTGCCCGAAAACGTCATGTTCCTGCCCATGACTTGGATGCTCTATGAAGCGCAGCGTTTAGGAGATGGCGGAACCGGTGGTAAGACTCTCACGAGACGCAGAGCTTTCGGCTGCGGAGCGCTGCTGGGCCTATCCGCCTGGATCAATCCCAGCCTGCAACTGCTGGGCTTGGCCGTTCCCCTGTCGTGGGGGATTACCGGCCAATTGAAAAAACGAGAGGGTTTAGGAAAGCTGGTGCTGTTCGTTTTGGGGGCTGTTCTGGTTATAGCTCCATGGACCATACGCAACTATATTAAACTGGGCGCTTTCGTCCCGTTGCGAACCGCGTTTGCCTACAATGTCTGGCGCGGCAATCACATCGGTGCCACCGGCACGGTGCGGACTTTCGAGGGGACCGACATTGACGACGCCATCCCCGAAGATTACCGCAATCTGGTCGAAGCTCACATGGTACCCGATGAGATCGAACGAGACCGCTTTTTCGCCGCTGAAGTCAAACGCTTTATCAGGGAGCATCCGGGCGAGTATTTGCGTTTAACCTTAACTCGATTTCTCTACTTCTGGTGGAGGGACATGACCCATCCTCTAACCGGACATCCATTTTACGTCATTCCCTGGATGATCATCCTCGTTTTTGCTGTCCTGGGAATCTGGCGTAGCCTGCGGGACTGGAGGCGATGGTCGCTCTGGGGATTGCAGGTTATCGGATTTACTCTGTTGTTCAGCCTGACGATTGTTCTACCCCGCTACCGCATGCCCATTTATCCCGCCATGTTCCTGTTAGCAGCGGTGGGATTGGAGTACGCTTATTCAAAGGTGCGCTCTAAATTTTCATAAGAATACTCAACTGGGTTTATGTCATATATGAACATAGTCGCAAGCTTCGATTATCGGTCATTGTAACCAAAAGGGATGAACCATGTTTCTAACCGAAGAACAAGAGCTCCTGCAGCAAACCGTGCGCGATTTCGCCCAGAATGAACTAAAACCCCGCGCCGCCAAATTTGACGAACAGGAATATATAGACGATGATATTCTGAAAGCCATGGGCGAGCTGGGGTTGATGGGTATCTGCTTCCCGGAGGAATACGGCGGAGCCGGCATGGACACGGTCTGCTATGCCATCGCCGTCGAGGAAATAAGCAGGGTCTGCGCCTCCAGCGGTATCACTCTGGCCGCACACATTTCTTTAGGTCTGAATCCAATATTTATGTTCGGTACCGAAGAACAAAAGCAAAAATATCTGCCGAAACTCTGCTCAGGTGAAGAACTGGGTTCATTCGGTTTGACCGAACCCAACGCCGGATCAGACGCGGGTGGGACGGAAACCACCGCCGTGAAAGACGGTGATGAATGGATCCTAAACGGTAGCAAGATGTTCATTACCAACGGCTCGAAAGCCTGGACCAGCGTCAACACTGCCCTGACAGATAAAGAAAAAAGGGCGAAAGGTATTTCATCTTTCATTGTTGAGCGGGGTACGCCCGGTTTCTCCGTCGGCAAGAAAATCCACAAAATGGGCATTCGCGGATCGGATACCACCGAATTGATATTCGAAAACTGCCGCATTCCGGAAAGTAACTTGCTGGGGAAATTGAACGAAGGATTCAAGCAGTTCATGATTATTTTAGATGGAGGTCGCATTTCCATTGGGGCGATGGCGTTAGGAATCGCGCAGGGAGCTTTTGATGAAGCTCTGAAGTACAGTAAGGAGAGACAGCAGTTCAATCGGCCCATCGGTCGTTTTCAAGCCATACAGTTTATGTTGGCGGATATGGCCACCGAAATTGAGGCCGCCCGGCATCTGGTTTATAATGCGGCGCGGCTCAAGGATGCCGGGAAGAGCTATTCCACGCAATCCGCCATGTGCAAGATGTACGCTTCCGAAGTGGCCATGCGTACCTGCATTAAAGCCATTCAGATTCACGGTGGGTACGGTTACACCAAGGAATACCCCGTTGAACGCATGTTCCGAGACGCCAAGCTCACCGAAATAGGCGAAGGCACCTCTGAAATTCAAAGGATCGTCATCGCCCGCAATCTACTCAGGGATTAAAACTAATGTCACACGAAACCTTAGGAAGAGTGAAAATATGAAAATTGGAACCTTTGAAGTTAACGTCCTGCACGACGGCTACTTTAGGCTGGACGGCGGCGCTATGTTCGGCGTGGTGCCCAAGGTCATCTGGGACCGCCTGGAACCCTCTGATGATCGCAATCGCATCAGGTTGGCATCGAACCCAACCCTGGTCAGAACGGATGAACATATCGTCTTGATTGACACCGGAGTGGGGTCGAAGTATGATCCCAAGGGATTGGAGATCTACGAAATAGAGATGCCGCGCGGTTTAATCTCGGAATTACTGCGACTCGAAGTCAATCCCGATAGTATAACGCATGTCATCAATACCCACCTGCACTTCGATCATGTGGGGGGGAATACCTACAAGGATTTCGACGGAGCCGTGAAACCCACCTTCGTTAACGCCGGCTATTTCATCCAGAAGGGCGAATACGAAGACGCCATGAGTCCTACAGTTCGTACTCACGCCAGCTACAACCCCGACGATATCGTCCCGCTGCAGGAATCAGGTCAGCTCAACTTGATTGACGGTGACACGGAAGTCGTGCCGGGCATCAGGGTTCGCGTGACCGGCGGGCATACCCGCTTCCATTCCATCGTCGAGATCGAGTCGGAAGGCGAGAAGGCGATATTCTTGGCTGATCTGATCCCCACTTCATCGCACATTAAGGTGCCCTACGTGATGGGATACGATCTATACCCTACGGATACAGTTGATTACAAGAAGGCGCTGTTAGAAGAGGCAGTCGAAGGGAATTACCTCCTGATCTTCGAGCATTCGCCTCATAACAAGGTTGGGAGGGTGTATCGGGACGGTGATTCCTACCACTTTGATCCAGAGCCGTTTGACTGATAGCAGCATAATATACAATTCATAAAATAACAGGAGGATATATGGGAAATCTACGTGACGTCGTGATCGTTGGGGCGGCGCGCACCCCGATCGGATCTTTCTTCGGAGTACTTTCATCCGTGCCCGCACCGCGCCTGGGTGCAGTGGCAATCAAAGCTGCGCTGGAACGAGCCGGATTGAAACCGGAGCAGGTGGATGAAGTAATCATGGGCTGCGTACTCCCGGCCGGAGTCGGACAGGCTCCCGCTCGGCAGGCCGCCATCTACGCCGGAATCCCCAAATCATCCGGAGCCATGACCATCAACAAGGTTTGCGGATCAGGAATGAAATCCGTGATGCTGGCGGCGCAGGCCATCCAATGCGGAGATGCGGACATTATTGTCGCCGGTGGAATGGAAAACATGACCTTAGCGCCCTATTATCTGCCCACCGGCCGGACCGGCTTCCGCATGGGACATCAAAAAGCTATTGACGGTATGATTCAGGACGGCCTCTGGGACGTTTACAACAACTTCCACATGGGCAACGCCGCGGAACTCTGCGCTAAAGAAATGAACATTTCGCGTGAGGAGCAGGATGCTTTTGCAGCCGAATCTTACCGCCGCGCCCAGGATGCCGTCAACACGGGTAAGTTCAAGGCGGAAATCGTTCCTGTGGAAGTGCCCGGCAGGAAGGGTGAGGTTACGGTGGTTGATGCCGATGAGGAGCCGGGCAAGGGAAAAATCGAGAAGTTCCCCGCTTTGAGACCCGCGTTTATAAAGGACGGCACCGTTACTGCTGCTAATGCCTCTTCCATCAACGATGGCGCGGCCGCACTGGTGGTTATGGCCGCTGAGAAGGCACAAGAGTTGGGAATCAAGCCCCTGGCGAAGATCATAGCTTCAGCGACCGCCAGCAAAGAACCCGAATGGTTTACGACCGCGCCCGCTGATGCGATTAACAAGCTTCTGGACAAGGTCAAACTTTCAACCGGCGACATTGACATTTATGAAATCAATGAAGCCTTTTCGGTGGTTTCCATCGCCAATAACCGTCTGCTCAATTTGGATCCCACTAAGGTGAACCTGCGCGGCGGAGCGGTGGCATTGGGACACCCCATCGGCGCTTCCGGAGCCCGCATTCTCGTCACCCTGATATACCTTATGCAGGACATGAACGCAAAACGCGGCTTGGCTGCTCTCTGCATCGGCGGCGGCGAAGCTACGGCTATGTTGATCGAGTGTTAAAGTAGCATCAACTAACCTGGGGTCGCTTTGGCAATTTCGTCATCGTAACGCCAGTCAAAGGATTCTTCTGAATTAATGGGAGAAAGCGTTTTAGTCGCGGGTTCCGCGATAACGACTTAAAAAAATAACAGATTGGAGGATATATGGCGGATATAAAAAAAATCGCTGTTATAGGAGCCGGTACGATGGGCAACGGCATCGCACACGTTGCTGCTCAGACCGGACTGGACGTGGTCTTAATTGACGTCAAGCAGGAGTACCTGGACCGCGCTCGAGGTATCATCGAGAAAAATATGGGCAGGCAGGTGAAAAAAGAGATCATCACCCAGGAGCAAATGGACGCGGCGCTGAATAGAATAAATTTCACCACCGATTGGAGCGAAATTCCCAATGTGGACTTCATCGTAGAGGCGGCGACGGAAAACAAATCCCTGAAAGTGGATATTTTCCGCCGTCTGGATGAAGCCGCTGCAGCGGGTGTTATTCTGGCTTCGAACACTTCTTCGATCTCCATCACCGAGATCGCCGCGGTGACCCAGCGCGCCGACAAAGTGATCGGCATGCACTTCATGAATCCAGTACCCATGATGAAGCTGGTCGAGGTTATTCGCGGATTGGCCACCTCCGATGAAACCTATAATACGGTCGCCGATTTGGCCGCGAAGATGGGGAAAACCCCGGTGGAAGTCAACGATTACCCCGGCTTCGTCGCCAACCGCATTTTACTGCCCATGATCAACGAAGCGGTTTACTGCCTGATGGAGGGTGTTGCCACTCGTGAAGCCATAGATACCGTCATGAAACTGGGCATGGCTCATCCCATGGGGCCGCTGACCCTGGCCGACCTGATCGGTCTGGACGTTTGCCTCTCCATTATGGAAGTGTTGCACGAAGGATTGGGAGATTCCAAGTATCGTCCCTGTCCTCTGCTCAAGAAGATGGTCGCAGCCGGCTATCTAGGCCGGAAGACGGGCATGGGATTTTACGATTATAGAGAGCAATAGGCCAAGTTTGCTTTTAGATGCATCGAACTTGAACCAAATAGCAAGGAATCTCCATGGACTTAACATATACTGAAGAGCATGAACTAATTCGTAAGACGGCGAGGGAGTTCGCGCAGGAGAAGCTCTTACCGGGCGTTGCCGAGCGAGATCAAACGATGGGCTACGCCAGAGAACAGATCCGCGAGTTAGCCGAGCTGGGTTTCTTCGGAATGTTTTTCCCGGAGGAATACGGTGGCGCCGGTTTGGACTCCATCAGCTACTGCATTGCCATCGAAGAGCTGTCCAAAGTTGACGCCTCAGTCGGCGTCATCATATCGGTGACCAACTCTCTGGCCGCTTATCCCATCTACACGTTTGGTACAGAAGAACAGAAGAAGAAATTCCTGGTGCCGCTGGCGTCCGGCCAGAAGTTGGGCGGATTCTGCCTGACCGAACCAGGGGCTGGTTCCGATGCCGCCGCTCTAACGACAACGGCAGTGCGAGATGGTGATAATTATATCGTCAACGGTGCCAAGCATTTCACTACTTCCGGAAAAAACGGCGATCTTTTCGTCGTATCTGTGATGACAGATAAATCAAAAGGCGCAAAAGGTACCACCTCCCTGATTATCGAACAGGGCACGCCCGGCATGACGGTGCAGCCTCCCGAGCACAAGTTGGGCATCCGGGGCACCGATACACACGCCATCACCTTTGAAGATTGCCGGGTACCCGTGGCCAACCGTCTGGCCAACGAAGGCGATGGTTTTAAAGTTGCTATGACGGCGCTTGATTCGGGGCGAATGGGTGTCGCCGCCCAGGCACTGGGTATCGCTCAGGCTTCACTCGACGCTTCCCTGCAATATGTGCACGAACGTCAGCAGTTCGGGAAGTACCTCAAGGATTTTCAGGCGATTCAATTCAAGCTGGCGGACATGGAAACGCGCATTCAGGCGGCCCGGCTCCTGCTCTATCAATCTGCGTTGAAAAAAGATAGCGGGCAGCGCTATTCTAAGGAAGCGGCTATGGCCAAAGTGTACTGTTCGGAAACGGCCATGTGGGCTGCCACCGAGGCGGTGCAGATTTATGGTGGATACGGGTATACGACAGAATATCCGGTGGAACGCTTCATGCGCGACGCCAAGATCACTGAAATATACGAAGGCACCAGCGAGATTCAGCGCATCGTCATCGCTGCTAATCTTCTGGCAGAATGGGCCAAGGTGCACGGGTAGGCAAGTGGTAGAACACCGCTCGTGTAATGAATAATCCTCTCGTTGTAACGGAGGGAAACTCGCCATATATTCAAGGTATTAGAGTTACCCAATGACTCCTTCCCATCGCGCTCTTTCCATGCCCCCCTTTCGGGCTATGGAACTGTTAGCGCAAGCGCGCCTCCTTGAATCCCAGGGGCGGGACATCGTCCACATGGAACTGGGGGAGCCCGATTTTAGAACGCCTCGTCACATCATTGAAGCGGCTTTTCGGGCGGCGGAAGATGGATACACTTCCTATACACCGGCAGAGGGTTTGCTGGAGCTACGCGAAGCGCTGGCGGCATACTACTATGATCAGTATCGGGTGGACGTCAATCCGGATCGGTTTATCATCACGGTGGGCTCTTCGCCCGCGCTGTGGATGATCTTTTCAGCAATCCTGGAGCCAGGCGAACGAGTACTGATAAGCGACCCGCATTATGCCTGCTACCCCAATGACGTGCGTTATGTGGGCGGTGTTCCGGTTACTTTTCCCGTTCATGCTGAGGAGGGATTCCGCATCGCTCCGGAACGCGCCTGGGAAGTGGGGGGGAAGAATGCCAAGGCGTTTCTGATCAATTCGCCGGCCAACCCCACCGGCGCAGTCATGGAATCCAACGACATGAAAGCACTGGCCAATTTGCCCGTACAATACGTCATCTCCGATGAAATCTATCATAGAATTACATACGGTGTAAAGGCGCATTCAATCTTAGAGTATAGACCAAATGCCTTCGTCGTATCCGGTTTTTCAAAGCTGTACGCCATGACCGGCTGGCGTCTCGGGTGGATCATTTGTCCACCGGAATTCGTTGAATCTCTACGGCGAATTCATCAGAATCTCTTTCTATGCGCCTCATCATTCGTGCAGAAGGCTGGAGTCGCCGCTCTAACCGGGCCGCAGGATGAAGTGGATAAAATGGTCGGGACTTACGATGAACGCCGCGTGTTCATCCTCAGTGCACTGCGGGACATGGATTTTGGTGTCCTCGCGGAACCCAAGGGAGCTTTTTACATCCTCGCGGACGCCAGGCATCTGGATAAAAGCTCTGAGAAACTGAGCCATCGCTTGCTTGACGAGGCCGGAGTGGCCGTTACGCCCGGCATTGATTTCGGCCCCGCGGCGGAGGGATTCCTGCGCTTCTCCTATGCGACCTCTCTCGAGCGGATAGCAGAAGGGATGGAACGAATAAAAAGCTGGTTGAAGCAACAACAGCTATCATGACAAATAGCCCGCGAGGAAATTTCTTGCGGGCAACGAATTATAAGGCTTGACCCGGAGGAAATATGAATCCTGAAGATGAAAAAGGAAAAATTTGGTTTAGCGGCAAATTCGTGGATTGGATGGACGCCAAAATCCACGTGATGTCGCATGTCATTCATTACGGCTCGGCCGTTTTTGAAGGCCTGCGCTGCTACGATACCGCCAACGGAGCCGCTACCTTTCGGCTCAAGGATCACGTGCGCCGTCTGTTCGACTCGGCGAAAATTTATCGGATGGAGCTCCCCTTCTCCCGGGAGGAGATCTTCGATGCCTGCCAGGAGACGGTACGGATCAATAATCTAAAATCCGCTTATCTGCGTCCCATCGCTTTTCGCGGCTACAACACCCTCGGTGTAGATCCCAAAGGCATCCCCGTTGAAGTCGTCATCGGCGCGATGAGTTGGGGTAAGTACCTCGGGGATGAGGCCATAAACGAGGGTGTGGACGTGCGGGTTTCTTCCTGGACGCGCATCGCCCCGAATACCTTTCCCGCCATGGCCAAATGCGGCGCTAACTACATGAATTCTCAGTTGATTAAGATGGAAGCGGCCGCAGATGGTTATATCGAGGGCATTGCGCTGGATGCCAGCGGATACGTCAGCGAAGGATCGGGTGAGAACATCTTCGTGATTCGCGATGGTGTGATCATCACCCCACCTTTAGGAGCGTCCGTATTGCCGGGAATTACTCGGGACTCGGTTATTACCCTGGCTCGTGAAATGGGCTACCAGGTGATCGAACAGCTTGTCCCCAGAGAACTGCTTTACATAGCTGATGAAGTCTTCTTCACCGGCTCGGCGGCCGAAGTCAGCCCCATCCGTACAATTGATCGGATTCCCATCGGGGCCGGTCGTCGTGGCCCCATCACTGAAAAACTGCAACGCCGCTTCTTCGACATTATCGAGGGTAAAGCCGAAGACAAATATGGGTGGCTAACCTACGTATATGAATAGACGGGTTTATTCAGCCCCATGAAGCTGATTACAGGCAGTTGATCTATGAAAACCCGCAGGGCTGCACGCGAATGGGCTATGAAGGTGCTCTATGCCCAGGAGATTTCCGGTGATTCCGTTGAATGGATTATAGAGCACTTTCAGCCCACGAACGCGGGAAACGCCCATTCTATATTCGCCAACGAATTGATCGAACGCACCGACCGCATGCGGGAGCGTCTGGATCAGATTATCCAAAAATACGTTGAGAAATGGGAACTCGAACGCATCGCTGTCCTTGACCATGTCATCCTGCGTATGGCCATATGTGAGATTCTCTTTTTCGATGATATTCCACCCAAGGCGACCATAAACGAAGCCATTGAAATCGCCAAAAAGTATTCCACTGCAAAGAGCGATAAATTCATCAACGGCGTTCTCGATGCTGTAATGCACCACGAATCCGGGGATCAGAAACAGAATACAACATAGGAAAGGAAAAGGCTTTCCCACAAATTACCCAGGAGGTCCCCCTTGAAAATCGCCTTCTTATCTGATATTCACAGTAACCTCGAAGCCCTGACGGTAGCTCTGGAGGAGATCGAGCGACGTAAAGTCGACAGACTCATTTGCCTCGGTGATATTGTCGGTTACGGGGCCAATCCCGTTGAATGTTTAGAGCTTGTTCAGTCAAAAACCTCAGACATAATATTGGGCAATCATGACGCGGCTGCTGCGAACATTCAGGACCTGGCCTATTTTAACGATTTTGCCCGAGCGGCGGCTCTCTGGACGATGTCAATTATCAGTGATGAGCAGAAGGAGTTCATCCGTTCACTCCCATATGAAATTAAGGAAAACGATCTTCACCTGGTGCACGGTACTCCCGGGGAACCCGAACGCTGGCATTACATTTTCTCAGAGTACGATGCTTCCAGTCAATTTGACGCTATTGACGGCCGGATTTGCCTGGTAGGACATTCCCATGTTCCGGGTGATTATAGAGAGAAGAATCCCGTTGAGAACGCCCCGGCGAAGCGGATTATTAACATCGGTAGCGTCGGCCAGCCGCGGGATCGCGACCCGCGTCTCTGTTTTGTGATTTACGATACTGAAACGGATGAAGTGGAGTTCATTCGCCAAGAGTATGACATAGAAGCCGCTGCCGGAAAAATCCGCCGCGCCGGCTTGCCGGAATTCCTGGCGGATCGGCTCTTGTGGGGATGGTAAAATCAGGTGACTCGTAGCAACTTTTTGATCATCCCTTCGTTAAAAATGTGGATGCATAGACAATCCCATTCGGTTAGCGTTTTATATCCAAGATTAATCATAACATGTTATTATCTACAAAAAGATGCGGTTTATTCCCTCTTGTCTGAACAATAACACATGCTGAACGCCCTCACTAAATTCTTCGGTAGCAAATCTGACCGGGAAGTCAAACGGCTGAGTCACATCGTAGCGCAGATCAATCAGCATTTCGAAGCTTACGAATCGCTGTCTGACGCCCAGCTCCGAGCCAAGACTGATGAATTTCGTTCCCGTCTGAATGACGGTGAAACCCTGGATGAAATTCTACCGGAAGCTTTTGCCGCCGTCAAATCCGCCTGCAAGCGTATGTTGGGGGATACCTGGGATGCCGCCGGGCTCAAGGTCACCTGGGACATGGTACCCTACGACGTTCAGTTGATCGGGGGGATTGTTTTGCATCAGGGGCGCATTGCCGAAATGGCCACCGGCGAAGGCAAAACACTGGTGGCCACCTTGCCGCTCTATTTGAATGCTCTGGAAGGCAAAGGTGCTCATCTGATCACCGTCAACGACTATCTGGCCAGGCGCGACAGCCAGTGGATGGGAAAAATCTTCGAATTTTTGGGCCTTTCCGTCGGCTGCATCCTGGCGCACATGCCCAACGACGAGCGTAGAGAAGCCTACCGGGCGGATATTACCTACGGTACCAACAACGAATTCGGCTTTGACTACTTGCGCGACAACATGGCTATTCGCCCCGAGGACGTGGTGCAGCGTGGTCATCACTACGCCATTGTGGACGAGGTGGATTCGGTGCTAATTGATGAGGCCCGCACGCCGCTGATCATCTCCGGCCCGGTGTCGCGCAGCACCCACAAATTCGGCGAGCTCAAGGGGCACGTAGATAAGTTAGTAAAGAAACAGAACGAACTGGTTAATCACCTCGTCGCAGAAGCTGAGAAGCTTTTGGCCGAGGAAACCGCGGATTCGGAATATAAGGCGGGAATCAATATTCTCACAGCCTACCGGGGCGCGCCGAAGAATAAACGCCTGCTCAAACTCCTGCAAGAGCCCGGCACCAAACGTTTGATGGGCCGTATTGAGAACGACTACCTGCGCGATAAGCGCATGCATGAAATAGATGATGAGCTCTACTTCGCCATTGATGAACGTCATCACACCATTGATTTGATGGAAAAGGGGCGGGTGGAATTGGCTCATTCCATGCGTGCAGATGCTGAGGTCTTTGTTCTCCCCGATATGGCCGAGGAGTTATCCCGCATCGAGGGGATGGATATCAGCGCCGAGAGAAAGCTTGAAATGCGTCAGCGCATTGAAGATGTTTTCCTCGATCGGAGCGAAAGGAATCACAACATCACCCAGCTCCTGCGCGCCCACATGCTCTATGAGCGAGACATCGAATACGTTGTGGAGGATAATGCCAGAGTTGTCATCGTAGACGAGTTCACCGGGCGGCTGCAGTACGGCAGACGTTATTCGGACGGTCTGCATCAGGCCATCGAAGCCAAAGAGAACGTGCAGATCGAACGGGAGACGCAGACTATTGCCACCATCACGCTCCAGAACTACTTCCGACTTTACGATAAGTTGGCCGGTATGACCGGCACGGCGGAAACCGAAGAGCAGGAATTTTACGACATATACAAACTCGACGTGGTGGTCATCCCCACCCATAAACCTGTCATTCGGCAGGATCACGACGACGTCATCTACAAGACCAAGAAGGAGAAGTACGAAGCGGTATTAAGCGAAATTGAGAGCTGCTATCATAAGAGGCAGCCGGTCTTGGTGGGCACGACGAACGTGGAAGTGTCCGAGACTATTTCACGCCTTCTGCAGCGCCGTAAGATCCCGCATGAGGTTTTAAATGCCAAGCATCACCAGCGGGAGGCGGAAATTGTCGCCAGGGCGGGTCAACCGGGCTCGATAACCATCGCCACCAATATGGCCGGCCGTGGTACGGACATTAAATTGGGCAAAGGCGTCGTGGAGCTGGGTGGTTTGCGAATCATCGGTACCGAGCGCCATGAGGCCCGCCGCATAGATCGTCAGTTGCGGGGCCGTTCAGGGCGCCAGGGCGATCCAGGGGAGAGCCGATTTTACCTGTCCTTAGAGGATGATCTGATGCGTCTCTTCGGCTCTGAGAGGATTGCGGGTATTATGGATCGTCTGGGTGTGCAAGAGGGCGAAGTTATCACTCACCCCATGATCACCCGATCGATAGGGAAGGCGCAGAAACGCGTTGAAGCGCAGAACTTCGCCATCCGCAAGCACCTGCTGGAATACGACGACGTGATGAACCGGCAGCGCGAAGTCATATACGATCGCCGCCGCCGTGTCCTTTTCGGCGAAGAAATCGAGGATCTGGTTCTCGAAATGATGGATGAATGGATCGAGTCGCTCTTCGACCGCACCACCGAAGAAGGCACATCCATCGAATCCTGGAATCTGGAAGACCTGCAGAGAGCGTTGGCCAGCGTTATACGCGTCTTTCTCGATCTCAATTTGGAAGAACTCCCCTCTCTGGATCGCGATGAGCTCCTGGAAAAAGTCAAGCAGATGGCTCGGGAAAGCTTTGAAAGGCGCAAAGGTGAGGTTGATCCGGAATTGCTGCCTAATTTTCTACAGGGCACCATTCTGGGCTATATTGATGAGGAATGGAAGGACCATCTCTATGAAATGGATCGCCTGAAAGAAGGCGTCGGTCTACGGGCCTATGGCCAGCGCGATCCACTGGTCGAGTTTAAGCGGGAAGGATACTCGCTTTTCGAAGAAATGCTCGACAGAATTAACGAGAAATCCTTGAAGAGCATTTTCCAGAGTCGCATACTGACCTTGACCAAGCCCAAGGAGAGTATTCCAGCAGAGCAGATGGCCGCGGTGCATCGCCAGGCGGCAGGTATGGCCTACGCCTACGCGCAGGCTCCGCAACAAGAACGTCAGGAATCCCAAGCACCAGCACAAGCGCAGGGGCAAGCACCTGCGAAACCCCAACCCATCCGAAAGGGCAAAGCTCCCGGCCGCAACGACCCCTGTCCCTGTGGCAGTGGCAAAAAGTACAAGTATTGCCACGGACGATGAGAAAAAAAAG
>CAZHMN010000071.1:0-2353 GCA_964533705.1 uncultured bacterium
CCAAAAATCCCTTGACTTCCCCGCCTAAAATCCGTAAATTTAGCCGTTCTTAATTCGTGGTATCGTGAAACACCGAATCGTTTACATACTCCTCATCTTGCTGGCCAGCCTTGCAGCTCAGGCTCAGCCCAAGCTCCCACAGCCTCGTGGATACGTCAATGACTTCGCCGGAGTTATTGACGCCAATACAGCTCAGCGCATCGAGGCCTTAGCTCTGGAATTACAGCAGAAAACCGGCGCGCAGATCGTTCTGGTCACACTGAAATCACTGGACGGCGGGGAGGTCCAGGACACTGCCAACCGCCTGTTCGAAGCCTGGGGTATCGGCCAGAAGGGCAAGGACAACGGTCTTCTGTTTCTGGATGCCATCGAAGAGCGGCGCATCTGGATCGAGGTCGGCTACGGTCTGGAAGGCATCCTCCCGGATGGCAAAGTGGGCGGCATTCGAGACCAATATATCATCCCCTATCTCAGTCAGGGAGATCGCTCTACAGGATATTGGAACGGCATGGCAGCGCTGGCCTCCGTGATCGCGGCCGATGCCGGGGTGACGTTGAACGGGGTTCCGCAGGCCCCTCCGACGGGTCGTTCATCGCGAACCGCACGGGGTATCGGCGGGATTATTCCCATCCTCTTTTTCATTTTCTTGATGATCTTTATGGGGCGCAGAGGGGGCGGGGGATTGTGGATCTTTCCGTTGCTCTTCCTGGGAGGCGGCGGTTTCGGCCGGGGCGGATGGGGGGGTAGTTCCTTCGGCGGAGGTTCCTTTGGTGGCGGTTTCGGCGGCTTCGGTGGAGGAATGTCCGGCGGGGGCGGCGCCGGGGGAGGATATTAACGCAGAATCCCACGGGGCAGCGAAATTGGCCTCTTTGCATTCCAATTCACAACCCGATAACTGAACGGATATGGCGAAAGAAAAAGCATCTGAGTGGCTTCCAGTCGTCTTAATCCTGATGCTCGGCGGCATTCTCCTTTTCTACAACCTGGATCTCTATGATATTTGGGGGGATGAGGCTTTAACTTTTCCCAAGGGTGAGAATTTCGGCGAAGTCATTAAATACACCCAGTTGGCCGGTGGTACAGTTCATCCGCCTATTTACAGCCTCCTGCAGTTTGGGTGGACTAAAACTTTTGCCGGTTGGGATCTGGGGGCTAATCGTCTTCTATGGGCTATATTTGGTTTCTTAAGTCTAATCATCGTCTATCAGCTTAGTAAAGAGTGGTTCAATCCGAAAGTGGCCCTGGTAGCGACTCTATTATGTGCCCTCAGTCCTTTTTTGGTACAGTACTCGAGAATGATTCGTTACTATTCCCTGACGATGTTTTTGGTGCTTCTGTGTTTCTGGGCTTTTACCCGCCTGAAGAGAACCGGCAAATGGTCGGACTGGATTTTTTTCACAATCAGCGGTGCCCTTCTTTTATATGAAGATTACCTGGGTGGCTTTGTGCTCTTCTTTCTCTACTTTTACCTGCTGGTCACCTTTAACAAACACCGGGCACAATTATTCAAATGGATTCTTGCCGCAGTTGTCATTGCCATTCTTTTCCTCCCACAGCTTCCTGTTCTCTTAACGCAAGCGGGCGGCGGATTAGAACCTTATCCTGAGCACCTTGATCGAGTCATGCAGGAAGCACCTCGGGTGGTGCAAAAGGGGGTGGGGATTCGTGGAATTATAGTCAATAGCATACTTAAAACTGGATTTTTGGGATATGTGTTCTGTTTGGGCGAGACGACCTATCCCTGGCGTTTTTGGATCACTTTTCCCGTCTCAATGGCTTTTATCATCCTATTTGTTATCGCATTCATCGCATCACTTAAAAGAGATTTCAAAAAGGCAAGTTTTGTGATGCTGCCGTTTCTCTGTATTTTATTTACAACGGTCATTGGCAGTGAAGCCTACGGAATTTTCGGTTCACGGATGTTCCAGTTTCCGTCCAAGGTAATGTTTCTCGCTCCTCTTTATCTGATTTTAGTGGCGGGTGCTTGGTGGCGTATTAAGAGCCGAGTCGTTCAGGTTCTTTTGATGGTGGTTATCCTTGCCGGCAACGTTTACGGCTTAAATAATTACTTTTCGGGAAGTCAGTTCCTCAATCCGAAGTTTTTGGTGCCCTGGAGACAGATTCAAGCTGATATCGAGAATACCGCGAATCCTCAAGATCTAATTCTTACCGACGAAGAGGCATTTGCACATAATCTGAAAGTGACGAACTCACCAATTGAAAGTTTCGGTTTGGTGGGCGCGGCGGAGAAGGTTGAACAAACATTGAACGATCGCGGTCCCTTGCAAGTGTACCTCATTATTCGCTATCGAGGCGATCAAACCATCGTTATCGAAGGATTAAACGTCAGAGA
>CAZHMN010000071.1:2453-15894 GCA_964533705.1 uncultured bacterium
GGAGTACCTTCGGTGAGGATTTACAGGCCCTGCTGCTGGTCGGTTCCGCAGCCCGGGGCGATTATATTCCCGGCAAATCCGACGTGAATACGCTGGCTATTTTGACGGCGAATGGCATGGAATGGCTGGAAAAAGCCTACCCGATCCTGCAAAACTGGAGGCGCAAGGGATTGGCCGTTCCTCACTTCATGATGCCCGATGCCATCACCAGAGCGCTCGATTCTTATCCGCTGGAGTTTTTGGACTTCAAGCTATTCCATCAAGTCATTCTGGGACCGGACGTCTTCTCAGACGTCGTCATCCCGGCTCAACCGCTGCGCCTTCAAATTGAGCGGGAACTTCGCGGCAAGCTCTTCCTGCTCAGGCAGGTTTTTGCCTCTGAAGCCGGGCATAGCAAGCAGTTGGAGGCCGTGTTGAAACGCTCGGTTGCAGTTTTTACCGCCGTCTTCCAGGGCATTCTCGAGTTGGGGAAACGACCGATCCCCGCCGATCGTCCTTCACTGTTCCGAGAAGCAGCTGCTTTCGCTGGATTCTCGGATGGTGTTTTTCTGCAGATTCTGGAGGTCCGGGATGGTAAGGGCGGTAAAAATTTACGGGTTATTTTCAAGGATTTATTGAAAGAGTTGGGTTCAATCGTCCATTGGGTGGATAGCTATCAGATAAAATAAGCTTTCCACGGTGCTGGAGGATTTCTTTTCATCTTTGCCCTTCCTTCATTGATTTTAACTATCCCAATTCGCCAATTAACGCTTGCCGATAGAAAGTCAAGCTCATGCTGCAGGTGATTCAGGACTTTAAAAGCGGCGAAATTCGCCTGATAGACGTGCCGCCTCCGACGGTTGCGCCCGGAATGGTGTTGGTGCAAACCCGTGCCTCCGCCATCAGCGTGGGGACTGAGCGAGCCACGGCTGACGTGGGGCGCAAGAGTTTGATCGGCAAAGCCCGCGCCCGACCGGATCAGGTGAAGAAAGTCCTGGACAACGTCAAACGCGAAGGCCTGATAACCACCATCAAGAAAGTTAAAAGCAAACTGGAAGACTGGAAACAGATGGGGTACAGCAGCGCCGGCGTTATTTTGGCGGTCGGCGAGGGAGTTGATGACCTCAAGCCGGGGATGCGCGTGGCCTGTGGCGGTGCGGACTACGCCGTTCACAGCGAAGTAGTTTTAGTGCCGAAAAACCTCTGCGTGCCCATTGGGGATTCGGTTTCTTTCGAGGACGCTGCTTTTACGACCATCTCGGCCATCGCCTTGCAGGGGATCCGAAAAGCGGAAGTTCAATTAGGCGACAACGTCGTGGTCTTGGGTCTGGGTTTGATCGGTTTGCTGACTGTGCCATTGCTAAAAGCCAGCGGCGCCAACGTCCTGGGCATGGATATCCAGGAGGATCGGCTGAACTGGGCGCAGAAGTTGGGTATTGATCAGACGGCATTGTTGGGCCGGGATGATCCCCGGAAAGCCGTCCAAGCATGGACGAACGGTCGCGGCGCCGATGCGGTCATTTTAACCGTGGCGACTCAATCCGCTGAACCGATGCAAACCGCACCCCATCTCCTGCGGGATCGGGGCCGCATCGTGCTGGTGGGCGTTGCCGGCCTCGAGCTCGAAAGAGAGCCTTTTTACAGGGGCGATCTGGAGCTGCGTTTTTCCCGGTCTTACGGGCCCGGACGTTACGACTCTCAATATGAAGAGAAGGGCATTGACTATCCCATCGGTTACGTGCGCTGGACCGAGCGCAGGAATATGGAGGCCGTCGCCTCGCTGATGGCTCAGGGGAAGTTCCAGCCCTCAATATTGGTCACTCACCGTTTTAACGTTAGCGAAGCCGACCGAGCCTATGATATGATTCTTGAAGGGAAAGAATCGCCCCTGGGGGTCGTTCTTGAGTATCCTCAAGAGCCCGATCTTTCCGTTCACTTGAAAGTCACAGCGAGGCCAGCACAGAAGAAACTCGGTATCGGTGTTATCGGCGCGGGGAGTTTCGCCAGGAGCTTCATTTTACCGGAAATCGCAAAGTTCAAGGACGCGGAAATTCGCTCGATTGCCACAGCGCACGGACATACCGCCCGGATGATCGCCGAAAAATACCAGATTCTGGAGATCGCCACCGATCCCCTGAAGGTCATCGAGGACGATACGGTCAATCTGGTGTTCATCCTCACCCGCCACGATCTCCACGGAAAGCTGGCGATGGAGGCTCTCCGTAGAGGGAAAATGGTCTATGTCGAAAAACCTCTGGTGCGCACGCCTGAAGAGTTTAATGAGCTACGCGAGACTTTGAAGGCTGCCTCCAATCCCTGGTTCATGGTGGGTTTTAATCGCGTTTTCTCACCCCACGTCGCTTTTTTAAAGAGCCAATTCCAGGCGGGCCCGACCTTTCCCATCTTCAGGGTCAACGCCGGACCACTCCCCGCCGATCACTGGCTGAAAGACCCCGATCTGGGGGGGGGACGCTGGGTGGGGGAAGGGTGTCATTTCCTGCACTTCGCTCTGAATTGGATGGGAACCCAACCACGCGCTTTCGCCGTTCACGGAATCCCCTTGCAGGGTGAACACCTGGATGAGAATCTAAGCTTACTACTCGATTTTGGAGAACGCGGAACCTTCAGCCTTCTCTATACTTCTCGGGGCGCCGCGCAATACCCCAAAGAACACTTAGAAGTGTGGGGTGGAGACAAAACGGCTGTGCTCGAAGATTTCCGTACGACAACCGTTTATCCGGGGAAGAAAATCTTTAAAACCAGGGGACAGGATAAAGGGCACAAAAGGGAGATTCAGAAAACCTTAGAAGCGGCCCTGGGCGGCTCGCCGCCTCCTTTGGATATGGATGAAATCATCGCCACGCACGATTGGCTTTTCAAAATTGCAGATGGTTTGCGAAAGAATAATGGCTGATGGGGCGCCAGCCACAAGAGGGCGATTATCTGATTAAGCGGATTTATTGGCTACTCTCGTCAATCAAATAAAATAGAAAATAAAGCTCGGTAATTCGCATGAAAAAAGGGACGATCATTCTGCTGGTCATCCTGGGCATCATCCTCATTGGAGCGCTCTCAATCTACGGTTTTGTCAAGGGAACCTATAATTCCCTGGTGGCCAGTGATGAGGGCGTCAAGGCGGCCTGGGCTCAGGTTGAGAACCAACTCCAGCGGCGCTACGACCTGATTCCCAATCTCGTGGAGACGGTCAAGGGATATGCTGCCCATGAAAAGGAAGTCTTCATTCAGGTGACCGAAGCGCGCGCCAAGGTGGGCGGTGCCGGCACAGTTGGGGAAAAGATTTCGGCGGAAAACGAACTCTCCTCAGCGTTATCCCGCCTGCTGCTGGTGGTGGAAAACTATCCCGATCTCAAGGCCAACCAGAATTTCATCCGTCTTCAGGACGAACTGGCGGGCACTGAGAACCGGATCGCCGTGGAAAGAAGACGCTATAACGAGGCGGTGCGGGCTTACAACGTGCTGATCAGGACTTTTCCCCGCAACATTATCGCCAATATGTTCGGTTTCCGGAAAGCCGATTTCTTCGAAGCGCCGGAGGGAGCAAAGGAAGCACCGAAAGTAGAATTTTAACGCTTATTTGCCGTGACCGATCCCCGACTGGAGAAAATGGCCAGAATTCTGGTGGAGTATTCCCTCGCCCTGAAGGACGGAGATCTGTTTCTCATTCAGGCCTCCGATCTGGCAGCTCCGCTGGTGCGAGCGGTATTCTATGAAGCGCTTCTCGCCGGCGCACACCCTTATTTGAAGATTACCGTAGACGGCGTTGCCGAGATCCTCTACAAGACGGCCTCCGAACGGCAACTGAGTTACGTCAGCGATATCCAGAAGCTGGAAATCGAGAAGGTTGACGCCATGCTGACGATCATGGGAACTCATAACACCCGCAACCTGAGCGGCGTTGATCCCGGCCGCATAGCACTGCAAAAGCGCGCTGGGCAAGACCTGTTTAAGAGGTTACTGGAGCGCATAAGCAAAGCTGAACTGCGCTGGTGCGGCACCCAGTTCCCCACACAGGCAGCGGCTCAGGATGCGGACATGTCGCTGGCCGAATACGAAGATTTCCTCTTTTCCGCCTGCGCCGTCGAGAAGGATGACCCCGTTGCTCACTGGCGCTCCGTTGCAAAATCCCAGGATCGAATCATCTCCTTTTTATCCGGGTGTAAAACCCTGCGCGTCAGATCCGTTGATACCGATATCGAGTTCAGCGTCGAGGGCCGGAACTGGATCAATTGCGCCGGGCGCGAGAATTTCCCGGATGGCGAGATCTTTACCGCGCCCCTGGAGGATTCCGTCGAAGGACACATACGTTTTACCTATCCAGCCTGCTTTCAGAATCGTGAAGTTGAAGACGTTCGGCTGACTTTTGAGGAAGGTCAGGTGGTGCGCGCCGAAGCCGGCAAGGGATTGGACTTTTTGAAAGCAATGATCGAAACGGATGATGGTGCCTCTTTCGTGGGCGAATTTGCCCTGGGGACGAACCAGGGTATCACCCGCTTTACAAAAAATACCCTGTTCGACGAAAAAATCGGAGGTACCGTGCATCTGGCGCTGGGAGCGTCTCTACCTGAATCGGGGGGTAAAAACGTCTCTGCAATTCACTGGGACATGGTCTGCGACATGCGGCAAGGCGGCGAAATATCCGCAGATGGCGAGCTGTTCTACCGGGATGGAAAGTTTCTGATTTAAATACGAAGGAATGCGGGGTTTGACTGAATGGAAACTAAATGTATCACTTTGACGACGGATTTCGGACTGTCTGACGGGTACGTCGCCTCCATGAAGGGTGTCATTTTATCAATATCACCATCGACGCGTATCGTTGATATCAGCCACGACGTTAATCCTCAGCAGGTTCTCCAGGCGGCGATCGTCCTCGCCACCGCGGCGGGGTATTTCCCCCGGGGAACCATCCACGTCGGCGTTGTGGATCCGGGCGTGGGCACCGACAGAGCACTTCTGGCGGTGAGAACCGGCGGTCAATTGTTTCTTGCACCTGATAACGGGCTGTTGGGATTCATTTTTGAAAAGTATCCCCGGCCTGAAGTCCGCAGGATCGAGAACAAATCCCTTTTTCTGCCCCGAGTTTCGCACACCTTTCACGGGAGAGATATCCTATCCCCGGTGGCAGCCCACTTAGCTGAGGGTGTCCCTTTCGAAGAAGTGGGCCCCAAAACAAAACACTTCGGCCGCGAGATTTTCCCGCATCCCGTTATCAAGGTTGATTCAATTATTGGGCAAATCGTTTACCGAGATCGGTTTGGCAATTTAATGACGAACATCTCTGAGACCGATCTGCAGGCGTTCGATCCCGCTGAAATCGAGGTGAGCGCCGGCTATACTCAAATCAAGGGATTGTCGTATGCCTACAGTGACGTTGAAAAGGGCGAGCTGTTATGTCTGATAGGCTCAACAGGCTACCTGGAGATCGCCATGCGGGAAGGATCAGCGATGGATAAACTGCGCTTTCCGCTGGGCACCAAGGTGGAAGTCGCTGGGAAGACAGGTTGAGGATTCAACTCCCGATGCGAATTTCGTTGTGAAGTTATCCTCTAACAAATGTGATCAACAATGACTTTATTAAAAATATTTTGTACTGAATTCGCTTGACTTTTAATGTAAAAGTGACTATTTTCTTTGACCGGAACTTTAAATAGCCGCAAAAGATAGGAACTAACAGATAATTAAGGGCAAAAATACTCAATTAACTGGAGGACTCATGGTGAGAAAATCTTATCTTGTGTTGGTGCTAATCCTCATACCCGGCCTTCTGTTGGCAACCCCGAACAGTCCGGCCAAGCGCCCCGACGTCAGCATCCCCATCCCCACCGGAGATGAAGTCGTCACTGCCCCGGTGGCATTCCCCCCCTACAACCTGCCGATCATGGACGGAACCGATGACGTCATCGGCGATACGCTGACCATCGGAACGAGCTGGTATGACATTCAGCACAACGGCACCATCGGCCGCATGGTGGAGAAGAGCGATGACGGTTATCTCCACTTCATCTGGATGAATGGCTTGAACAGTGGAGCATCCAATCGCCACATCTACTACAACGTCATTGATCCCTCCGGGACGCAGCTCTGGCCCTATGAGGGATATCCGGTGGAATCATCCGCCAAAGCTGGTTACACCACCATGGACGTGGATTACGGCGGCATCGCCTTCCCGGCCTTTCACCAGACCATGATAACGGGCGGAGATTACTGGACGGCGGTGGCCTGCGACTTCTTCCCGCATTCCGGCGCTTTTCTGGTTTATGAGGCACCACCCGTCAGCGGCCTGATTGAGGTCATCTGGCCTCGCATCCAGTTCAGCAGCAATCAGTCAATCCACGTTCTGAGCACGGAGAACCCCGCTTCTGGTGTGGCGGGCGATCCCCAGCGCCACTACTACATCAAGGGCGAGTACGATCCGGTCGGTTTCAGCATCAGCTATGACCCGGAGTGGGAACTGATGACCTGGACGATGACCATCGCCGGCGATCTGGCCACTTCAGAGGTTTCCGATCGCGTCGCCTTCGCCTGGACCTACTGCCGTGATGAAGGCTTCCCCACAACTGGCGATTTTTCCCAGCGTAACAATGACATCTATGTGCTAATTGACGATGACGGACAGGATTTCAACTTCACAGACGCCTTCAACCTGACTCAGTTCATCGAGCCGGATTTGAGTTTCCTGCCGGATACGGTTCTGGCCGATATGGACACTCTGAGGGCCTACACCGACCTGAACATTTTCATTGACCAGGATGATTGGGTGCACGTAGTTTTCACCACCCCTTCATACTTCGAACTTGAGGGAACGACCTACTGGCATCCTTCCATCATCTGGCACTGGTCGGAGCAGTTCCCCGGTGAATTCCATATCGTTCACAACGCCTTTGACGACTGGGATTGGAACTATACCGACTGCGGAGCCTGGAACGTGAAAGCGCAGCGTCCCTCCATCGCTCAGGATCCCTCAACGGGTAACCTCTACTGCATGTATCAGGTATATGACTGCGATACCACTGCGCTCAGTTCTGCAGGCTGGCCTTCTGGTGAAATCTACCTCTCGATGTCAGAAGATGGCGGCGAGAACTGGTCGGTTGGCCTGAATGTCACCAATACCGTAACGCCGCGCAATGCACCTCCGGGCGAGTGCCTCTCTGAAATCACACCGTCTATGGCGAAGCTGGTTGACGGCACCTGTCACATCGAATACGTGCTGGATCGCGATGCCGGTACAGTCGTCCAGAATGAAGGCACCTGGACCTTGAACGAAGTCAAGTACCACAGCGTGGACGTGGATTTGCTCTCGCCAACACCTTACGTGCCGCAGGACGTCCCCTTCCACGTCGAGCATAGCCCATATCAGCCGGGTATCCCTGGCGCCAAGCGCCTGGAGACGCCCAAGAACTTCGCTCTGGGACAGAACTATCCCAACCCCTTCAACCCGATGACGACGATCACCTTCTCACTGGATCAGGTCAGCGAAGTTTCGCTTAAGGTTTACAACCTGATGGGGAAAGAGATCGCCACATTGGCAGCGGGCACTTACGGCACCGGCCAGCACACCGTTATCTTTGACGGCTCCAACCTGGCCTCCGGCCTCTACATTTACAAGCTGGAAGCCGCCGGTCGAACCTTAGAACGCAAGATGCTGCTGCTGAAGTAAAGCGGTCAAATTTAGGAATAACAGAGTCGCCCCGTTCACCGGGGCGGCTTTTTTTTGCCCACCATAGCTATACTGGTCTGCAAAAGTAATTTCCGACATTATATGCCCCATGAGCTGTCATTCCCGCGTAAGCGGGAATCCAGGAATAATAATAACAGCAAAATAGATTCCTGCTACCTAAGGGAACTTAAGCCCTTTCGCAGGAATGAATTGTTGGTGAATTGGAAATTACTTTCGAGCATTGGTATAAAAGTATAGCCCGAAAACCCATAATTACTGCAGTCCTATTCGACCAGCCCTCATTCTTTGACTGCAGTAATTTAAAAGCTCTCCGATAAACCTGCGGCCATATTCGCAATTTTTTGCGCTTGATTTTTAACGTCTTAATGATTTATATTGGCGATTGAGACAGTTTCTGCACCCACCCTTAATAACAACGGAGGAGGTATGTTGAAGAAATCTCATTTCGCCTTTGCGCTGATTCTCGTTCCCGGTCTTCTGCTGGCATCGCCCACTGATCCGGCCAAACGCCTCGACGAAAAAATCCCCATCACCACCGGAGATGAAGTCGTTAATGCCCCGGTGGCATTCCCCCCTTACAATCTGCCAATCATGGACGGAACCGATGACGTCATCGGTGATACGCTGACCATCGGAACGACCTGGTACGACATTCAGCACAACGGCACGACCGGACGTATGGTGGAAAAGAGTGATGACGGCTTTCTCCACTTTGTCTGGATGAACGGTCTGAACAGCGGTGCCTCAAATCGCCACATCTACTATAACGTCATTGATCCCTCGGGGACGCAGCTCTGGCCCTATGAAGGCTATCCGGTGGAATCGTCCGCCAAGGCCGGTTACACTACCCTGGACGTGGATTACGGCGGTATCGCTTTCCCGGCCTTTCATCAGACCATGATAACGGGCGGCGATTACTGGACGGCCGTGGCCTGCGACTTCTTCCCGCATTCCGGCGCTTTTCTGGTCTATCAGACGCCCCCTATATCGGGTCTTGTGGAGGTGATTTGGCCGCGCATCCAGTTCAGCAGCAATCAATCAATCCACGTTCTGGGCACTGAAAATCCCGCTTCCGGCGTGGCAGGCGCACCTCAGCGCCATTATTACATCAAAGGCGAATACGATCCGGCCGGATTCAGCATCAGCTATGATGCCGAATGGGAACTGATGACCTGGACGCAAACTATTGCTGGCGATCTGGCCACATCGGAGGTTTCAGATCGCGTCGCCTTCGCCTGGACGCATTGCCGGGAAGAAGGCTATCCTTCAGGAGCCCCGACTTACACACAGCGCAATAACGACATTTACCTCCTGATTGACGATGACGGGCAGGATTTCAACTTCGAAGACGCCTTCAACCTAACCCAGTTCATCCCGCCCGACACCACCCTGCTCCCCGATACGACCGCGGCGGACAAGGATACTCTGCGAGCCTATACCGACCTATGCGTCTTCATTGACCAGTACGACTGGGTGCACGTCGTCTTCACCACGCCCTCTTTCTTCGAACTGGAGGGAACCACTTACTGGCATCCTTCCATCGTCTGGCACTGGTCAGAGCAGTTCGAAGGGGAGTTCCAGGTGGTTCACAACGCCTTTGATGACTGGGATTGGAACTACGTTGATTGCGGCGCCTGGAACGTCAAAGCGCAGCGTCCTTCCCTGGGCGAGGATCCTGAAACCGGCTACCTTTACTGTATGTACCAGGTGTACGATTGCGACACCACCGCGCTGAGCGCGGCGGGCTGGCCTTCGGGTGAAATCTACATGTCAGTATCCACCAATGGCGGCGAAGATTGGTCGGTCGGCATAAATGTCACCAATACCAGGACGCCCCAGAACGCTCCGCCCGGCCAATGCCTCTCCGAGCTGACGCCCACGATGGCCAAACTGGTTGACGGCACCTGCCATATCGAGTACGTGCTGGATCGCGATGCCGGTTGCGTCTTTCAGGATGAAGGCACCTGGACTTTCAACGAAGTTAAATATCACAGCGTGCCTGTGGAGTTGATTCCCACCACGCCGCTCGTTCCGCAGTGGCCCGAACCCGGCAGCGTTCCTTTCCACGTGGATGACACTGTGGGAGTCCCCGGAGTCAAACAAATTGAGAGCCCCAAGAGCTTCGCTCTGAACCAGAACTACCCCAACCCCTTCAACCCGCTCACCTCGATCACCTTCTCACTGGATCAGGTCAGCGACGTATCGCTGAAAGTGTACAACTTGAAGGGTGAAGCAGTCGCTGAATTGGCTTCCGGCGTGCACGGAACGGGCCAACATGCCGTGATTTTCGATGCTTCACAACTGGCTTCCGGCGTGTATCTCTACAAATTAGAAGCAGCCGGCAGAACGTTGGTGCGCAAGATGCTGCTGCTGAAGTGAAAAAAAGCATTCGATTTTGGTAAAGGCCACTCGAGCAGGGTCGAGTGGCCTTTGTTTTTTATGCCCGGCGATGAATAAAAAAAACAGCCCCAAAATTTTTTTAACTTGACTTGGCGTTGTTTTTTTACTATATTTGTTTTATGGGTTGAATGATCATCAAATCACACCATATTTTTATATAATTATCCGAGACAAAACTGTCGCCAACAACTAAGAGAAGGAACGAGACATGAGAGAAATGACGAAGAGTTTGTTTGCGAAGCAGAAGAAGCTTTTCCTTATGGGTACACTGGTGGTTCTCAGTTGCTTTCTGTTAATGCCATTCAGTGTTCTGGCGAGGGAAATCGCTTTTGAGGGTTGCTGGGGTGAAGCTGGTTTCAACCTCGTCCATCAGGACGTTTCCGGGGTTGAAATCGTCTTCTCCGTTCCCAGCATGGAACTTACGGATATGGAGCTGGACGGGGAGATGATGCAGAATATCATCATTCCCGGAGTGGTTCTGCCCAATAACGCCGGTGCGCCTAACCTGCCCGGTACAGGCCGCTTCATCGCCATCCCGGAAGGCGCCTGGGCGGAACTTGAGGTTGTGGAATACCGCAGCGAGGTTTTCCACGACATGAACATTGCTCCGGCGTTCGAAATTCCCAGGGGCAACTACGACGGACCGCTGGTCTATAAAAAGGACAGCAATATTTATGGTAGAAATGCTGACTATCCCGCTGAACCGGTGATCTTGAGCGAACCGGGGGAAATGCGGGGCGTTGACATCGTGCAGATTGGTATCACGCCTTTCCAGTACAACCCCGTGACGAAGGATTTGACCGTTTATAAGGACGTCCGCGTACGGGTGAATTTCTATGGTGGCAGCGGTTACTTCGGTGAGGATCGCTTGCGCAGCCGCTGGTGGGAACCGGTACTGCGGGAAAACCTGATAAACTACGAATCACTGCCCGAAGTAAATTTCTCTAAGCGGCCGAAAACCGACGAAGACAATGTCGAGTACATCATCATCGTTCCGGATGATCCCGCATTTCTCGCCTGGGCCGACACGCTGAAGCAGTGGCGCAACGAACAGGGCATCATCACCGGCATCACAACTCTGAGCGAAATCGGCGGAAACAATTCCACGCTGATCGAAAACTACATCAACAACGCCTACGCAACGTGGGATCCCGCGCCGGTGGCGGTGTTACTCCTGTCAGATTACCAGAGTTCCGGAGATCCCTACGGTATCACGTCTCCAACCTGGAACAATTACTGCGCTTCCGACAACATTTACGCGGACATTGTCGGCAACGATGATCTGCCCGATCTGGCCATCGCCCGTATCACCGCCCAAAATTACGGTGATCTGAGCACAATGATCAACAAGATGCTGAGCTATGAGCGCCAGCCTTACACAGATCCCGGTTTCTACAACGATCCCTTGATTGCCGGCGGCTGGCAGTCTGACCGCTGGTTTATCCTCTGCTGCGAGGTGATCTACGGGTATTTTGAGACGATTCTGGGCAAAACTCCAGAACGCCAATATGATGGATACTCCGGCGGTGCCCCGTCCTATTGGTCCACCAACGCTAACACTTACATGATTGTGAACTACTTCGGACCCTCCGGGCTGGGCTATATTGAAACAACTCCTTACTACCTGACCAACTGGAGCGGCAGCGCGGCAGGGATCAACAACGCCATCAATAACGGGACGTTCATCGTTCAGCACCGCGATCACGGATCGGTCACGGGATGGAGTGAGCCCTCTTACAACATCGGCAATATCAATCAGTTGACCAACACGATGTACCCCTTTGTGTTCTCCATCAACTGCTTGACGGGACAATTTGACGGCGGCACAGAGTGCTTTGCCGAAGCCTTTCATCGCTCCGAGCACGGAGCTTTAGGAGTCATCGCTGCGTCAGATGTATCTTACTCCTTTGTGAACGACACTTATGTCTGGGGTATGTATGATAGCATGTGGCCCGACTTCGACCCGGGTTATCCCCATCCGGCCGGTGATCCGGTGGGAGAAGACAACCTTCGACCGGCCTTCGCCAACGCCAGCGGCAAGTATTACCTGGAAGCTTCATCCTGGCCCTATAATCCCCAGAACAAAGATGAAACCTATCATCTCTTCCATCACCACGGTGATGCCTTCATAACGCTCTACTCCGAAGTGCCGCAGAGCCTCACGGTAACGCATAACGCTGCTATCTTCGGAGGTGTCGGTGAATTCACCGTGACGGCCAATGACGGAGCGCTGATTGGACTGAGCGTGGACGGCCGGCTCATCGGCAGCGCCGACGCCACCGGAACACCGGTTACCATCACGATTGATCCGCTGGTACCGGGCCAGACGATGTTGGTGACCGTGACCAAGGCCAATTACTATCGTTATATGGCCGAAGTCCCCGTCGTTCCCCCCGGAGGAGCGTACGTCACTTATAATTCCTGCGAGATCAACGATGCCGTTGTGGGTAACAATAACGGCCAGTGGGATTTCGGCGAAACCGTGGATCTGACCATCGAGGTTAAGAACATCGGCGTCGAAGCGGCACCGGATGTGAACGTTTCGATCAGCACCGACGATCCGCTGGTAACCGTTATTGACGGTTCCGAGTTTTACGGAACGGTCAATGCCGGGGATTCTGTCTCCGTGGCCGACGGTTTCCGCGTAGAAGTTGATCCTGAGGTTGAGGATCAGCATTTCGTCTCCTTTGTGTTGGAGGCGACTTCCGGGGATTCCACCTGGGATAGTTTCTTCTCGCTGATCGTCAATTCGCCGGAGGTGACCTACGGAAATCTGGTCATCGAGGATCCGACGGGTAATAACAACGGTGCCCTGGATCCCGGCGAAACGGTTGACTTCATTCTGACCTTGACCAATGATGGAAATTCAACCGCAGAGAATGTCGAGTTGAATCTCACAGTGAATGATCCCCAGGTTACCATCACGGGCAATCCGGGTGGCTATGGTACGCTGGTTCCGGGTGGCTCTGCTGATTACACTTACGTCGTTGAAGCAGATGCCGGTATGGGAAGCGGCACAGTTGTGACGTTTACGATGAACATCACCGCTGGCGGCGGTTATGTATCCATTGAAGATTTCGACCTGCTGGTCGGTGATGAGCGCAACTTGCCCAGCGGCCCGGACAATCACGGCTACTGGGCCTGGGACAACAACGACGGCGGCGAATCCCATTCCTACAGTTGGATTGAGATCGCTCCGGCGGCGGGCGGCCCTGGCGTGCCCAACGGCCCCACCGGCGACGACCAGACCTTGCAGATGAACCTGCCCTTCACCTTCACCTACTACGGGCAGAACTTCACCAACATTTCGGTCTGTTCCAACGGCTGGATCGCCATGGGGACGCAGACTACCTCGGATTGGTC
>CAZHMN010000072.1:0-15801 GCA_964533705.1 uncultured bacterium
TCCGGTCAGAATTTCATCGCCGACGGTGATGATTTCGACACTTTTTTCCATAGAACATAGAATTCAGGAGACAGAATTCAGGAGGCTTCTGGTGTATGCCTCAAATTGGCGGCTTACTTCTTCCAACTGTTCCATGAAGCGTTCAGTATCTCCATAACCCAGGTCTTTAACCAGAATCAAGTAGTATCGGCACTCCTCAATGGAACCCTGTGCGATATTCATAAAGCGGGCTTTATCGGGTTTGCCTTTTTTCTTAAAGCCCTCGGCAATATTCGCTGGAATGGAAACCGCCGCTCGCCGTAGTTGGGAAGTTATTCCGAAAGTTTCTGATTTTGGGAAAGAATCAGAGAATTTGTATGTTTCTAATACCCACTTATGAGCTTTTTACCAGACTATTAGGTCAAAGAAAGTTTTAGCTGGAATTCTTTCCATTCTGGCTCCTGAAATCTGACTCCTGTCTCCTATTTTTTTATCACCAAATTCTCAGGATTCAGACCTTGAAGATTCTTCGGTACGAAGCGGCCGTCTTTGCGAATTAACTTCCCGTCGAAGTAAATCTCGCCGCCGCCGCATTCGGGCGTTTGGATGCAGACCAGATCCCAATGGATGGCCGAACGATTGCCGTTGTCCGCCTCATCTTCGTAAGCGTTGCCCGGCGTGAAATGGAAACTGCCGTTGATCTTCTCGTCGAAGAGGATGTCGTCCATGGGCTTCTTGATGAGAGGGTGCACGCCCAGGGCAAATTCTCCGATGTAACGGGCGCCTTCGTCGGTATTCAAGATTTCATTTAATTTCTTGGTATTGTTGGCCGTCGCCTTGACGATTTTGCCGTTCTTGAATTCAAACCGCACGTTCTCGAAGGTAAAGCCGCGCTGTGAGGATGGTGTATTGTACTGGAGCACTCCGTTGACCGAATCCCTGACCGGTGCGGTGAAGACCTCGCCGTCTGGCATGTTCAAATGAGCGTCGCACTTGATGGCCGGGATGCCTTTGATGGAGAAAGTCAAATCGCTACCGTTGCCCTTAATGTGCACCTGGTCGGTCTGTTCCATCAGCCGTACCAGCGGATCCATAGCCCTGGAGGCTTTTTTCCAATCCACTCCGGTACAGACGTCGAAATAGAAATCCTCGAAGGCATCGGAGGACATTTTGGCCATCTGTGCCATGCTGGAAGTGGGAACTCGCAGGATGACCCATTTCGTATGGCGCACCCGCTGCTCCAGATGAACCGGTTTCAGCCACAGCTTTTCGTATAGCTGCATCTTCTTGGTGGGCACGTCGGAGAGTTCCTTGGAATTAATCAAGCCCCGGATGCCGATCCAGGCGTCCATCTTCTTCATGCGGTAAAGCTCGGCATCGGCGATGATTTTCATCTGCTCTTCCGTCGCACCGCGAAACAGCTCTCGTTGCAATCGCTGCGTTTTCTGATCGAGCAGCGCTATCCCCTTGACCGCCTGTACCTCGCGAACAATAGCTTGTACCATCTCAGTCGGAGCGTCAGTGAACTCGATTAGGACCTTTTCACCTCTTTTCAAATTGGTTGAGTAGCGAATGAGAACTTTTGCCAGTTTCTCGTACTGTGGATTAATCATGAGAACCTCGTGTTTACCTTGTTCAATATTTATTTAGGTAATCCTTCTGTTTGCATCAGGATTTACTTGCTTATCTTCTGATCTAATCGGCATTTATAACTTTTCTAAAGTCGCCTCCACCTTGTATTCCGGCATAGGATAATCTATCAATGCCCGTATCAGCATCTCATTCGTCGCCGGAATGGCGATGCTATCAATTTTAGAGCGATACCCCTTCTTCTCAAAGGCAAAGCAGAACGTAACTTCACCCGCTGTGTAAGCCGGATCAGAATAGTCAATCTCACAGGTAACTTCATGGGCGATATTGATGTCAACCGTGTATTCGGCGCTCATGTCGGAATACTCGGTGATGTAGTAGGTCATAACTTTGTAATTGAGAGGCGTTTTTCCGAGGTGTATACCTCTCTTATTTTTGGCTTTTTCATAGACGTAAACAGATGCACCAGCAGGAACGGACAGGAATTCGATCGTCGTATAGGATTCTTTCTTTTTCATGACGGTTGCGCTGCTCCGTGAAGACAGCTCCTCAGCAAACCGGAAACGATAGGTTTTAACCGCTTCTTTGGGACCCGTGCAACCGCAAATCAGTTGGAAGGCAGTAACGCTTAGAACCGCAGCAATGATACGGGGACTCATAATGCACCCCCTCATATATTGAATTCTACGTCTGCCCTGATCGTGCATTGATAACCCAATGCTTTGCAGGAAAAAGATACTGAATAAAATTGAGAATGTCAAGCGTCCATAGTGGGATTAGCCCAAGATCGAGTCAAATTCGGGACGCGGTGCAATCGGTTGGACATAGTCTGCTGAAAGGGGTGGGTTTTCATAGTCTTCGCTCCCAATTATGGGACCAAAAAACCCGACCGAAGCCGGGTGATGGATATTTGGTTCTCTGCAGCGTGAGAGGAATATTATTAGCAGATCCTTTTCCGCTCAAGTTACAGGATTATCCTCCGGTGATTTAACCTTCTTTAGCGTGAAGGCCAGTCCCTTTCCTTTGCGCGCTACGGAAATGGCCGAACCGTGTGAGAAACGCCCTTTCAGAATCTCTTCAGCCAGGGGATCCTCTAACAAGCGCTCAACGGCGCGTCGCAGTGGGCGAGCCCCTGTTTCTATGGAATAGCCCTCGTCGCAGATGAAATCACGAGCGCCGCGGGTGAGTTCGATGGTCAGATCGTGTTCTTTGAGGCGATTGTTGATCTCATTAACGTAGATGTCCAGAATCTTCGATATGTCCTTGCGTTCCAGCATGCGGAAGATGATGATTTCATCCACGCGGTTCAGGAATTCAGGCCGGAAGAGACGCTGCATCTCCTCTTTCATCTTCGCCGCCACTTCCTTCTGGTCAGGCCCCTTCTTTCCTTTGCTGAAACCGTAAGACGTTGCCTGCGTCGCCTCCCGCGTGCCCAGGTTCGACGTCATGATGAGAATCGTATTCTTGAAATCAACTTTCCGCCCCGAACCATCGGTCAATTCGCCGGAATCGAGTACCTGGAGCAAGATGTTGAAAACATCCGGGTGGGCTTTTTCTATTTCGTCTAAGAGGACAACCGCGTAGGGCTTTCTGCGCACCCTCTCGGTCAATTGACCGCCTTCATCGTATCCCACGTAACCCGGAGGTGCACCGATCAGCCGGGAAACGTTGAATTTTTCCATGTATTCCGACATGTCAATGCGCACCAGCGAGTGCTTATCTTCGAAGAGATACTCCGCTAACACTTTGGCTGACTCGGTTTTGCCGACGCCGGGAGGCCCTAAGAAGATGAAAGATCCGATCGGTCTGTTGGGATTCTTCAGTCCCGCTCGCGTTCGCCGGATGGATCGGGAAATCACCTCCAGCGCCTCCTCCTGTCCGATGATGGCTTTGGAGATTTTTTCCTTCATTTTTAGCAGCTTTTCGCCCTCTGAAAGAGCCACCTTATTGACCGGAATTCCGGTCATCATTGAGACCACCTGGGCAACGTCCGCCTCAGTTACAGCGATTGGCGAGGGGGTTTCATTTTTCTCCCACTTTTCCCTTTCGGCACTCAGACGAGCTTCCAACTGGAGTTTTTGATCTCTCAGCTTCGCTGCTTTCTCGTATTCTTGTTTCTTAACCAGATCGTCTTTTTCCTGGCGTATTTTCTCAATTTCGGCTTCTAACGTCCGGATTTCCTGCGGCACGACGATGTTGGAAATGCGCAAACGCGAGCCGGTTTCATCCAGAACGTCTATGGCCTTGTCGGGAAGATACCGGTCAGTTATATATCTTTCCGAGAGCGTGACGGCGGCTTTGATGGCTTCGTCTGTGTAGGTGATGCCGTGGTGCTGTTCGTATCTCTCTTTTAAGCCCATCAGGATGTTTAACGTCTCTTCAGTCGTCGGCGGATCAATCAGCACCTTTTGAAAGCGGCGTTCTAAGGCGCCATCCTTCTCGATGTGCTGGCGATATTCGTCCATTGTGGTGGCGCCGATGCACTGCAATTCACCGCGCGCCAGAGCGGGTTTGAACATATTGGAAGCGTCCAGAGAGCCGGATGCCGAACCGGCCCCGACGATGGTATGCAGCTCGTCTAAGAAGAGGATGACGTCCCGGCTTTTTTCTAATTCGTTCATGACGGCTTTAATCCGCTCTTCGAACTGGCCGCGATACTTCGTGCCGGCGACCATGGCTCCCAGATCCAGAGCGATCACGCGTTTGCTGAAGAGTATGGGAGAAACTTCCCGCCGGACGATGCGTACCGCCAAACCTTCCGCGATGGCCGTTTTGCCGACGCCGGGTTCACCGATTAATACGGGATTGTTCTTCTTGCGCCGCGATAAAATCTGACTGACTCGAGCGATCTCCTTCTCCCGGCCGATAATCGGATCCAATTTCCCCTCGAGGGCCAGTTTGGTTAGATCCCTGCCGAAATGCTCCAGGACGGGGGTTTTGGATTTTTCTTTCTCCCGCGTTTGCGGGGTTTCCTTTCTGCTATCCCCGCGGAGCATGGCATCGAGCTCCTTCTGAATGGCCTCATGGGTTATGTTGAAAGCGCTGAGCACCTGTGCAGCGATTCCGTCCTCTTCCTTGGCAAGCGCCAAGAGCAGATGCTCAGTTCCGATTATTTCGCTGTTGAAATTCTTGCCTTCGATATAAGAGACCTTGAGCACCCTCTCCGCCCTCTTGGTGAAGGGGATGTTGCCGATTTTCATGGTGGCGCCGGAAGGCTCCACGAACTCCTCGATGGAATCCTTCAGTTCCTGCAGGTCGCATCCAAGATTCTTGATGATGGATATTGCCAACCCTTCGGAAAGCCGGAGAAGGCCCAGCAAGAGATGTTCAGTATCTATGTAATCATGCCCCAGCCGCAGCGCTTCTTCGCGCGCATGCTGGATGACCTGTTGAACGCGAATGGAGAATTTGTTGTTCATCGTCGTCCTCGGGAATGAGCGCTATTTCCCGTAAAGTAAATCATCGCCGGCAGTTACACGAACCTTTCCGATTCGCGGCTTTCGTTCGGCTCAATTGATAGTAGGTTTTTCCGATTAGTTGGTTTCGCTTGGATCGGCTTTAATGAGCTGCCCTTCCTGTAGTTTTAAAACTCTATCGCACCTCGCTGCAAATTGCACGTCGTGCGTGACGATCATGAAAGCCAGATTGAGATCCCCGGCTAGTTTGAAGATCAAATTCTGGAGCTCAGATGCGGTTCCTCGATCCAAATTGCCCGTGGGTTCATCCGCCAGGACCAGCGGCGGATCGTTGTGCAAGGCTCTGGCCAGCGCCACCCTCTGCTGTTCACCGCCGGATAATTCACCGGGTCTGTGATCCAGGCGTTCTCCCAGGCCGACGCGTGAGAGAATGTCAGCCGCTTTGGCCCGGTGATCGTTTTCTTTGCCGCTGCGGATCAATCCCGCCAGCAGTACATTCTCGACGGCGGTGAACTCCGGGAGCAGGTGGTGAAATTGGAAGACGAAACCGATCTGGGAAGCCCGCAATCTAGCCAGCTCGTCTTCCGAGAGTTCCCAGAGTTTTGCGCCCCCGATGGTAATCTGTCCACGGGTGGGGTAATCCAGAGCGCCCACCAGGTGAAGCAGGGTGGATTTCCCCACTCCTGAAGGGCCGATCACTGCAACCGTTTCGCCCCGCTCGATCTCGAGGTTCAATCCCTTTATGACGGGTAGCTCCTTGCCGCCCAGATAGTAGCTCTTATAAAGATCCTGAATGAGAACCAGGCTCATCTGAACACCCTCAACGGAGACTTTACAGCGTAGCCGTCCATCGCGGAGTGCCGAACCGGTCCGACCCTCATCATTAATATAATGTGGAAAAAATAGTATATCCAAGTAAAAAACACAAGGAAATTGTTCATTCCTTGACCCCTTCCTCGTTTTACGATGAATGAATAGGAACTATCGGACATTACTCATATCGGATTGCTTCGACGGGAACCAACGTCGCCGCTTTATGCGCCGGGTACACGCTGGCCAGAAAACAGAGCAACAGCGCGATGACGGCGATCATGACGAAATCACTTGCTTTCATTAAAATGGGCAACGCATTGATGAAATAAATGTCCGGTGGCAGCGAAAAGAAATGGTATTTAAGCTGTAAAAAGCACAATCCCCACCCCATGATGATGCCGATTGCGGTCCCGATCACGCCGACCGCCAACCCTTCGTAGATGAAAATGCGGCGGATGCCGGCGTTGGTAGCTCCCATTGATTTCAAGATGCCGATCTCTTTCTTTTTCTCTAAAACCACCATGATCAGCGACGATATGATGTTAAAAGCTGCCACCATGATGATCAGCGATAGAATGATGAATCCCATCCACTTTTCGATTTTCATCCAGTTGAAGAGGTTGCGGTGCATCTCGTGCCAGGTGCGGGGGAAGTAGGGATAGCCCAGCACTTCCTGGATGGCGGCTTTCACCTCCGCCGATCGGTCAATATCATCCAGCTTGATCTCCAATCCCGTCACCCGATCCGGCATCCGAAATAGATCCTGTGCTTCCGGGATGGAGATGTAGGCGAAGACGTCGTCGTATTCGTATAATCCCGTCTCGAAAACGCCGGCAACGTGAAACTGCTTGGCGCGCGGCTGGCTGAACAATCCGCCAGAACCCGGACTGAAGAGAACCACCGTATCTCCCAGCGTGGCGTAGAGCCGGTCGGCTAAGTATCGCCCCAGAACTAAGCCGGGGAGATTCTCTCTGCCGGTCACGTCCACCCGCCCTAAGTGCAAGCCGCCCGAAATGATCGTTTCCGGCAGTTCGGATACGGTTCCCACCGTGGCCGGATCAATGCCCCGTACGATAACGCCCTCGGTGCGCCCCCCTTCCCGGATCAACCCCTTCTCCATGATATACGGAGAAATGCCGGAAATGTGACGGATGCCCTCTATCTGTTGTATGATTGAATCCACCTCTTGGATCCCGTTTTCATGATAAGTCCCCAGCCGAATGTGAGCATCCGCGCCGATAATGCGGTCGCGTACCTCGGTCTCGAAGCCGTTCATAACGCTGAGGACGATGATCAACGCCGCCACGCCGATGGCCACTCCGGCGATGGAGATGTAGCTGATCAGCGAGATGAAGCCGGTGCGCCGCTTGGACTTCAGATATCTCGTAGCGATGAAGAGTTCGTAGGACATTTTTTAGTAGCCAGAATTCAGAAGATTTTCAGTTATTGATAGCGATAAGCCCAAAGCAATCGCCAATAAACAGGGTGCGGCCGCGTAGGGGGTCGGGCCTCGCCCCGACCCGCCGTAGTGTCATTCCGGAAGGGCGTTAGCCCTATCCGGAATCCATTCAAAGATTTCACCTTTGCGTCAGGTCTTTTCCCGAAGTAACGGCTTCGCCGAGCGAAGCGGTGACATGACGCAGGTTGTATGTGTATAAATCCGTGAAATCCGCGCAATCCGTGTAATCCGTGGTTAAGATTCCCACCCCCGACTATTCCGTATCAAACAGATTCATCAACATCCTCGCATTCCGCGCTGCCTGCCCTAAAAAACAGTTGTTCATAAAGATAACCATCCGCCGGGCTTTCTTACCCATCTCTTTAACTCGCGGTACCCACTCCCGAAGTTCCGCCTCGCTGTAGAGGTAATCGTAACGCAGGTCACCGTGTTCGCCCCACCAGGTCCGCGCGTTTCGCCCGTGAAATCGCACGTAGCCTTCCCCGTTGGTAACCTCTGCTGTCGGGCCGGGCAGCCGGGGCAGCGGCGGCAGATCCACGTTGACGAAGCCCAGGTGGTGATTGGCTAAGGATTCGTAAACAATCGGCTTGAACCAGGACGTATGCCGGAATTCGACGAAGAGCGGCTCCGACCATTTCCCACACAGATTGGCCAGTCTAACCAGGTATTCCCGGTTGGGCGGATTCTTTTTGAACGAATAGGGGAACTGAGCCAGAAAGCCTCTCAGCAGGCCGCTCTCTCTTAAGGGTTCCACCGCTGACCATAACTGCTGCAAAGAAGGCGTCGGGTTCTCCCTCTTATGGGTTACATCCTGGTGCACCTTGACGTAGAAACCGAAATTGTCCGGCACCTGCGCCGTCATCCCCTCGAAGACGCGGGGGTGGGGGATGCCGTAATACGTGGTGTTGATCTCGACCACGGGGAAATGCCGGGCGTAATATTCTAACAGGCGGTTGGGCGGCGTCCCTTCCGGATAAAAGGGGCCGATCCAGTCCTTAAAACTGTAGCCCGACGTGCCCACCTCAATGCGGACGTCTGCGACCTTACCGGGTTCGCCGCTGTTCATTTCGATTCGGCCTGGCGAAGTTGACGGTTCGTTTGTGGCGCCTGGGTTTAATGTCCATGGTCGAAGTTCTGCGGACGATGGTTTCCCCGAATTTTTCCCGCAGCGTATCCATCGCCGAATAGAGCTTCGTTTCCCGATCGAACATGTCCATCTGCCCGGCGTTGCGCTGTTCCAGCTTCGACACCGATACGCCCAACAGCCTGACCGGCATGCCGGTGATGTACCGCTCTTCGAATAACCGCCAGGCGATCCTGAAAATGTCGTTTTCGTCGTTGGTGACTCTGCGGATGCTCTTCTGGTGAGTGACCGTGTGGAAATCACCGTAGCGGATGGTCAGGGTCACCGTTTTGCCGACCATGTCGGCTTCCCGCAATCGCCTGCCCACCATTCCGACCAGCGTGAGCAGGTACCTTTTCAAGACTTCGGGATCGCTGCTGTCCTGCCCGAAGGTGCGTGAATTGCCGATGGATTTGTCGTCGGGGCGTTCTTCATCCCGGACGATCGTCCAGTCCAGTTCGCCTCGGGCTATTTTCTGCAGGCGGGGGCCATGCACGCCCAGCCGCTTGAAGAGGAAATTCTCGGACGCATTCGCTAATTGCCCTAAAGTGTGGATGCCCATGCCGTTCAAGGTCTTCTGCATCCGCGGCCCGATGCCGGGCACTTTTTCCACCGGCAGAGGGTAGATCTTCGCCGGGATATCGGCCTTCTCGATGATGGTCAGTCCGTCGGGCTTGTGCATGTTGGTGGCCATCTTGGCGATAATCCGGGTCGGGCCGATGCCGACGGTGCAGGTCAGGTGCAGTTCGCTTAAGATGCGCTCTTTGATCCCCCGGCCGACGTTTTCCGCTCCCCCGAAGTAATTCAGCACCCCCGTGATGTCCAGGTACGATTCGTCAATGGAGGACGGCTCCACCCGGTCGCTGAATTCGCCCAGGATGGCGACCACCCTCTTGGATATTTCCAAGTAAGCGTGCCCCCGCGCCCGCAAAAAGACGGCCTGCGGGCAGAGCTTTTTCGCCTGCCCCAACGGCATGGCGGCGTGGATGCCGTACTTGCGCGCCTCGTAGGATGCCGCCGCCACCACGCCCCGATCCTTTCCGGGAATACCGCCCACGCAGACGGGTTTGCCCTTGAGCGTCGGATCGCGCAACTGCTCCACCTGGGCGAAAAAGGCGTCCATGTCCACGTGGAGGATGGTGGGGGGTTGTTTTGACATTTTTCCCACCCCGCCCTAAAAAATGGGCCTACGGATTTGGGAAGCCCCCCGAAGGGGGCCAATTTTCACTAGTAATATCCGGGATTACGCCTTTTAAAATCATCGATTCTCACCCAATGGCCATTTGGGAGGCAATTTATTTGAAAGGAAAAGAATTTGCTACCCCTAATATTGCCCAAATTACTATCGGTGAGTCCGCCTGAGACTCTAAACTCCATATCACTAAGCCCTGCAGTCGAACTTGTATCTATAAGTGCATAATGAAGCTGAATGTTTGCTCGCCTAAAACTTTTAATATTAGAGATTTGTGATAGGCAGAATTTCTTTGCAATCGAACTGGGCAATTGCGCGTTTTCCGTATATAAAAACATAATTCCAAATAAATTTCTCTGTGTCTGCAAATCAATTATATGATCAGATGATCTGCTGGGACTCATGATAGCAAAACAATTGAGATCTCTAAATTCAATCCAGCATATGGGATAGCCCTTTGATTCGGCTAGGCCTCTATAGGATCCGGAAAAATGCTTTTTGTTTTCATTAATGAATTGAAAATGAACCTGACCGGATTGCTTCAAGGATATTTTTATAGATTGGATTTTTTTAAAGTTAAAGACTTTGTCGACGCTATCCAGCGGCATTGGATTATTAAACAGTGGCATCTGCAAATAATTGGAGAATGCTACCAAAAAATTTGAAGTTGTCGGTGTAAAATGGAAATAGAGACTGTTATCTCGATTAGTTTTAGTAATGCCACAAATGCGGTAATGATCATCACCTAGCTTAATAAAGATTCGTGCTTCTTTTTGTTCTTTGGTCATAAAATTCTCCAAGCCTTGCTTCTTTTTGGGCCATAAAGTACTTGGCTGTTTTGGGTGCTGTCAGACGCCTCGTCTGACAGCTAATAACTTGCTTCTCTGGTGTCAGATGAGGGCACCTGATACCTTTTCGAACTTTGTCACGCGAGGAGTCCTAGGGAATGTTGCATTGACGACTATTCGGGGTCGGGGGCGACCCCGAATACGAAAATCATCTACTTATGATGTCCAATGCCCAATTTTTGGTTCTCAGCTCACGGTTCTTGGATCCCTCACCCCATCTGCGAAAACAGGATCACATCTCTCGTCGAGCACTGCTTCTACACCGTATTACCACGAAGTGGTCCCTGTGGGAAAATCCGGTGCTGAGACCGTTTTTAAAATCCCGACTTGTTGGGATTCGAAGTCGCGCCAGCGACTTTACATCCAGTCTCAGCCACAGAATTCATTCTGCGGTAACACAATCCATAATCCCAGCCCTTGACGGAATGGCATTGTTTCTGTTGCGTCAGGTCTTTAGCGCAGTGGAAACCTGACGGAACTTTGAATGGCATTGTTTAAGTCATCCAGTTCGGAGACTCGACAGCTCGCACCATGATTTCTTTTCTAATGACTGTACACTATTCCTGCTTTTTCACCTCAAAGCCACGGACGATCACATAAGCAATCAGCGCAAAAAGGAAGAAGACCAGCAGCATCCAGGCGATGCTCTGCAAGGTGCCGATGACCGTGCCATAGACCTCCAGAAACCAGCGCTGCGAGGTTAGTTCCAGGATGATATTGTCTTTACCAGACGGATTGATGTACTTTTCCATGTCCCAGATGCGTACACCGCCGGAAATGCCGACCACGTAGATGGCAAAGGTGATGTACTTACTCCAGGCTGAAGAGATATCTTCCGCCACTAGGCGCTGCATGATCCGGCCTACGGGTCGCCGGAACAGGAGCGCCACAATCATGCAGATGAGGAAAGCCTCGACAAAATTGACGATTAATAGACTCAGAAACATGATGCCTCCTTCTTATCAAATCGGTTTTGGTTAATTTTGAGTGCTGCCGATCACTTAGGGACCCTTGCGGACTCTCGGCGGTCAGAAGCCTGGAAATGTCCGTCGAGTGCGGAGACTCGACGGCACTAAAAATGGCATTGTGTGGGTTATCCAGTTCGGCGACTCGACAACCCAGCCGCATTCCCAGTCGCGCCAGCGACTTTAAATCCAGTCTCAGCCGCAGAATTCATTCTGCGGCAACCGCAGAGGGTTTTCATTATGGAGTCTATTCTGTTATCCACCAAACTAAAGTTAGGTGCTTAGGCTCGTAAGGGCCTTACGGCATGCATTAAATCTCGCTTTGGCGGGATGCAAAGTCGCGCCAGCAATTCTTAATTCAGCATAAGCCTCACAATTGCGATGTTTGTTTCTGGGCGGCAGCAAGCTGCCGCGCTACCTTTCTTTACCCCTTTGCCCCTTTGCCCCTCTGCTCCTTTGCTCCTTTGCTCCTTTGCCCCTTTGCCCCTCTGCTCCTTTGCCCCTTTGATCCTTTGCTCCTTACGCCCCTTTGATCCTACCTCATCTGCGGAAACAGGATCACGTCTCTGATAGAGTGCTGATCCGTGAAGAACATCACCAGCCGGTCCAAACCCACGCCCAACCCCGCCGTGGGCGGCATACCGATCTCCAGAGCGGTTATAAAATCCTCGTCCATAGGGTGTCCTTCTTCATCGCCGGCGGCGCGCAGCTTCGCCTGCGCCTCAAAACGTTCGCGCTGATCAAGGGGATCGTTCAGCTCGGAGAAGGCGTTGCAGAATTCCCGCCCGGCCATAAATCCCTCGAATCTCTCCACCAGACCCTCTTCGCTGCGGTGTTTTTTGGCCAGCGGCGATATTTCCACCGGATAATCAATCACGAAGCAAGGCCCCGCCAGATCGGGTTCCACCACCGCCCCGAAGAGCTTGTCGATCAGCTTGCCCCGCCCGGTTTTACCTGCATCCAGCTTCAACCCGGCATCCCGGCATTCCGCGGCAATTGCCTCGTCATCGAGATTCCTGACGTCTTTCCCCACCGCCTTGTTCAAGAGCTCGAAGAATTTATATCGCGGCCAGGGCGGAGTCAGGTCGTATTCCTTGCCTTCATAAGTAACCTTGACCGACCCTGCCAATTCCTCCGCCAGCCGCACCGTCATCGCTTCGACCAGATCCATGCAGAAGGTGTAGTCCTCGTAAGCGGCATATAATTCCAGCATAGTGAATTCGGGATTGTGCGACCGATCCATACCCTCGTTGCGGAAGTCCTTGCCGATTTCATAGACCCGGTCGTACCCGCCGATAATCAGGCGTTTCAGGTAGAGCTCATCGGCGATGCGCAGGTAGAACTCTTTTTCCAATACATGATGATAAGTGGTGAAAGGCCGGGCCGCCGCACCTCCGTATATGGGCTGCAGAATGGGCGTGTCCGTCTCCAGAAAATTCCATTCCTCGAGGAAATCCCGCACGATCCGATTGATCCTGGCACGAGCTTCAAAAACCTGGCGCACCTGGGGGTTGACCACCAAGTCAAGATAACGCTGACGATAGCGTGCTTCCTTGTCGGTAAAGGCGTCAAACGTTTGACCATCCTTCTCCTTGACGATGGGTAGAGGGCGCAGATTCTTGGATAGCAGCTCGAATTCCTTGGCCCGAACGGTGATTTCACCAGTACGCGTGCGGAAAACCGGGCCGCGCACGCCCACATGGTCGCCGATATCGAAGAGCTTGAAGATCTCGAACTTCTCCTCGCCCACGGCGTCCAGCTTGACGTAAACCTGCAGCCGCCCCGATGAATCCTGCAGGTGGGCGAAGCTGGACTTGCCCATAAGCCGCAGCGACATAATGCGCCCGGCCAGGGAAACGTCCTCCTGCGATGATTCCAGCCGGTCGAACTGCTCCTGGATTTCCTGAGCTTTATGGCTTCTCTTAAAATTATATGGGAACGGTTCGACGCCCAGTTCCCGCAGCTTGTTCAGCTTCTCCCTGCGGATGCGCAGGAGCTCGTGTAGATCTTCATCCATTTTGGATTTTTGGATTAGAGATTGGACTATTTATTTTTTGATTTGTGAATTTATCTGATCACGGCCGCGTAGGGGTCGGCCTAGTGCCGACCCGAATTTTCCATAGTCGGGGTCGCCCCTGACCCCGACTATTCAATTGTCATTCCGGAAGGGCGTAAGCCCTATCCAGAATCCAGAAGAAAACGGGGAGCTTGCCTACATATTCCATTCTTAATCCACCAAGTCTGTGAAATCCGCGAAATCCGTTTAATCCGTGGTCGAGACAATTTTCTAATCCCCCCGACCTATGGTCTCCCCCCTTAATAAGGGGGGCAGGGGGGATCGTAATTCTCTCCGTTTACATCATCCCTTTGGGGTGAAAATCAGCGCAATCTGTTAAATCCGTTTCATCGGCGATTCAGACATTTTCCCCCCCCCACAAACACCCTCGGCACCCGCGTATTGATCTGCGTGGTCACCTCGTAGGGGATGGTGTTCAGCCAGCGAGCGACCTCTTCGGCGCTGATGCGTTCTTCGCCCTGCGATCCGATCAATGCCACCGGGTCGCCGACCTCAACGCGCTCTTCGCCGCAATCCACCATGAGCTGATCCATACAGACCGTCCCCACCACCGGCATCCGCTTGCCCCGGATCAATACCTGCCCCTTGTTGGACAGCGCTCTCGGATAGCCGTCGCCGTAGCCGATGGGAATCGTGGCGATGGTGGTCTCCTTCGGCGCCCGCCAGGTGCAGCCGTAGCTGATTGGTGCTCCTTCCGGCACCCGCTTGACGAAGACGACTTCGGACATCAGCGACATCACCGGCTCCAGGCTGATCGGGACTCTGGTCTCATCCGACGGGTGACAGCCGTAAAGCGAAATGCCCAACCTGACGGTATTGAAAAGGCTCTTGTCGTGTTGAAAGAGAGCCCCCGAATTGGCGATATGAACCTGCGGAAAGCTGTGCCCCAGCTTGTCCAACTGGAGGAGCACCTGGTTGAATCTCTCCAACTGTTTGTTCGTGAAGCTGGGATCCTCTTCATCCGCCGTGGCGAAATGCGAATAAATGCCCACTACGTCCAGTTCGGCTAACGAGAGCACTTCCTCGATGAAGGACATGGCGTTGGCCCAGGATACGCCGATGCGTCCCATACCCGTGTCAATTTTCAGGTGCACCTTAGCTCTATGCCCCTGCACTCTGACCTCATCGGCCACACGGCGTGCCAATGCCGGGGATGAGATCGTGATTTCCAGGTCGTATTCCAGGAACAAAGCCGATTGGTAACCGACAACCCCTCCCAGCACCAGAATCGGCGTGCGGATACCGGCTCGGCGAAGCTCAATGCCCTCTTCCAGGAAACCGACTCCGAAAGAAGCCACGCCTTCCTCGACCAATGCCCGCGCCGAATCAATCAGCCCGTGCCCGTAGGCGTTGGCTTTGACCACGGCCATGATCTGCCGCCCACCGGCCAATACGTGGAGAGCCCGGTAATTTCTCCGCAGCGCCCCCAAATCAATCAGCGCATGCGTGGGCCGGCGGCGCATTTTGTCTTTCTCTAAGACAGATTGACGACTGTAGATATTGGTCTCCAAGATGGGAATTGGGATTTAAGGATTAGGGTTTAATCAGCATAATTGTCATCCCGGACGGGCGAAACCGCGATCCATCAATTGTCATTCCGGACGGCGAAGCTGATCCGGAATCCAGATAATTAAGTTCCTGCCAGGATTGCAGCGAAGCCGTCACTTCGTGAAAGCGCAGCGATTCCTGGCGGGTATTAACAGCAGTCTACTTTTGTAATGTGGCAGCTTATGGCCAAGCCATCTCTTCGAGATTGCCACTCAGGGCCGACAATCCCACAGCAGAGCTGTGGGGCACCGGCGCCTCTTTATCCGAATTGTTAGGTGATAGAAAATCAATGTGGTAGGTTTCTCAATTTTAACAAATTCTTCTTAATTATACCAAAATCAAAAAAAACGGGCAACGTTCTATCTTTCTGTAAAAACTTATCCTTGTATATAAATCGCTCCATATGGCTGGATACGATATAGTTCCAGGAAGTGCCGTGAATAAAAATCGAATACCTCCGATAATTATCTATTCTCTTGTTATCACAGAAACCCAAGGTATCCTGTATGTTCTTTGTCAATTTAGGAGAATAGAGAATAATACATCCGTAATCGTACTCCTCTCCAGGATTTCCGTTCAAGAGCATTTTTCGAATTCTTTCTTCATGACGAGTATAGGTAAAATCGCCGTGATCGATCTCAGGCTTGCCAATCTTTATGTCTGCGAAATCCGGAAGACTACTTATACTTGTTCTCCATAATAAGGAGAGCTGAAATAATTTAAGCTTTTTGTAATCGACATTAAATTCTATTTGCTGGGGTGAGTTTTCAGATTGTGCAGCAAGCCTCGTC
>CAZHMN010000073.1:0-9955 GCA_964533705.1 uncultured bacterium
TTACCTCCTGAAAGCCCGCAACAGATTCGTACCAGACGGTCTGCTTCCCGGCAAATTCGAGTGTCATAATAGAGAAGGAGCCCTATATGAAAGACGTACCATCATGCTACCCGCAGGCTTACATTCCCTACGGCACCTGGGGTGGCAGCTGGTTTCCCGCCTGGCATACGAGTGCCTTAGCCGAGGTGGACATCGCCCGGTTTGCGGCGGAGTCCATGCCTTTTATTCTGTCCAAGAGAAAGGTGCCCATAAGCCAGTTGGATTATCTGGTCAGCGGTTCGACCATCCCCTGGCTTTACAAATTCTGGACGTCGCCGTACCTATCCCACAGTTTCGGACACCGCTTGCCGGGATTTCATCTTGAGCAGGCTTGCGCTACAGGACTGCAGGTTGTGGCAAAAGCGGCGGCTCAGGTGCAGAGCGGCTCGCACAATACGGTGGGTGTTTTGACGTTCGATAAAACCAGTAACTCACCAGCGGGCGTTTTCCCCAACCAGGGAACGTATCGCCGGACGGAAGTCATCAGTGACATCTGGGATAATTTCGGCTATGACCCGGCCACGGGTCAATCCGGCTTCAGTCAAGCAAAAGGCGAAACTTCGATGATCGCCTGCGCCGGTAGAACGGCCCGCAAATATAAGCTGGACTTCAGGGAAGTCGCGGAACTCTCATTTTATCGCTATCAGCAGTATTTTGAAGCGAAGAGTTCCGGATTTCTCAACAAATTCCTATTCCCCTTGAAAATTTTAGACGTCCGAGGCCAGCAATTGGGTCTCGTTGATGACGATTACGGAGTGCGCCGGTACAATTCTCTCGACCAGTTTTTGGGCGAGCGCCAACTCGACACCTGCGTTGCCGCCGGTGGTCAGACTCACGCGTCCGATGGGATGTTTACCCTGGTGGTCACCAGCGAAGCCAAAGCCCGCGAGCTCAGCCCCCGGCCCGAAATCAGCATTCAACTGATCGCTGCCGCTGAATTCCGGGCGGAAGCGGGTTACATGCCGGAATCGCCGGCTCTGGCCGTAAAGCAGTTGCTGGCGCGAACCGGATTGACGATGGACGACATGGTGGCGGTTTACAATCACAATCCTTTCGCGGTCAACGACGTCGTCTTCTCAAAGCTTCTGGAATATGATTGGCACAAGATGAACGACACCGGCTGCCCCATGATTTACGGCCACCCCCAGGGGCCGACTCTGGTGAGGGTGCTCGTTGAAGCCCTGGAGAGAACAGTTTCACTGGGCGGCGGTTACGCTCTGATCTTCGGATGCGCGGCGGGGGACGTGGGCATTGCTGCAATCTTCAAGGTTACCGACAGCAAAGGAGGTAATTAACCATGAAATCAATGAGGCAGACGACGCTCCAAACCCTCGGTTTGGGTACTGTCATAGATATTTTTCAGAAAGGCCAACTACCTGCCGACGACCGCGATCTGGTGGACAAGGTCTTCGGCCCGTCTGGTAACCGCGGCTCGCTGGTCATCTCCGGTGGCAACGGCATCGTTGGATCGGGCAAGGCGATGCAGTTAGGTTCCAGGCTGGTCTCGTTTGGTGTGCCGATCGTAACGCTGGACCTTCCGGACGCTCCCGATGGCATCGGTAAGCAGTTTCCGGGTCTGAAGAGATCCTTCGGCGCCAAACAGGCCGCCGAGATTATGGCAAATATCATTAAGCTCAATTACGACGGCGCCTCCCTTCCCACCGTGCTGGGGGATTTCAAGCCCCGTTTTCTACTCGAGGCCATCCCCGAAATCCTGCAGTTGAAGAGATCGCACTATGATCTCATGCGTAAGGCTTTCCCTGAGATCGAAATCCGTTCGGTGACCTCCGGATTCCCCAACGCCGAATTGGGCGTGGGCATTCTACACCCCTCTTTTCCGCATGAGATCAACAAGGTCTGGGAAGTGGTCGAAGACACTCCATCGGACATCAGCAAGCTGCTGCTGGCCATCGGCTTGATCCCCGTTCCCGTCGGCGATTACTGGTCGTTTATTCTGGACGTGCTCTTCTGCGGCATCACGCTGGCGGCTATAAGATATCACCGGGCTTCCAACATGCCCTTCTGGAAGGTTGACAAGTACGTCCGCAGGCTGGTCGGGCCCAATCCGCTGCGGGCGCACGACGCCATCGGACCAGGGGCCAGCTTCCTCACCTGGTCGTGCCTGCACCACTTAGCGGAGATGTACGGAGAAGTATTCCGACCCGCGCCGGAACTGGTGCGGCGCAAGAACAGCGGTGAAAGCTGGTATTCCAGCAACCGCCCGACGGTTGACTGGGATATGGACGATGACGAAGAGTTCAAGAGCTGGGTTCTGGGGCCGATCTTCCAGATGACCAGTTTGATGCTCCACGAAAAGCGCGCACACTTAACCCACATGAACGCAATCGGGGAACTGTGCGCTCAATTTACCAAGGGCATCCTGGCGTTCGTTCGGGATTATGGCGCTGATCACGTCATCTCCCGGGTCGAAGCTTATCACAAGCTGCACCCGGAAGCGGCGGGTGGCTGCTGGTACCCGGAGGTCTTCGGACAGATGGACAGCCCGGAGTGGCAGCAGCTCTACGTCAACGCCGAACACGACGGCAAGGTCGGCACAATCACCATCAGCCGCGAATCGCTGAACTGGGACGTGGTTCACGAACTGAATCGAGCCATAGACTGGCTGAAAGCCGAAGGCATCAAGAACGTGATCGTCACCGGTGACTTCCACCTGTCCACGCAGATGGTGGGTGCGGATACCACCGAGTTCTTCCCCGCTCTGGACAGCGAAGAGGCGGGCACAAAGGTGGCCAAGACCTGGTCGGAAGCGGCCCGCAGGCTGCATAACGAATTCGACGTATCGGTCGGCTTCATCAACGGCAAGCGCTGTCTGGGGGGAATGCTGGAGCTGATGGTGCACTGCCACTACCTGGTTTCCGTAGATAGCGCTCAGTTGGGTATGCCGGAGGTGACGCTGCCCGTAATCCCCGGTATGGAAGGGTGCCACTGGCCATTCCGTAAGGCCAAGGCTGCCGATTTACCAAAACTGTTCGAATTACTGCTGACCGGTAGATCCGTAGCGGCGAAAGATGCTCAGGGCTGGTTGGTGGATTACGCCGGGCCGATGGCTGACGCTCTAAAGGAAGCCTGGCTGATCGCTTCAGGTGGAGATCACGGGTTACCTTTACGGAGGGTGGAAGAGAACAAGGTGAGCCTTCCGGCAGACGTTCCTAAACTGCCCCGGGCGGCCAACCCGGCCATGGAGGCGGCACGCGAAGAAATCCTGAGTTGCATACGGGCCTCCTGCGCGGTGCCGCTGTCTCAGGCGCTGGAGGTGCAGGCCAAAGCCTCCGCCTGCTTCATGACCACCACTCCGTGCCGAAAGGGGGCGATTGGATCGGCGGCGAAGAAGACGCTGGAGGTTTAGGGCTACGATAGGTGAGAGATCCCGTAGGGGCGGTTTGACAACCGCCCCTACGATTTGGGGGAGTAAATTCTTAGCGTGCGGGGGCAAGCCCCCGCACTACGATATTAGTGACGTCGCCAAAAAACCCTACGCAGCCTTTGCCTCCGCCCCCGGCATCCTGGCCTTGAATAAAACGGACGTCACCAATTCGATCAAGAAACCCCAGACCGCTCCGGCCGCGGTGTACATGACGAAGATCCCGCAACCCGCCTGCGGGGTGAAAATCAGCGGGAAGGACAGGGGCAGAGTACCGATTAGACCGATGATGATGCCGTGCAGCGCCCAACCCATCCTCCAGGCGGATATGCCCAGGACGAACCCGATGAAAGCGCGGTTGAGTAATACTGATAGGAACACCATCGTTCTGATGTCTTCCGGCGTTTGCGAGTAGCCGGTCCAGGCGCATATCAATCCGGTGATGAATCCCAGAATCAGGCAGAGCCAAAATCTTTTTGCGTACATTTTAACCTCCTGCTATTTGTTTTCGTCATGCCCTGTGGTGCAATGACGAGAGTTAAGCATAGTATGAACATAAGATTAAGGTTCTGAAAGTGAGAACACCATCCCCTGGCTCATCATGAATTTGATCGCTTTTACCTGCTTCAATCCCAGTGAAGCGGCCAGGTCTATTTCAGATTGGATATCCTTGGCATGATGCTTTGGTTCGATCAGCATGAAATGGGCGTCGGGCTTGAGAAGGGTTAACACCTGTTTCAGGAACCTCTGGCGGTCGGGGACTTCATGAAGGACGTAGAAGGCCAGCGCAAAATCCACTTTTTCGGCCGGCAGGCCGATGTCATCTTCTCTGCAATGATGCAGGGTAATCCGGTTTAGCACTCCTTTTTTCGTCGCTAAACGGCGCGTTATGTTCAGCATTTCCTCCTGCAGGTCAACCGCGATTACGCGTCCTTTCTCTCCAACCATCTTAGCAAGGGCAACTGCAAAAAATCCCCCACCACACCCTAAATCAATAACCGTATCCCCCGGACGCACATATGGCCCCATGATTTTTACGGGATTCTGAATCAGCAGTCGCAGTGGACTGTTCAACCACTTCACCACCGACGGCGGGCAGACGTGCTCGGCTCTTTTTTTCGGCATTATCACTCCTGATAAATCGTGTCGGTTGGATTGAACAAAGCACCTCGGAATTTCGGGGCAATCCAACCATTCAACTGCGAATATAGCTTAAATCAAAATTAGAATCAAGTTGAATGTTAATGGATCAACAAAAAATTTCCAGCGTCGTCCCTGATTGTAGCACAATGCAACACATGAATCCTATTGACTTCTCCGTTAATCTGCAAAAAGCGGAAGAATATCATAAAATTTCACAGTTGTCCCCTAAAGTCTTGACATAGTCATTTTTTTTGATTACATTGATTTAGATTCCAAAATTCGATACTTTTACCCTTTACCGCCGGCTGACGTTTTATGGACTTGATTTTGCACGGTTGCTATTTAACGACATGAAGAAAACAGTCGCGATCGTACAGTCCTTTTACATTCCCTGGAAGGGGTATTTCGACCTGATCAGCAGGGCCGACGAGTTTATTCTCTTCGACGACATGCAGTATGTCAGAAGGTCCTGGATCAACCGAAATAGGATCAAGACCGCACAGGGCGTCGTCTGGTTGAGCATACCGGTGAAGGTGAAGGGTAAATTTCAGCAGGCCATCAAAGATACGGAAATAAGCGATCCGGGCTGGAAGGGAAAACACTGGGAAACTATTAAGCGGAGTTATGCCAAGGCCGCATATTTCAGGGAATACGCGCAGCGGTTCGAAGAGCTCTATTTGGAATGCGATGAAACGCATATCAGCCGCATTAACCATCGCTTTCTATCAGGAATCTGTTCTATCCTTGGCATTGATACGCGACTTTCCCGATCAATGGATTACCAGCTCTTGTCGGGTAAAACGGAAAGGTTGGTCAACCTTTGCCAGCAGGCCAATGCCGACATTTACCTATCCGGTCCCAGCGCGAAAGCCTATATACGCGAGGAGCTCTTTCAAGAGGCTGGCATTGAATTGCGGTACATGGATTACTCCGGATATCCCGAATACGCGCAGCCTTACCCACCCTTCGTGCACGAGGTCAGCATTCTTGATCTGATTTTCAATACAGGGCCTGAGGCACCGAATTATATGAAGAGTTTCTAAAATTGCAGATTATTCCGTCACAGAAATACAATTTCAGCCTGTCCGTCATCATCCCCGTTTTCGACGACGAAGAGGTATTACCCGAGCTTTATAAAAGACTCCGCGCTTCATTGGAAAAGCTAACCTCGGACTGGGAGATTATCTTCGTGGATGATGGCAGCAGCGATGGTTCTCTGCGGGTTTTGACCGATCTGCAGGCCGGGGATGATTCCATCAAGGTGATCCAGTTGACCCGCAATTTCGGGCAGCCCAATGCCATTTCCGCCGGTCTGGAACATGCGCAGGGGGACGTTATCGTTCTGATGGACTCCGACCTCCAGGATCGCCCTGAAGATATAGAAAAACTTCTGGAGGCAATGCTCGAGAACAACGTTCCCATGGCGGTGGCCTGCTGGTCAAGCCGAAAGGACAATCCCTTGAAGGTGGCCGCTTCGAGTCTATTCAATGCGTTAGCCAACAGGATCACCAGCGTTCACTATATCCCCCGCTCGCGGGTATTTCGTGTGATCAGAAGGGAAATCCTCGAAGAGCTGAAAGCCTTTCCCGAAAAGACGGCGACGTCTTTAAGTCTGTTATACTGGATGGGACACAACTACGCCGTGGTTGATCTGGATCGCGATCCCCGATATGCGGGATCGAGCGGTTATACGCTGACGAGGATGCTGAAACTCTCGCTGGATCGCATCTTCTCTTACTCTCTGATGCCCATTCGCCTGGCCAGCGTTCTGGGCGTATGTCTGGGTATTATCAGCGTTCTTTTGGCCGTATATTTCACCATCCAGAAGCTTTTTTTTATGCGGGTGGTCCCCGGCTGGACATCAATCGTAGTAATCATGCTTTTCCTGCTGGGAATGAATTTTATCTTCATCGGAATTATCGGCGAATACCTGGGGCGGATCTACATCGAGACGAAGAACCGACCCAAATACGTGATTAAGCAGGTGTATCAGAAAAAAAAAGGTAGGGTCGGAGGATAATGCCTGCATCGAAAAAAGTCATTATCATTGGTGGATTGGGCAACGGTTCCGTTATCGCCGCTGCGATGGATGATGCGGTCAAGCGGGGTCATGACGAATGGATCGTGGCAGGGTATCTGAACGACCGGATGGAAAAAGGCGAGGTTTTGGAAGGTCATCCTGTACTCGGCAATCTAAGCGAGGTTCAACGTTATGTTAAGGTCGGTTATTATTTCATTTACACCATCTATCGCATTGACGGCCAGGATCGGAGACTCGCCCTGTTTGCGAATCTGAACATCCCGGATGAGAGGCTGGCGACTTTTATTCATCCCGACGCTTATGTCGCCGCCAACGTCCAGCTTGGCCCGGGGTGCGTGATTATGCCCAACGTATCCATTTCGCCGGGCACCCGATTGGGGCGATGCTGCCTGGTCATGATCGGGGCGACCATCGGCCACAATAATGACATCGGCGATCATTGCCATTTCGCAGCTCAGGCCTGCCTGGGAGCCTATCTTAAAGTTGGAAACGGCGTCCACATCGGCCTGAACGCCTCGGTGCGAGAAAATCTGACCCTGGGAGAGGGTTCTACACTTGCTATGGGCGGCGTCTTATTGAACAATATGGGCGAATACGAGATCTGGTCAGGCGTTCCGGCCAGACTGCTGCGCAAAGCCGAAAAGGAGCTTTGAAGATGCCAAATTCATTACCCTATTTCAGGACACTAAATGATTTTAACGTGGGTCAGGTGATCGAGCACTGGCCCCATAAGACGGTTACTGAGAGCGACAACAACCTCTTCTGTCTCCTGACCCTGAATCATCACCCACTGCACTCTGACAAGGAATACGCGAAAACGCAGCAGCACGGCAGGATCGTTGTGGCGGGTCCTTACGTGATCAGCCTGGTGGTGGGCATGTCGGTGGCCGACATTTCCGGCGCGTCCATCGCCAATCTCGAATACGAGAAGATCATTCATCACGCTCCGGTCTTCGTGGGTGATACAATTGCGGCACGCAGCAGGGTTCTGGAGGTTAAACCCTCAAAAAGCAAACCGGATCGCGGCGTGATCAGCGTGGAGACGGAAGCTTACAATCAAGATGGGGAGAAAGTCCTGAGTCTGCGTCGCAAAGTTTTGCTACCGAAGGAATTTCCCAATAAAAAATAAGATACCGCGTTATGGCCAAACCATACGACGGCGACTGGGTGCTGCGTTCGGTGCTCTTCGTCCCCGGTCACATTGAGAAGATGCTGCACAAGGCCGCTGGAACGAAGGCCGATTGTATCGTGCTGGACCTTGAGGACGCAGTACCCGATGAAGGAAAAAATGTCGCGAGATCAGTGGCTCGCAGTTTCCTGGAAAAAGCGAACTATCCAAGGAAAACCGTATTCGTGCGCGTCAATTCCTTCGAGACCGGCCTAACGGAAAAAGATCTCGAAGGAGTCGCCTGCCGCGCTGTGCATGGCTTCGTCTATCCGTGGGCCAATAGCGCTGAGGATATCGAAAAGTTGGATGATCGGCTGGGGCAAATTGAAAGGAATTTAGACCTGCCGAACGGTCGTTTTTCGGTCACCGCCGTCATCGAATCGCCCAGGGGGATTCTGAACGCTGCTGCCATCGCTCAGGCCTCATCTCGGATGGTGGGATTGATCTTCGGGTGCGAAGATTATCTAGCGGAAATGCAGGGACGCCACAGCGTCGGTGAAGCGTCGCTGGCGATGCCCAGAGCACAGTTGGCCGTGGCTGCCCGGGCGGCTAACATAGAGCCCATTGATTCTCCCTACGTGCGAATCCACGACCTGGAAGGATTGCGGGATTTCGCCGAGACCGGCCGCGATCTGGGCATGGCGGGGATGTGTGCTCTTACCCCCGGTCAAATCCCCGTCATAAACGAAGTTTATACGCCATCAGAGGAAGAAATCCAATTAGCTCGTGAGATCCTCGCAGCAACCGAAAGCGAGGAGAACTCCGAGCGGGGCGTCTTTTTGGCAAAGGACAAATTCATCTCACCGCCGACCCTAAAAGCGGCGAGAAAAACGGTCGCCAGATATGAAGCCATCCGCGACCTGGAGGCATTTTACGGCTGATTCCAAATTTATGGCTTAGCGAAGATACCCTTCAAGCCCTGAAGAGCAATGCTGGATATCATTCCAAATATTGCCGGAGCCTATTTTTTCTATCAGCGCAGCCAGCACTGGAGCCGCGGGCGACTGGAGGCCTACCAGGATGAAATGCTGCGCAGGTTAATTCAGCACGCGGGAAAGCACGTCCCCTATTACCGGGACTTATTCCGAGAAATCGGCCTTGACCCACAGCTTTTCAGGGGTCGTGAGGACATGCACAAAATCCCCCTGCTGGATAAGGAAATCGTCAGAACCCGGCAGAAGGAACTCATCGCTGACAACGCCGAAAAATTCGGCATCGTCTGGGAATCCACCAGCGGATCGACCGGCACTCCGCTTCACCTCATCGTGGACAGAGGAGCCCGATCCAATAAACTCGTCGCACTGATCAGAAGTTATCAATGGGCCGGCTACACCCTGGGCAAGAAAACGTTCAGTTTGCAGAGTTATTACCTTAAGGATGCTGATTTCGAATACAACAGGTTGTACCGCGTTCTCAGGTTCGATTCGAACCGTTTGAAAAAGGAATCAGCCTGCGGGGTGATCAGAGTACTGCAGAAGCTCAAGCCCAGGTTTTTCATGGGCTTTCCTTTCGATCTACTGATGCTAAGCCGATTTGCCGCCGAGGAGGGACTTTCGATTCCGGCGCCCGATTCTATGGTGACCTATGGGGAAACCTTATCAGCACATAAAAGGGCATCTCTCGAATCCGCCTATCAGTGCGAGGTGTTTAATTACTATTCCCAGCACGAGTGCGCTTCGATGATCGCCGAATGTGAGCGTCATTCCCTGCATCTGATTGACGATTTCGCCTATCACGAAATCGTGGATGTGGAAGGACAAAGCATCGCCAAAATTGGCACCGGCGAGCTGGTCGGCACGGGATTCTACAACTACGCCATGCCGCTGATCCGTTACAGAACGCGTGACGACGTGGTTATTGATAAGAACAGCCCCCCGTGCGCTTGCGGTCGGAACTTCACCGTAATTAAGGAAATCATCGGCAAGCAGTGCGACTACATTGAAACGCCCGACGGCAGGCTGCTGGGCGCGGTGATGTCGCATTCCATTGACAACGGCCGGGGTGTAATCGTGTCGCAGTGCGTTCAGGACGCTCTGGATCACGTCTATGTCAACCTGGTTGTAGATGAAACCTATGATGAGGAGTCACAACGCGCTCTGGAAAGGGACTTGAGAAAACGATTGGGTGAAGAGATGCAAATTGATTTCAGGATCGTCTCCCAGTTGGAAAAGCGGCCGGGGGG
>CAZHMN010000073.1:10055-15313 GCA_964533705.1 uncultured bacterium
AGATTCCGTTCAACATTCCCTATATCAGCGGTAACGAGGAGCGCTACCTGCTGGATGCGCTCCGATCCCGCGCCCACTGCGGCAACCGCACTTATTCGGAAAAGTGCATTAACCTGCTGAAGGAGAAATACGGTTTCCACAGCGTTTTTCTGACTCCATCCTGCACCGCCGCCATGGAAATGGGAGCGCTATTAGCGGACCTGTCGCCCGGCGATGAGGTCATTCTGCCTTCCTATACCTTCAGCTCGACGGCGAATGCCATTGCATTGCGGGGAGCTAAGCCGGTATTCTGTGACGTTGATCCCGACACCATGAACCTGAACGTCGAACTGATCGAACCGTTGATCACGGATCGCACAAAAATGATCGCCCCCATAGATTACGCCGGCATCCCCTGCGAAATGGATCCCATCCTGGAGATTGCCGAAAAGCACGGTTTAATCGTGATGGAGGACGCAGCTCAGTCGCTCCATTCATATTATAAGGGGAAACCCTGCGGCTCTCTACCCCACCTGGCGGCATTCAGTTTTCACGAATCGAAGAATATTTCCTGCGGTGAAGGCGGCGCTCTGATCGTAAACCAGCCGGAGCTGGTCGAGAGAGCGACCTTTTTACAGGAAAAGGGCACCGATCGAGCTCTCGTGTTGAAGGGCCTGAAGAGCAAGTATAGCTGGGTGGATCTGGGTTCCAGTTTCTTGCTCTCAGACATCCTGGCCGCCCTGCTCTTGGCGCAGATTGAAAACATTGAGGCCGTCGTTGCCCACCGCAGTAAAATCACGCAGGCTTACCGGGAGCTGTTCTCACCATACGAAGCGCAGAATTGCGTAAAACTCCCCAAACCTCCCCCGCATGTAACCATCAATCATCACGCTTTTTTTGTAATCTTCGACCAGGCAGAGAATCAGGAGCGTTTCCTGACCCTATCGCGCCAAGAGAATATTTATCCATATACCGGATATCTCCCCCTGCATTCCTCGAAGATGGGCAGAAAATACGGCTATAAATCCGACGACGTCCCTCTGACCGAAGACATCGCCCAGCGCATTGTGCGCCTTCCATTTTATACCGATCTCGCAGATCACGGGCTCGATTATTGTCTGGAAGGCATGAAATCGGTCTTGAGCCGGATCTATGGGTTTTAAACGGCCCCAGGAAAGGAAGCGACGCCATGAGAACGGACGACTCTGACGTGCAACGCCAAGTGGCAAAACTTCGCGGAGATCTGGAGCGGATACTACACTTCTCCGGAGAATCACCAAACGTTGATTTTTTCATCTCTTCGATGACGGAACACAATCCATTCAATTCCACTGAAGAGATTGCAGACTGGCTCGGTAAGATGAATGAAGTGCAATATTTCGACGTGCAGCGAATTCCCCTGACCGAACTGCGAAAGTGGTACTTCGATCCCTATACGGGGGATCTGGCCCACGGATCGGGTGGTTTCTTCGCCATACGGGGATTGGAGGTGTACACCAATATCGGCCCGGTGAGGAAGTGGTCTCAGCCCATTATTGATCAATTTAAAATCGGTCTGCTCGGCATCATCACCAAAAAGATCAACGGTATCCTTTACCTTCTCATGCAGGCCAAAGCGGAACCGGGGAATGTTAACGGCTTCCAGTTAGCTCCTACCGTTCAGGCGACGCGCAGCAATTTTATGCGCATTCACGGCGGTAAAGCCACGCGCTACGCAGAATATTTCATCGACGGTAAACGAGCGAGAGTACTGTTCGACCAGCATCAATCCGAACAGGGAGCGCGCTTCTACCGGAAGCGAAACCGGAACATAATCGTCCAGATCCCCGAAGAGGAGGATATCGAGCCGGGACCGAATTTCCGCTGGATGACGCTCGGTCAGGTGAAGCGTCTGATGCTGCAGGATAATACCGTTAACATGGATGCCCGCTCGGTCATCTCTTCGATATGCTTTTGCCCGGAAAACAGAATTTTTTCTGAAGCTGTACGTGAGGAAGAATTACGAGATTGTCTGGAATCATCGCCGCTCACCATAAAGCCGCTCAGCGATCTAAGCATTAAAATAATGCTGTCCGCCTGCACTGATGAATCACCTGTTTATACTATGCACGAGCTTCTTCGGGAATTGAGTCGAGAAAAGTACCAATGCGAATTGGACACTCGCATAATTCCCCTGAATGAAGTCCAGGATTGGATGGTTACTCCCGACGAAATATCACATGTCAGAGGATTGTATTTCTCCGTGATCGGGGTGCGGGTGGATGCCGAGAACCGCGAAGTTACCTCCTGGGATCAGCCGATCATCAAACAGCAGCATTCGGGGATTGTCGGCTTCATCATTCGAGAAATTGGCGGCGTGATCCACTTTTTGGTGCAGCTCAAGATGGAAAGCGGCAACATTGATCTGTTAGGCATGGCGCCGACCGTGCAATGCATCACCGGCAGCTACGATGAGGCCAATTTGCCCCCTTACGTCGGGGAGATGCTCAAGCCCACAAATTCGAGAATTGTCTTCGATACCAGGCAATCTGAAGAAGGAGGCCGCTTCTACCAGGAGTCAAACCGCAACCTGCTGCTGACGGGTGATGAGAATTTCCCGCTGGAAACGCCACCGCGCTACCTCTGGGTATCCCTGAGGCAGTTGAAGCAGCTCCTGATGTTTAATAATTTTCTTAATGTTGAAGCCCGCAGCCTGCTGGCCATCATTTAGGCTTGATATCTAACCTTCCCCTCATCCATGAACTTGCCTATTAAGCAGCATAGAAGAACTTTGGCGGTACTCATCCTGGTTCTTCTTTCCGGTGCTGTTTTACGACTTCTCCCGCTGGGGCACAAGTGCTTTGGAGCGGACGAGGGGGTTATCTGGTGGATGGCTCTGGGGCAAATCCAGCATGACGCTCCGCCGATTTATATCTATGCTTTCGGCTGGGCGATTCATCTCTTCGGCTGGAGCGAATTTGCGGGGAGAATGCCTTCGGCGCTTTTCGGGATCCTCTCCATAATAGTAGTTTACGCCGTCGGCATAACGGTCTTTGATCGTAAGTTTGCGCTGTACTCGGCGTTTCTCGCTGCAATTTCAGCCTACTTGATCCCGATCTCACAAGAAATGCGGATATACAGCCTTTTAGGTCTTGAAATACTTTTGGCTCTGTGGTTTTTCCTGCAAATTCTGAAAGAGAGAAAAGCAAGTGCGGTTTGGTGGCTGGCCCTATTGATCGTCGGCGTAATCGGACAGTACACTCACTGCTTCTTTATCTTCGTTCTGGGTTACTTCGGGCTGGTTTTATTCATTAGAACCGGCTGGAAAGGCTGGCGGGTATGGACTAGATATCTCTTAGTTTTGATCGCAGTAATCCTTGTGGGTGCGCCGGAGCTTTCAAAAACTTTCTCCGTCGCCAGCACGAGACAACACCTATACGCCACGGATTTCTTCCATCTCAAAATGAACGTTTTCAGAGTACTGCGAACGTACTTCGGTTTTTTATACGGGGATTATCTCACCAACCTGCCGGGATCGCTTATACCTTATTTGAAAGCTCACCCGCTTCGTCTGCTCGTTTCAGTTGCCATGATGGGATCGTGGATTATTATCGCCGTTGGGGGGCTGAAAATTTCTGCGAAAATTGTTCGAGGGCACGATTTCCAGTCCCTGGCAATAAGAACCCTGATCGGAATGCTCCTGGCCTTTACCGCGCTGTTCTTCATCGTTGACGTCTCCACGGGCGCGCACCTGATCTTTATTTACGTGCCTTTCCTATTCATCGTAACAATCTACTGGGCTCGCGGCAAAGGAATATTCAAAAAGGTTCTCTTCGCCTTGTTCTTGATTCTCACCGCAGTGTCGCTTTTCACCCATTACGGACTGCCCTACGCAGCATACGAGCGGGCGGATTGGCGGGCGGCATCCACCCTCTTTGAACGGGAGCTGAATAGCGATGACGCGCTGCTCATGTTTCGGTCCAGAAATGCCTATTACACGCTGAAGTTTTATTTTCCTGAGTTGGAGGCAGAGATTTATTATACCCCGCGCCACGACCCGGCTCTTTTAAATGATCGGGCGCTGGCGGCCTGGTGGAGAAACACGAATCCAGTCGAGAAAGTAAATTCCCTTCTCGAGAGGCATTCCCGGGTTTGGGTTGTGGAAGCCGATCTTCATTTAAACGAAGATGCGGCTTTCGGGAAATTCCCTTATCGGCTATGGGACTTCGGCGAGGATCTCAGGGTCTATCTAATTCAACGTGAAGACATCAGAGCTGCTGAAATCTGAGGCATAAAGGGGCGCGGTGAGCTTGTGGATTTCTCCGGGGGATTGACTATTGATCGAATTTTAGGTGAACGATCCGGTTGGACAGTAATTTCTTGAGAGCACGGAATCTTGTCACCATCCCGAACCATCCCCATCTCTCTCTGTGATAGTCGGTAAAATACCATTCCTCGAGAATCCGGATCTTCTGGTTCCAGGTCTCCATATCTCGGCTATCCTTCAGCGACCAACGAAACTCAGCGCCGCGGATCTTGCTGACCGTGTCGTGAAACCTGCCTTTGCCCACCAGAGCGGGTCCCAATAATTCCAATAACATCTCCCCACCCGGGAACCGCGAAGCGAGTTCATTCATGATCTCCTTGACCCGGATTTCCGGGAAATACACCAGCAACCCTTCGGCGATCAACAGAACCGGCTGACCGGACAGGTGCAGATCACCCATCCAGGAGAAATCGAAAAGCGATCTGGAGATGAAATGATACCGATCCGTTTCATTGAAGAAGTTCTTCTTCAGGTCAATCACTTCGGGTAAGTCCAGGTCATACCAGCTTATCTTGCCGTTATCCAGTCTCTCATGCCGCGTATCCAGACCGGCGCCCAAATTGATGATGACCGCTCCGGGGTTGCGCTGGATGAATTCACCGATGGCTCGGTCCAATATTTCCGTCCTGACGGCCACTCCCAACTGCGACATCCAGGTGCTCTCGAATCGGGAGAAGTCATAGTCAATCCTTTCGAGCATTTCCAGTGCCTTTTCATCTCGGATGATGGCGTCGGAGCGTTTCGTCTCCCTGGCTCGAGCCCAAAGGGGGATCAGCAGCGTCTCAGGAATTCCCGTTAATTTTGTTGGCATCGTATGCGGCGATTAGTGGAATTATTGAAAGGTAACAAAAATAAAGTTATCTTGCAATAAATACCGCAATCCATCCCGTGTGCGATTGTCTGATATTGAAGCTATTGATACTTGTTCTCACTTATTTAAACCAGCCTGAGCTCTTTTTCCAAATCTCAGATA
>CAZHMN010000074.1:0-15247 GCA_964533705.1 uncultured bacterium
GTTAGGCATGATTGGGATACGGGATACGGGATACGGGATTCGGTTAATTGTCATTCCGGACGGGCCTTAGCCCGATCCGGAATGACACCTGACCGTTGACTGCTGAATGCCTAGTGCTGAATGTCGAATGCTAACCGCTAACGGCTAACGGCCAATGGCTAACTCACAATCGCCACGGAAGCAGAGGTGCCAATGCGGTTGGCTCCGGCTTCCACGAGCTGCATCGCCTGATCGAAGCTACGAATGCCGCCGGAAGCCTTAACACCCATATCGGGGCCGACGACGCGGCGCATTAATGCGACATCGGCGATGGCTGCGCCTGCCTGATTGAAGCCGGTAGAGGTTTTAACGAAAGCGGCGCCGGCGCGTTTGGCGATCAGGCAGGCTTTTACTTTCTCCTCGTCGGTCAAAAGACAGGTTTCGATGATGACCTTAACCGGCACGCCTTCAGCGGCTTTAACCACCTGGCAGATATCCTCTTCGGCCAGATCGAACCTGCCCATTTTCAAATAGCCGATGTTGGCCACCATGTCCAGCTCGTGGGCTCCGTCCTTGAGGCTCCGAGCCGCCTGGGCGACCTTTATGGCCGTGGAGTCCGCTCCCAGCGGGAAGGAGACGATGGTGCAGACTTTGACGTCGCTGCCCGCCAGCAGTTCGGCGCAGAGCGGTACCCAGCAGGTATTGACGACGGCGGTGGCGAAATGATAATGCAAGGCTTCCCGGCAGAGCCTGCGAACGTCGCTCTCGGTGGCTTCGGGTTTCAGGATGGTGTGGTCTATCATCCGGGCGAGGCGGGCCTTGGGGTTGTCCGGTTCGGGTTCATTCGCCTGCCCGGGCACCATCACTTCGGAGACGATTTTTGCGATGCGGTCTTCCACTCTATCAGATTAGCAATTGGCTATCTTGTATGGAATTTATGTCATTCCCCGTACACATCAAGATCGTCCACCACGGCGACGATGACGGCCTGCAAAGGGATATCGGGATTTTCGAAGATGATGCGGGCGCTGCCACCCTCTTTGTTGACCAAGACGACGTCATCCGGGCCGGCGTCGACGCGATCCAAGGCCAGAAGGGTGTTTCCCCTGGGAGTCAGATCAAGATCGAGGGGCTGGACGATCAAGATTTTGCCTCCCTCGAAATGGGGCGATTTAACTGTGGAATACAAATCCCCCACCACTCGTGCCAGGATCATTTGCTGGTCTCCGCTTTGGGCATCAGTTGTTCCAGGGCATCTGTGCCTTCCTGCGCCAGTGCTTCAGCGCCAGTTTGATCCCTGCCCTCGGCGTAAATACGCATAATCGGTTCGGTATTCGAGGGTCGCATCTGGAACCAGCCTTCGGGTTTGAAGACCTTCAGACCGTCGGTGCGATCTTGCTCGTAATCGCTGAAATGGGCGGCGAGTCTGGCCAACACGTCATCAGGGTGAACGTCCCCGAGGGATACCCTGCGCTTGGTCATCACATAATGTGGAAAGCTCTCCATAACGGCGGATAGGGGTTTATCGGCTTTTATCAAGGTTTGTAAAAGCATGGCCGTTCCCACGGCCGAATCCCGGGCCAGGTGAATTCCGGGGAAGATGACACCACCGTTGCCTTCTCCGCCGATAACGGCTTTCACTTCCTTCATCTTCTTGACAACGTGGATTTCACCCACTTTCGAACGGAAGATAGGAACTCCCGCCTGCAAGGCGACATCATCCAGAGCACGGGTTGTGGAGACGTTGGTGACCAAGGGGCCGGGCTGATGCGATAGAACCAAACGAGAGGCGATGACCAAAGTATTTTCTTCGCCGATGGGATGGCCATTTTCGTCAACGATGGAAAGCCTGTCGGCGTCAGGATCCAGCGCCAGACCCAGATCGCAGTTTTTCTCTTTGACTACCCCGCTCAAGTCCTCCAGATGTTCAGCCAACGGTTCGGGATTGCGGGGGAAGCATCCGCTGATCTCGCAGTTCAGTTTTACGACCTCACAGCCCAGCTCTGCCAGGAATTGGGGAATCAGATTGCTACCAGCACCGCAGACAGCATCCACCGCCACCCGGAAGTTCCTCTTGCGAATGGCCGAAAGGTTGAACAGCGGGTTTCTTAAGATTTCATTGATGTGGTCATCTACCGCACCGGGATACTCGGTCACACGCCCGACCTTGTTCCAGGGCACGTAATTCACCTGCCAATCATCTTTGATGGCCTTTAGCTCGCTGCTCTGAACTTCGTCCAGGAAGAGGCCTTCCGATGAGAAGAATTTCAGGGCATTCCATTCTGCTGGATTGTGGGATGCGGTAAAGGCGATTCCACCAGCGGCGTCAGTGCGTTCGACAGTCAACTGGATGGTGGGTGTGGGCACGATACCGAGATCAACGACGTCGCAACCCACACTGAGAAGACCCGCCAGGGCGGCGTGACGGACGATTTCTCCGGTGGTTCTGGAATCCCGCCCGATGATGATTTTCCCACCATCACAATAGCTACCGAAAGCGGCGGCATAAGCAGTGATTACTTCCGGCGTCAATCCCGCACCGACTATTCCCCGAATGCCGGACACTGAGATCATTAAACGCTTCACTTTGGGTATCCTTCCCGCTAGATATTAGGATCAGTCGGGTGACAATTCTGTAGAATAAAAATTTATCCACTTTGGCGTTGAAAGTCAAGGGGTTTCTGGGGAAAGGGTCTTGGATCAGTGTGGGAATTTTGATTATAGATTTGGTGAGGCAAAGTTACAGCCAGATTGAGATGGTTAAGAGTCTATTAAGATTTTACATTCGAGTTATTCTGAAGTTCAGCGGAATAAGATTGTCTAAATGCAAACAAATCGGATTTTTAACGGGTATTATTATCAGTGTGAATATAACTTGACTCCGCCTGAAATTATTATTATATTTAGACGCAGTCGCAATAACGGCTAAACGGCTAAAGGATGCATTCCTTAATTGTGGGAATTGCCTTCCATTCTTAAAGAAAAGAAACGTTGACGGCGGCATGGTCAAATTACTACTCAAGTGTAAACCAGGCAAGATGACACTATGACAGCATTCGGGGGACCACCTGAGGGTCGGGGCGGTTACCGCCGGGGCAGGCGAGATTTAACTGCCGAGAGGCTGTTAAGCGAATCGCGCACAGGTGAGTTGCTACGCATCGTGCGCATAGCGGGTGGAGGGCCGATCCGCAGGCGGCTTCTCGAGATGGGGATGAATCCGGGGACCGAAATCAGAATCGTAAAATACGCACCACTGAAAGATCCGATCGAATGCGTTTTAAAGGGATATCACATCGCGTTGCGGGTGGCGGAAGCACGGCACGTCATCGTAACGCCCGTGAAACCATAGATCACAAACAAGCTGTAAAGCCCGCTGTTGGGCCCTTTGAAGTGGGTTTGATCGGCAATCCAAATTCAGGTAAATCCACGCTTTTCAACGCCCTGACCGGCGCACACCAGCATGTCGGCAACTGGCCCGGCGTCACCGTTGAGAAGAAAGAAGGATGGCGCCATCATCGGGGCGTTTCCCTCAAAATTATTGACCTTCCCGGCACCTACAGCCTGAACGCTTTCTCCATTGAAGAGGTGGTCGTCCGCGATTATCTCTTCAGTGAAAAGCCCGACGTCGTCGTCCAGGTGGTGGACGGTTCCAACCTGGAGCGCAACCTATACCTGACCGTACAATTGATCGAGTTAGGAGTCCCTCTGGTCATCGCGCTGAACATGTACGATGAACTGTTAGACAAGGGTCTGGATGTGGACGTTAACCTGTTGGGCGAGCTTCTGGGCTGCAGGGTGGTTCCCACGATCGGATCGAGGGGTTACGGCACGGGGCAACTCCTGAAGGCCATCGAAGAAACGGCAAGGGGGGAGCTTCCTGAAAAGCGAGACATCAAGGTCAATTACGGCCGTGAATTTGAAGAGGAATTGGCCGCCGTTCAGGAAAAGATAGCAGCAGCGGTCGGCAGCGACATTCCGGTACGCTGGTTAGCCGTTCGCATTTTAGAGGGTGACAACGACGCCTTAACGCGGTTATCGCCTCAACTGCTTTCCGATCCAGAATTTCATCAACTTATAAGCGGGGCTGTAAAACGCCTCAACAAATTGTATCCTGAGGGCGTCGAGACCATCGTAACCGACCGACGCTACGGTTTCATCGCCGGGGCTCTGCAGGAAACGCTCAAACAAACGGGAAAGGGCCGGCGGGAGTTCTCCGAGAAGATTGATTCGGTCCTCACCAACCGTATTTTAGGCCTGCCGCTTTTTCTGTTTTTTCTCTGGCTGTTGTTTCAGGGCACTTTCAGCCTGGGAGCCGTTCCCATGGGCTGGATCGAGGCGGGCATCAGCTTGTTAGGGGGTCTGCTTTCGACCTATCTGCCCGCAGGACCTTTGAGCGAACTGGTCATTGACGGCGTGGTCGGCGGTGTCGGCGGGGTTCTGGTTTTTCTACCCAACATCATGATCCTCTTTTTGGGCATCTCCATCCTTGAAGACAGCGGGTACATGGCCAGAGCGGCATTTTTGATGGATAGGCTGATGCATTCATTGGGATTGCACGGCAAATCGTTCATCCCCTTGATCATGGGATTCGGCTGCGGGGTTCCGGCGATTATGGCCACGCGAACCTTAGAAAGCAAGCGAGACCGATTGCTGACGATCCTGATCATTCCTCTGATGAGCTGTTCTGCGCGGCTGCCAGTTTACATCCTCTTCGCGGGCACTTTTTTCGCCGCCCATGCCGGCAACGTGATTTTCGGATTATATCTATTCGGAGTATTAATGGCAATCACCGCAGGCAAGCTCCTCTCCATGACCATCTTTCAGGCTAAGGGAGCTCCTTTCGTCATGGAACTGCCCCCTTACCGCATGCCCACGGTGTGGACCACCCTACGCCACATGTGGGATCGGTCATCCCAATACTTGCGCAAGATGGGGACGGTTATCCTGGCGGCATCCATTATCGTCTGGTTCCTGGGCGCTTTCCCCCGAGATGAGGGCCATGCGCCGGCCGTATCCGAATCATATATCGGCCAGATCGGGCAGACCCTCTCCCCCGTTCTAGATCCGCTGGAATTCAACTGGCAGATGGGCGTCGCTCTGTTAAGTGGATTGGTAGCCAAAGAGGTCGTGGTTTCCACAATGGGCGTCATATACGAAGTTAACGATCGAGCTGAAACTCAGAAATTCAGCGCTTTATCAAATGCGCTGAAGAATTCGGGCATTACGCCGCTTACCGCCCTGGCGTTTATGCTTTTCGTGTTAATTTACAGCCCCTGCATCGCCGTCATCGTGGCGATCTGGCGGGAGACGGGCCGCATAGGCTGGGCGGCTTTCTCGGTGGGATACCAGATGACTCTGGCGTGGGTGATCGCTTTTGTGGCGGTGAAGCTGGGATTTCTGATAGGATTGTGATTGGGGAAAATAATGGACGTTCAATGGATTATCGTGGGATTGGTGGTCGCGGCAGCGGCCTTTTACATCGTCAAATTGATCGCCCGGTCGTTTAAAGCCCGAGGATGCACCCGTTGCGTCTCTCTGCCCCATACGAACCGCATGCTGAAGAAACTCGCCAAAGCGAAGAAACCGGCTGAAGAGTTTAAAGCCAATTAGCCGCCCGCCAATACTTACAACACAAAAATTCAGAAAAAAACAAAAAAGGGCTTGACAAATTGATTTTTTATACCTATGTTATGAATGAGCGTTCATTCAATAACTGTACAAACAGATGTCACCCAGAACAAAAGAACAGTTCGACGAGATGAAGGCCAAAAGTCGCCAAGCGATTATGCGATCTGCGCTCGAACTATTCACTCAAAGGGGTTATCACGGGACCTCCGTCAGCATGATCGCCGAGCGCGCGGGAGTTTCGACCGGGTTGATGTATAATTATTTTAAGAGCAAGATCGAATTATTAGAAGAGATTGTTCGAGAAGGCATAAACGTGATTGAGATCTCCGTTGAAAGAATCGAAGCAATCAGCGATCCACGCGAGAAAATCGCCGCCTCTGTTGAAATGGCATTTGATATCGCCGAAGAGGACATGCATTTCTGGACCCTGTATTTCAGCACGATCATGCAGCCGGACATTCCCGAGGGTGTGAAAAATATATTCTCAAACTTTATTCAAAACATGTTTGACTGGCTGGAATCCGTTTGCGGCCAGCTCGGATACGCCAATCCCAGAATTGAAGCGAGGATTTTGGGTGCGATTTTAGATGGAGTCTTCCTGCACCACTGTTTTGTAGGCGAAGATTATCCAATTGAAGAGTTAAAAAATGAAATCATAAAGAGATACTGCGGCGAAGAAAAATGATTCCAATATCGAGGTATATCATGGTAAAAAACATCACGCTCATCGCTCTCGTTCTCACGCTCCTCTCCCCCGCCCTGGCGCAAGACTTAACGGGCCAAGACATCATCGAGAAGGTCAACGAGATCATCAATCCGGAGGCGATGCATGCGGTGATGACGATGGTCATCGAGACGTCGTCGGGACAGGAGAGGACTTTTGTCTACGAAACGTTCAGCAAGAATCGCGGCGAGAAGAATCTCATTCGTTATCTCGAACCAGCGCGCACGCGCGGCCAGGCGACTCTGATGCTGAACAACGCCGACGACATCTGGGCTTACTTTCCCAGAACCAAGCGAGTGCGCAAGTTAGCGGAACACGCCAAGCGGCAGAAGATGGAAGGGTCGGATTTCTCCTATGAGGACATGGGATCGGGCGATGCTTTTATCACTGATTATCAGGCCCGGAGATTGAAGGACGAAAAGGTTGATGGCAAGGAATGCTACCAGGTCGAGCTGACTCGCAAAGAGGGCAGCGAAGCCGGTTACTCCCGGATGGTTTTGTGGGTGGATAAGGAGACCTTTGTGACTCTGGTGATTGATTATTACGACCTCAAAGACCCGGACTTAAAAATCAAGAGACTGGTGATGAGCGAGGTCGAAATCATCCAGGGGATTCCCACGGCGAAGAAGATGGTCATGACCAACGTTTTGGATAATTCGCAAACTCGCATGGAGATCAATTCGGTTGATTATAACGTCGAATTGGACGATGATATGTTTACAGAAAGGGGGCTGCGAGAATGAGAAGGTTCGTTTATGTCAGTCTGATCCTCGCCGCAGTGTCGAACAGTTACGGTTTTGAGCCCCGGCTGTTCGGTTACTTCGAGCCCCAGTTGATGGGTGGAGAATTAGACGGTGAATTCAAGACGTTATATTCCAATAAATTAAGAATAGATATTGAAGCTGTTCCCTCCGCCGGTATCAAGTTCGGCGCCGACGTCAATTACTTCAACTATAGCGGAGAAACCACATACAGCATTTTGGATTATCTCCCCTATGACTTGACGACTGAAGTCTACCCGGGGACTGAAGACAACTACAGATTCGCTTTCGCAGACAGCATCGCTCTGGATAACGTTTACCTGCGCATGTCGTTTAAAAGCGCGGATCTGACCGTAGGAAAACAGCAGATCTCCTACGGGACAGGTTATGCCTGGAATCCGACGGATCTATTCAACCTCAAGGACGTACTCGATCCCACGTACGAACAAACGGGTCACAATGCGGTTCGTCTCGACGTGCAGATTAAACCAGGCTTTAATGTCACCGGACTCTATGCGCCGGGTGAGGAATGGGACAGGCCCACGGCGCTTTTACGGCTGAAGACCCGAATGCACCGCTTTGATCTTTCCTTCAGCGGGATGACCACACAATGGCTTTCGACGTCATATCCTTCTTTAACGGCGATAGAGGAATGGCGACGGCTGGTCGGCTGTGATCTTGTGGGACAACTGTTAGGGCTCGGTGTGTGGGCTGAGGCGGCTTATAACGAAATGGAGAGCAGCGATAACTTTTGGGAAGGCGCGGCGGGCTTTGATTATACATTCCGCAGTGAGTTGTACGTGTTGGGAGAAGTGTATTACAACAGTGGAGTTCCAGAATCATCCGAGGATTATACGTTAGCCGACTGGATGAGATATTTTACGGGGGAAAACAAAACGCTGGGAAGATCGCAAGCCTACCTTTTTCTCCAATATCCGGTCACCGATCTGGTTTCACTGGGCAGTTCGATCATCGGCTGCATCAACGATGAGAGCGTCGCTCTGGTTCCCCAGCTCTATTACAGCCTTTTCCAGGACGTGGAGCTGACCGCTTACGGCAATTTTTATGTGGGGGACGAAGGCACGATGTATTCAAAAGACCTGGGCAACGGCGGGCTGATTCGCCTGCGGGTTTACTTCTGAGGGAAAAATGCGGGAAAAATTACTTCGTTCATTAGCTCAACTGGCAACCCGATATCCCTGGTGGATCATATCAATCGCCGGGGCCGTCACAGTGGTTTCAATTATTATCAGCGGAAACCTGGAATTATCCATGCGTTGGTCGGATTTAATGCCGGAGAATGACCCGCGCGCCGTGGAGTTCAACCGGGTGCTGGAGAAGTACAAATCGGCCTCCTCCATCATGATTCTCTTTCGAGGTGAGGAAGATGAGATCAAGGCTTTCGCCGAAGAGGCAGCAGGGCCGATTGCCAGTATCACTGGAAGATTCGGCGGCGAAGAAAGCGAAAATTTGATCAGGCGGGTAACGGTTAAGGAGGACGAAGAGTTCATCAGGAATCACGGTCTGATGCTGATGAAAACCCGGGATCTGGAGAATTCCAGGGATGTCTTTTCGGACGTCAGTCTGCTACCGCTGTTGACGCATATTAATGATAACCTCGAAAGAACTTATATCTACAGCGAAGATGAGGAGAGACTTTCCAACAGAGAAAAAAGCGATAACGCCGTCTATTATCTCGAGGGTTTGAAGTCGTGGCTGGAAACGATGGAGAAGTATGTTGACAATGACAATACTCCACCAATAGAGGCGATTTCAGCAGCGGACAAGCTTTTATTAGGCGATCTATATTTGCTCTCCTACGATCACCGGACTCTGTTGATGCTGGCTTCGCCCACCTTCCCGGTGACGGATTCAGAAAGAAGTGTAGCGGTTTGTGATTCCCTCGAAGCTGTTCTCGGCGATATCGGCCAGCGGTATCCGGACGTTACCTATGGAATGACCGGCATGATCGTCATGCAGCGGGATGAATTGGCGGCGGTCAAAAGCGACATGAATTACCTGACTCTGGTGGCTCTGGTTTTGATTTTAGCTCTGTTCATCTTCTCTTTTCGCATGTGGGTGGCTCCGCTCTTCGCCATTCTCGTGCTGCTCGTCGGGGTGATCTGGACGATGGCCTTCGCCACCATTACGGTGGGCACGCTTAATATTATGACTGCCATGTTCGCGGTCATCCTGATCGGTCTGGGCATTGACTTTTCCGTACACCTCATCTCCGGATTTGCGGAAAACCGGGGGAAGGGCTTAAGCATTTTGGAAACCGCTGAGGCGACTCTTCTGAAGTCGGGTCCAGGGATCACTACCGGCGGCATGACGACCGGGATCGCTTTTCTAACACTGACGATATCCGACTCACGGGGAATGTTCGAGTTTGGTCTTATCGCCGGTGCCGGGGTGATTATATGCATGATCGCCGCTCTGACGCTTTTACCGCCGCTGCTGATCGTTCGTGAGAGGATACAAGAGAGAAGTCGTAAGACCCTTAGTGGAGGAAAGCACACTTCCTATAGACCTGTAGAATTTGGATTCCTCGGTGCTGCTGCGGAAAGATTGAGCCGCCGGAGATGGATGACTTTGGTTCTCGTCCTGTTGCTGACTTGCTTTCTAGTCTATCAGGCCTTCCAACTGGAATTCGATTATGACATGTTGAACATGGAGCCGAAAGGCATGGCTTCAGTGGTCTGGTACGATTCATTGATGGCCGCTTTCGACATGAGCCCGGATTACGCTTTGGTGACCTCCTCATCGCTGGACAGCGTTCGAATGATCGCCAAGAGAGCGAAGGATTTCCCCAACATCGCACGGGTTGACGCCATCACTGAGTATTTGCCTTCAGCGGCAGAGCAGGCAGAGCGCGCGGAGATCATCCGTGACATCCGCGCGCAGCTTGCTGAATTTCCATCACCGAAGGAGATAACAACCGGGGACTTTGATAGAATCGTCGGGGAGCTGGAGCGGCTGTGGATGAACGTTGTGGAAATGTCGGATCTGGCCTTCCAGGCGGGTCAGGATCGCCTGGAGGAGAAAACGTACGAATTGGTAGCCAATCCTGATGTGGAGAACAGCGAGGATTACATACAGTCGCTGGTTACTAAATTCCAGGAAAACCAGGAAGCGACGAGAGCAGCTTTCAACAGATTTCAACAGGACTACTTTGATCACCTGCACGGCACAGCGATTACGATGGCGAATCCTGCCTCAGTATCGTTGCAGGATCTGCCGAAATCCATTACGGATCGCTACATAAGCGACGACGGGACGACATTCCTGACTTCCATCTATCCAGAACGGGATATCTGGAACATGGACAATCTGAAATCCTTCGACCGGCAATTACGAAGCATCAGCCCCAAGGCAACCGGGACGCCGCCTCTTTTTCTGGCCATGATCGAAATTCTGGGTAAAGATGGCAAAAATGCGACCCTGTTAGCATTTTGCACCATTCTGATTCTGCTATTTATTGATTTTCGAAATTTGAAGCTAACACTGCTGGCGACGGTCCCCTTATTGGCCGGGACATTCTGGATGGCGGGTATTAAACACCTTTTAGGCATGAAGCTAAACATCGTCAGCATCGAAGCCATCCCGCTGATTTTGGGCATCGGCATTGATTACGGGGTTCATTTGATCCATCGCTATCGAATCGAGGGGAAAGGGAAGGTCAGGGTAATCTTCTCCAGCACCGGCAAAGCGATTATGATCTCGGCATTGACGACCATGATCGGTTTCGGATCCTTGAGCTTCATGACGCACCGGGGCATGGCCAGCATGGGGCTTTTGCTGTTCATCGGGGTCGGCACCTGCTGGTTATCGGCCTTCGCATTTCTGGCACCGATCTTTGGGAGACGGAAAACAGAGAACAGAGAACAGAGGACAGAGGACAGAAAATTGGGGAATAGATACGGGAAATAGATCCATATTCCCAACAAGAACGGTAAAATAAGGTTAAGAGTATTAGAGGGCGGATGAGTTGAAATCGGCTCGCTTTTTGTTTATATTATGACGATTTCATAGAATATTTCCATATCTTCTCGTGCTGAGTGATAGACAGGGGCGCATTCACACCTACCTGCGCGTTTCGGTAACAGACCGCTGCAATCTGCGATGCCGGTATTGCATGCCTCCCGGAGGCATCGAGAGGGTGGATCGCGAGCGCATTCTCCATCCCGAAGAGATCGGCCAGATCGTGCAGTTGTTCGCTGAGCTGGGAGTCCGGAAAATCCGCTTAACCGGAGGCGAACCGCTGATTCGCGGAGGTCTGGGCGTTATTTTAGGCTATTTGACATCCGTTCAGCCTCACGTAAATCTGGCCTTGACAACCAACGGACTGCTCCTCGAGAAATGGCTGAATCGCCTCACCGCCGGAGGGGTGCGGTTCATCAATGTCAGCCTGGATACGCTGCGGGAGGAGCGGTATGCCGGAATTACCGGCTTCCAGGGCTGGAGGTCAGTTTGGAATGGTGTCGCCGCTGCCCTAAAACACCCGAAAATCGAAAAAGTCAAATTGAACGTCGTCATTCAGCGCGGCGTCAACGATGATGAAGTGCGTGACTTTGCACGGCTGACCCTTCGATACCCCCTTGACGTGCGCTTCATCGAAATCATGCCGGTGCGGCGCATTGACTGGAACGAAAATGAGCTGGTCACGGGTGAGGAAATCTTATCAAAATTGCCTGAACTGGAGATAGAATCACTTCGAATCGGGACGAGCGACGGTCCAGCGCGAATGTACCGCTATCCGGATGCACCCGGGCGGATTGGATTCATCTCATCATTGAGCTGTCCCGTTTGTTCGCAATGCAATCGTCTGCGGCTGACAGCGCAGGGGGTTCTGCTGCGGTGCCTCTTCGATTCTGAGGGTTTGGATTTGCGTTCGGCCGTGCGGACGGGATTAGCATCAGATGAAATAAAGAATAAAATCACGGAGTTTCTACAGGGGAAAAGAGACGCGGGAATTCAATCGGGAACAAGCAACAGAGCTTCATATTATTCACCCTGTTTGGCGGTTGTAGGAGGATAATCCATTATGGTGGAGCTATCTAAGGATAACTATCGAGCTGCGATACTGGTCTGCAGCGACCGGGCGCATTCTGGCCAGAGGCCGGATTCAAGCGGTTCTGTGATCGCACAAAGGCTGCAAGAGCTGGGCTGGGCGGTCAGCAATCCCGCGGTTTGTCCCGACGACCTGGCAGCCATCGCCGAATGGCTAAGGATGCAGGCGCAAAACGGGGAACATGATCTAATCCTGACTACGGGTGGGACAGGATTATCAACAAGGGACGTCACGCCGGAGGCGACACTTGGGGTTATCGAACGGCGGGTACCAGGGATCGAAGAAGCCATGAGGGTGCATTCGATGAAAGTTACGCCTCATGCCATGCTCTCCCGGTCGGTGGCAGGTGTATTGGGGCATTGCCTCATCGTCAATCTGCCGGGCAGCCCCAAGGGCGCACTGGAAAACCTGAACGCCATTTTACCTGCCCTCCCCCACGCCATCCAACTGCTGCGAGGTAAGACTCCCGATCCCTAAAGTATAGAAAATACAATAAGATTATGTCTGATTTGTCTCACCTGGATGATAAAGGCCGGGCTCGAATGGTGGACGTCAGCGACAAGGCGGCCAACAAGCGCTGGGCCAAAGCGCAGGCGCGACTACGAGTCAGCGAAGAGCTGCTTGAAAAGCTGAAGGATAATTCGTTGGAAAAGGGCGATGCTTTTGCGGTGGCGCGCATCGCCGGCATCCAGGCTGCCAAGCGGACATCCGATTTAATCCCTCTATGCCACCCGATTCCCTTAACCCACGTAGAAGTGGAAATAGAACTCAGACCGCCAAATGGGATTTTCATTGAGACGACCGTGCGCACTTGCGCGCCTACGGGGGTCGAAATGGAGGCGCTGACGGCGGCAGCGGTAGCGGCCTTGACTTTATACGACATGGGTAAGGCGGTGGATCGCGGCATGGTCATTGAGGCGGTGAAGCTGGTGGAAAAAGGAGGGGGGAAAAGCGGCCTCTGGAGACTTGACGATCAAAATAACAACGGATAAGTTCAATTTTTGATCTATGTCTGCAATCGTTTACCGTTTATCTATCTCCGCCCAAAAAGGGCAGAGGAAAACGAACGTCCCCAGCGCACAACTTGATAAAAAACTGGGAATCATCGGCGATGCGCATGGTACGACGGAACGCCAGGTAAGCCTCCTGCCGCTGGAAAGTTTCAGCAAACTGGAACATCCTGACCTGGTTATTTCACCCGGAGACTTTGCTGAAAACATCACGACCGAAGGACTTGATTTCGACCTTTTAAAGATGGGAACCGTCATTAGGCTGGGTGATGATGCCAGGCTGCAGGTCATTCAAATCGGCAAGGAATGCCACGAAGACTGCATTATCCGCCAGAAAGTGGGGGATTGCATTATGCCCAGGGAAGGGGTTTTCGCCAGGGTTATCACTCCTGGGGAAATTCAGGTCGGCGATCCGATCGAGATCGAGAAGTCAGAAGGGTAATCGAACAAAGATGATTTCATTAGAAGAAGCGCTGCAGAAAATTGACCGGGCCATCTCTCCGCTACCTCCCAGGAAAGTTGCGCCTCTCGAGGCCATAGGGTGCTGCATAGCAGAGGAGATCGCAGCCGGGGACGACATTCCCAATTTTGCGTCTTCGGCGATGGACGGCATCGCGGTATGCTTAAAAGAGCTCGAGAACGGTTCTTTTCCCATTGAATTGAACGTCCAGGGAACGATTGCGGCGGGAAAACCGGCTGAAGAACCCATTAAACCCGGCTATGCCTACCGCATCATGACGGGTGCGCCTTTACCCGCAGGAGCGGACACCGTTATAAAGGTGGAAGAAGTGGAATTTGACGGTGGCCGAGTCAAAATTGCCAGGGCTTCGGCGATTGGACAGCACGTACGGCCAATCGGAAATGATATAAAGAAGGGGGAGCTGGTCTTTCCTGTTGGATACAGATTGAAACCCATTGATGCGGGAATTTGCGCCGGCCTCGGCTTAACGGAAATATCGGTGTACCCGCGCCCACGAATCGCTCTGTTGGCCACCGGATCAGAAATTCAGTCTCCTGGATCCAGGCTTAAACCGGGGCAGATATACAACGCCAATGATACGTCACTGCGAGCTTCGATCATAGCCTTCGGTCTGCCCGATCCCGGGGCGTTCCCTTCGTTACGAGACGATCCAGAGGAGCTCACTCCTACCCTATCGCAGCTCTGCACTAAACACGACGTTGTCATCACGTCGGGTGCGGTTTCCGCCGGTCAGTTCGATTACATTCCCGATGTGGTGAAACGTCTGAACGGCGAGCTGCTGTTTCATAAAGTCTTCGTCAAGCCGGGCAAGCCGACACTGATCGCCAAGATTGGGGAGTGCTGGTTGCTCTCTCTGCCTGGCAATCCAGTTTCGGTGGTGGTAACGTTTCATCTCTACGGAAAGCGACTTCTGGCCCGCTTGATGGGGCGTCAGTACCAACCTGTTAAGGAACGTGCCACGCTCGCCGCACCCTTCGGGGTGTCCGGGGATCGCTTTCAGGTTGTGGGGGCATACCTGAAGCGCACGGAACAAGGCTTATCGGCCACTGCTGTGGAGAGATACAGTTCGGGACGGTTATCGTCCATTAAGGGTATTGACGGTTTTATCCTGGTTCCCGGAGGGACGAGGCAGATTGAGGCGGGGACGGTCGTCGAGGTGGAGTGGCTGTGAATTGATATGGGATCAGATTTGGTCTGATTTCCATGAGACAATAAAAGGGCGACCAACCGGGTCGCCCCAACAGTAGGCCCGGCCATAAATGACCGGGCTACGATGTGGCAAGCCCCCTGAAGGGGGCTAATTGACGGCATTTCAGGCCGGTTCAGCGGCCTTGTGAATTCGTAGCCTATCGCTTCAGCGGTGGGCGGAAAAGGGTGGGGCTCTAGTCGGGGTCAGGGGCGACCCCGACTACACTTTTTTACTTCACCAGCACCATTTTCTTCGTCTGCTGGAAATCTCCGGTGGTCAGGCGAGCGAAGTAAATGCCGGAGGGGAGATTAGCGGCGTTGAAGGTGACCTCGTGGGTGCCGGGAGGGTGCCAATCCCCAGTGTAGGGGCGGGGTAACCCCGCCCCTACACGACGCCCGGATACG
>CAZHMN010000075.1:0-14955 GCA_964533705.1 uncultured bacterium
CAATCGTCCCCACGTTGACGTGCGGCTTGGTGCGTTCAAATTTCGCCTTGGCCATTTGCTTTCCTTATTCGTTATTATAAGACCGCCATTTTCTGGAAAAGGTACTTCTCCGGCTGGTTTAACCTCGAGCGAAGCTTTTCCTCTCCAGTTTCTTTTCGGTCGTATTACCCGAAATTTCTTCGTAGTGCGAAAATTGCATTGTAAATACTGCCCGCCCCTGGCTTATAGAACGCAGATCGGTTGCGTAACCGAACATTTCTGCCAGCGGAACCAAAGCCCTCACAACCTGGGCTTTCTTGCGAGGCGTAATACCCTGGATTCGACCTCGGCGGGCGTTCAAATTGCCGATGACCTCCCCCAGATAGTCGTCAGGAACGATCACCTCGAGGGCCATGATCGGCTCTATTTGAACCGGATCGGCCTTGCGGGCGGCTTCCTGAAGTGCTATAGACCCCGCGATTTTAAAGGCCAATTCTGAGGAATCCACATCGTGGTGTGAACCATCAATCAAGGTTGCCTTAATGTCGGTCAGAGGATACCCGGCGACGATGCCGTTTTTCATCGCTTCTTTAATGCCCTGGGAGACGGGATTGATAAATTCTTTCGGTACTGCGCCTCCGACGACCTTATTTTCAAACACAAGTCCTGAGCCCGGTTCGCCCGGCTCGATTTCGATTTTCACATGTCCGTACTGACCGTGTCCCCCCGTCTGCCGGACGAATTTACCCTCGGCAACCGCTTTGCGGCGAATCGTTTCCTTGTAAGCGACCTGGGGTTTTCCGACATTCGCCTGAACCTTGAATTCGCGTGTCAGGCGATCTACGAGGATATCAAGGTGTAATTCTCCCATACCGGAAATGATGGTCTGGCCGGTATCTTCATTCGTCGTTACTTCAAAAGTCGGATCCTCATCAGCGAGACGCGCTAAAGCTTCAGAAATCTTATCTTGATCGGCCTTGGTGCGCGGTTCAATGGCTACCGATATCACCGGTCGGGGGAAATCCATTTTTTCAAGGATGATGGGGTGCCCTTCGTTGCAAAGGGTATCCCCGGTTCGCGAATATTTCAATCCCACCGCGGCGATAATGTCTCCTGAATACGCTTCCTTAATCTCCACTCTTTTATTAGCAAACATTTGCAGCAGCTTGACCAATCGTTCCCGCTTGTTAAGCGTGGGATTGTAAACCGTCTGCCCTACCGTGACCTTACCCGAATAGACGCGAAAGTAATTCAACCTACCGACGTGAGGATCGCTGACGACCTTGAAGCAGAGCGCCGAAAACGGTTCATCATCCGACGGGTGGCGTACTTCTTCCTTGTCTTTCTTGGGGTGTGTTCCTCTGACCGCTCCCACTTCTGTGGGATTAGGCAGGTAATAGACAATGGCGTCCAGGAGTCGCTGAATACCTTTATTTTTAAAAGCTGCTCCACAGAGAACCGGTACGATCTGGCATTCAAGGGTGGCTTTCCGTATAGCCCGGCGAATCAGTTCTTCGGGAATAGGTTTCTCCTCAATGAGCAGCTCCATCAGTTGGTCATCGTAATCGGAAACGCTTTCAAGCATCCGTTCCTGGTATTCTTTGGCCTTTGGAAGCAAAGCGTCGGGGATATCCACCTCTTCCCAAAGTGCGCCCAACGAATTCTCATTATAAAGAACCGCTTTCATTTTTATCAGATCTATCAGGCCGGTGAAGAGTTCTCCTTCCCCCAAGGGGAACTGAAGGGGAATGGGATTGCTGTTAAGCTTCTTTCTAATATTGTTGACCGTACCGTAAAAATCAGCACCGACCCGATCCATTTTATTAATGAAAGCGATGCGGGGGGTATGATATTTATCCGCTTGACGCCAGACGGTTTCCGATTGAGGTTCCACGCCGCCGACGGCACAGAACAGGGCGATGGCACCGTCCAATACTCTCAAAGATCTTTCAACTTCAGCGGTGAAATCGACGTGTCCGGGCGTGTCAATAATATTGATGCGGTGATTATTCCAATAAATAGTCGTCGCCGCGGAAGTGATCGTAATACCCCGTTCCCGTTCCTGAACCATCCAGTCCATAGCAGTGGATCCTTCATGGACCTCTCCCATGCGGTGGATCTTCCCGGTAAAATAGAGGATGCGTTCGGTTGTCGTCGTTTTACCGGCATCTATGTGGGCCATAATGCCGATATTGCGAACGATCTCTATGGGGTCTTTACGAGGCATATTACTCTTCATTTGGGATGGGTTCGACCATCCCCTTATTCGTTCATTTATTAATTGATCTGTTTTACCAGCGGAAGTGGGCAAACGCCTTATTCGCTTCCGCCATACGGTGGGTATCTTCCCGTTTTTTCACCGAGGCACCTTCGCCGGACGCTGCAGCCATCAACTCAGCAGCCAATCTCTCAGCCATGGTATTTTCATGCCGCGCTTTGGCATAATTGATGATCCAGCGGATGGCCAGAGCCTGCTGCCTCTGGGGACGAACCTCGACTGGTACTTGATAAGTCGAACCTCCAACACGACGGGACTTCACCTCAACGGCGGGTGCCACAGAAGACATGGCTTTCTGGAATACTCCCAGTGGATCTTCGCCGGTTTTCTCATGGATGCGGTCGAAGGCGGAGTAGAGAATTCTTTCAGCCAAGGACCTTTTCCCACGACGCATGATATTATTGATGAACTTGGCCACAAGAACGTCGTGGTATTTGGGATCTGGTAATATAATGCGTTTTACAGCTCGTTTTCTTCGCGCCATGGTAATTACTTCTTCTTTGTACCGTACTTGGATCGTCCCTGCGTGCGGTTGTCCACGCCGGCCGTATCCAGCGTCCCGCGAATAATATGGTAACGAACGCCGGGCAAATCTTTAACTCTTCCCCCGCGAATTAGCACGATGGAGTGTTCCTGGAGATTGTGTCCTTCACCAGGGATGTAAGAGGTCACTTCAATGCCGGTGGTGAGCCGAATACGAGCCACTTTACGCAGGGCGGAATTGGGCTTCTTCGGCGTTGTCGTATAAACCCTTGTACACACGCCTCGCCTCTGGGGACAGCGGGCCAGAGCCGGTGTATTTGACTTCTTAAGCAGTCGTTTTCTTCCTTTGCGAATCAGCTGATTTACCGTCGGCATTCAACCCTCAAGGTATCTAAAGATTATAGACCAGTTAATTTACTTTTTTTACTAAAGTTTGTCAATCACTTTTTCGTCTTTTTGTTCATCGGTTTCAGGACTGGCTGTTTTCTTTACGGAAGTGGCTTTTTTCGATTTAGTTGTTTTTCCCTTCTCTTCCACCGCCCCAGAAACCTCTTCATCCGTGGATTCAGATTTTACTTCATCAGGGTTCTCTTTCTCAGCCAGAATTGGTGCGGGCTTCAGTTTCTGAGGCCCTTTTTGTTTGTCAACCGCAATCTCCGCTACGACTTCTTCCTCTTCTCCCTCACGTTCAACACGAATCTTCTGGTAGCGGCTCAGGCCTGTCCCAGCGGGAATCAGGTGCCCCATGATGACGTTTTCTTTCAGTCCATTGAGGTAGTCTATTTTACGCTCTACGGCCGCTTCGGTTAGAACCCGCGTCGTCTCCTGGAAACTGGCTGCTGAGATAAAGCTCTCAGTTGACAAGGCAGCCTGAGTGATACCCAACAGCAGGGGTTGATAGATGGCCGGACGCGCCGGGCGTGCGCTGGCGGGCTGCAACTCGGCCGCTTGCAGTTTGCGGTTTTCTTTATTGAATTCGATTTTATCAACGAGTTGACCGATCTGAAAGCGGGAATCACCCACTTTCTCAATCACCACCTTGCTCATGATATGCACGTTATCCGGTATAAACCGGGAGGAATCCACCTGATCGCCTTCGAGGTAGTTGGTATCACCGGGATCTTCGATGCGAACTTTCTGAAGCATCTGGCGAACGATTACCTCGATGTGTTTGTCATTGATCTTCACGCCCTGCAGACGGTAGACCGCCTGGATTTCATTAACCAGATATTCCTGCACTTTGCTGGGACCCAAAATGTTCAGAATATCCTGGGGGGCAATAGAGCCTTCGCTGATGCGGTCGCCGGCGTTGATGTGTTCTCCGTCGTTGACGATGATATGCTTTCCGAAGGGAATTAGATACCGTTTTTCCACCTTCCCGTCATGTGATTTGATGATAATCTCACGCACCCCCCGTTTGAGGCTACCGAATTTCACTAAGCCGTCAATTTCGGAGACGATGGCCGGATCCTTGGGGCGCCGCACTTCGAAGAGTTCAGCTACCCGGGGCAGACCACCGGTGATATCTTTTGTTTTGGTCATTTCCCTGGGGATCTTGGCGATCGCTTCTCCGGCTTCTACTGTATCGCCATCCTGCAGGAGTAGATGTGCACCAACTGGAATATTGATATTTTCTATTTTATTACCTTTTTTATCTTCCAGGTGGATGTGCGGGTTCAACTTTTTATTGCGGACTTCAATGATGACCTTGAGTTTTTTGCCCGTGGTCTCATCCACTTCTTCCCGGTAGGACTGCTCTTCCTTGATGTCTACGTAGCGGATAATCCCATCCTGGTTGGCGATAATTGAGGCGGCATAGGGATCCCAGCGCATCAGTTCCTGGCCGACTTTTACTTCCTCGCCGTCATTGACCAGGATCTCGGCGGCATGCGGAACGTTGTATTTGGCTACCGTGCGGTTATCTTCGTCCAACACCCTGAGGATGCCGTTGCGCCTGAGAGCCACCAGCGTGCCAGTCTCTTTGTGCTTGATGGCATGAACGTTTTCATATTGGATTTTGCCGTCGTGTTTGGAGATGACTTGCGATTGGGCGGCGATGCGGCTGGCGGTCCCACCGATATGGAAAGTTCTCAGCGTCAACTGCGTACCCGGTTCACCGATTGATTGTGCGGCCATAACGCCGACCGCTTCGCCCATATCAACCAACCGGCCGGTGGTCAGATTAAGTCCGTAGCAATTGGCACAGACTCCGTTTAAGGTTTCACAGGTCAGCACCGAACGGATGCGGACTTTGTCCACAGCTCGACTGACCAGCAGCTCGGCGTCTTTTTCATCAATCATTTTTCCCAGGGGAAGCAGTTTTTCGCCTGAGAACGGATCATAGATGTCTTCCGCCAGCACTCGTCCCAGGATACGTTCGGCCAACTGTTCTGCGATTTCCTCGCCTTCCTTGACAGCTTCAATGGTGATACCCCGGAGGGTACCGCAGTCGGATTCACGGACGATAACGTCCTGAGCCACGTCCACCAGGCGGCGGGTTAAATAACCGGCGTCGGCGGTCTTCAAGGCCGTGTCAGCCAGGCCTTTTCTGGCGCCGTGCGTCGAGATAAAGTATTCGAGGACAGAGAGGCCTTCCTTAAAATTGGCCGTGATCGGGGATTCGATAATTTCGCCTTTCTGGCCCGTCATGGTTTTTTGCGGTTTGGCCATCAGGCCACGCATCCCGGCGAGCTGGCGAATTTGTTCTTTTGACCCGCGCGCCCCGCTGTCTATCATCATGTAAACGGGATTAAATCCCTGGTTGGACTTCTTCAGGCGAGCTACCATGGCATCGGCGACGTCGGAAGTCGTGTGGGTCCAGATATCTATGATTTTGTTATACCGCTCGCCGTCGGTTATGACGCCGGTTTCATACTGATTCTGGATCCTTTCGACTTCGCCAGTTGCTTTATCAACTAAGGCTTCCTTCTCCTCGGGAATTTCCACATCCTCGAGGCTTGCGGACAAACCACCTGAGGTGGCGTAGGAGAAGCCCAGATCTTTAAGCCGATCGAGAAACTGGGAGGTTCGGTTCAGACCCACTTTTTTCACGCAGAGAGCGACGATTTGCTCGAGCCGCTTCTTAGTCAACAGTTCATTAAAATACGCTTCAGACTTCACTTCATCTGGAAGGATGCGATTGAAAATGATCCGGCCGGCCGTGGTTTCGGTCATTTTCCCCTTTATCCTGACCTTGATCGGCGCGTGGAGACTGATAATGTTATTATCGAGAGCGACGATGACCTCTTCAGCACCGAAGAACAAACGACCTGCGCCCAGATCATCCCTGCGCATTTTCGTCAGATAATAGCAGCCCAAAACCATATCTTGCGTGGGGACGGCGATGGGACGGCCTGAAGCGGGATGCAGGATATTTTGCGTGGCCATCATTAAAAGCCGGGCTTCGATCTGAGCCTCATATGAAAGCGGTATGTGAACCGCCATCTGGTCGCCGTCGAAGTCGGCGTTGAAGGCGGCGCAAACCAGCGGGTGCAAGCGTATGGCCTTCCCCTCGATCAGAATAGGCTGAAACGCCTGAATGCCCAACCGGTGCAGCGTGGGCGCCCGGTTCAGGAGCACCGGGTGATCCTGTATAATCTCTTCGAGAATGCCCCAGACAGAGTCATCCTTGCGCTCCACCAACCGTTTCGCCGATTTGACCGTTTTGGCGTATTCCTGCTCGATCAACTTGCGAATGATGAAGGGTTTAAATAGCTCAACCGCCATATCCTTGGGCAATCCGCAGGTATTAAGCCTCAGCTCCGGCCCAACCACGATGACAGAACGGCCGGAATAATCGACGCGTTTCCCCAGCAGATTCTGCCGGAAGCGCCCCTGTTTTCCCTTCAGGTTGTCGGACAGTGATTTCAAAGGCCGATTGCTGTCGGAACGCACCGCCACGGACTTTCGTCCATTATCGAAAAGCGAGTCCACCGCTTCCTGGAGCATACGCTTTTCATTGCGCAGGATCACCTCTGGAGCCTGGATCTCGATCAGCCGCTTCAGCCGATTGTTGCGGATGATGACTCGGCGGTAGAGATCGTTCAAGTCCGAGGTTGCGAAGCGGCCGCCTTCAAGAGGCACCAGAGGGCGAAGGTCGGGTGGTACGACCGGGATAACCGACATCACCATCCATTCGGGACTGTTGAAACTACCGTCTTCCCTAACCTTGAACGCCTCTATGATCCGAAGCTTCTTGATGGCGTCATTTTTACGTTGCAGCGATGATTCTTGACGCACCTGCTGCCGCAATTCAGCCGAAAGTTTTTCGATGTCCACCTGAACGAGGAGTTCATAGATCGCCTCCCCACCCATTTTGGCGACGAACTTGCGGCGATCGTCCTCGGGCAACTTCTCGTTCTCTTCGCCGTACTCTGCAAGAATACGCTGATATTCAGATTCAGAAATCAGGTCTTTATAGCGCAAACCCGTCGTGCCAGGCGAAATGACGACGTAGGATTCATAGTATATGATGCGCTCGAGGTCGCGCACCGTCATCCCCAGGATATATCCGATCTTGGAGGGCAGAGAACGGAAGTACCAAATGTGAACGACAGGGACGGCCAGAGTGATATGTCCCATGCGCTTGCGCCGCACGTCCTTGCGCGTGATCTCAACGCCGCAGCGATCGCAGGTGATATCGCGATAGCGGATGCCGCGATACTTTCCGCAATGACATTCCCAGTCCTTTACCGGCCCGAAGATCTTTTCGCAGAAAAGACCATCCTTCTCGGGCTTATAGGAGCGGTAATTGATCGTCTCGGGCTTGGTCACTTCGCCGCGAGATCTCTCCAGAATGGTTTTGGGACTGGCGAGATTGATCGAAATGCGGGTGAAGTTCTGGTGCTCCTGCTCGTTGGGTCGCAAATTCAACATAGTATCTCCCTCCGGGGGTTGCGGTTGGAATGCACTTTTCTCATAGCCTTATTCGAGCTTGACATCCAGCCCTAACCCCTGAAGTTCGTTGATTAGGACATTGAACGATTCCGGAACGCCGGGTACGGGGAGATTCTCTCCCTTTACAATTGCTTCATAGGTTCGCGCCCTGCCTTCCACATCATCCGATTTTACGGTCAGGATCTCCTGTAGCGTGTAAGCAGCGCCATAAGCTTCCAGTGCCCATACTTCCATTTCACCGAAACGCTGGCCGCCGAACTGGGCTTTGCCCCCAAGCGGCTGCTGCGTAATCAATGAGTACGGCCCGATGGAGCGGGCGTGAATTTTATCATCTACCAGGTGGGACAGCTTCATCATGTAAATATAGCCGACTGTAACCTTCTGGTCGAAGGGTTCACCGCTACGCCCATCATAGAGGACAACCTTGCCCGAAGGATCTAAACCGGCTTTCTCTAATTCGGCTCTGACCTCTTCAAGACCCGCTCCATCGAAGACTGGCGAAGCGTAATATTTGCCCAGAATTTTACCCGCCCAACCGAGTGACGTTTCGAAAATCTGCCCAATGTTCATTCGGGAAGGCACTCCGAGAGGATTCAGGATAATATCAATGGGCGTTCCATCCGCCAAGAACGGCATATCCTCCAAGGGGACGATTTTACCCACAACACCCTTGTTGCCGTGTCTCCCGGCCATTTTGTCTCCGACCGCCAGCTTCCTCTTTTTGGCGATGTAAACTTTGGCGAGCTGGACGATACCGCTGGGCAGCTCATCGCCCCCCTGAATTTTGTGTTTTTCATTGCGGTAATCCATGGTCACCTGATCGAGGCGGTCTTCATATTTCTCGAAGCAGAGCTCAACCAGTTCGTTGGTGTCGGACTCGGTCGTCCAGTCGAAAGAGGCTTCCAGTTGATCGACGTCAATGTGCTTAAAAGTATCCGCGCTGAAGATTTCCCCTTCGGGGATGAGGATTTCCTCCAGGCTTTGATCTCGGATGGCGCGTGATTTTTTACCGGAAAGGATGTTCGTCAATTCGGCCAGGCGAGCCTTTTTCAGCAGGTCAACATTCCGCTGGTATTTTTCTTCCAGTTCTTCCAGTTTCTGCCTGTCTTCCTTACGCGACTTGACGTCTTTCTTCTTGCGACTGAATAGCTTCGTGGCGATGACGGTACCGTTCATGCCGGCATGAGCTTTTAGCGAAGCGTCTTTAACATCACCGGCTTTATCACCGAAGATCGCCTTCAACAGCTTGTCCTCGGGGGTTAAATCCATTTCACCTTTGGGCGTAACCTTACCGATGATGATGTCTCCATAGTTCACTTCGGCGCCCACCCGTATGATTCCATTTTCATCCAGGTCTTTGGTGGCTTCTTCTGATACGTTGGGAATTTCTCGGGTAAGTTCTTCTTCCCCTCGTTTCGTCTCCCGTACCTGTAATTCGAGCTCTTCAATGTGAATCGAGGAGAAGATATCTTCCGCCACCAGCCGTTCACTGACGATAATGGAATCCTCAAAGTTATAACCATGCCAGGGCATGAAGGCCACCAGTACATTGCGGCCCAGGGCCAGTTCGCCGTTTTCGGTTGAACATCCATCGGCCAGCACATCGCCCTTGCGGACGTTATCTCCTCTGCGAACAATTGGCTTCTGATTGATGCAGGTGTCCTGATTGGTGCGCACAAACTTCTTTAATCGATAAGTTTTGTACGTTTCGTTCCCCTGGGCTTCGGCCTTCTTGTTCTTCTGTTTAACCTTGAGCACGATTTCTTCAGCCGAAACACGGGTGATAACGCCATCCTCATCCGCGACGAGGAGGGCGCGACTGTCCTCAGCCGCTTTTCTCTCCATACCCGTGCCGACGATGGGTGCCTGGGGTCGCAGGAGAGGTACGGCTTGCCTCTGCATATTCGAACCCATCAGCGCCCGGTTGGCGTCATCGTGCTCAAGGAAGGGAATTAAGGCCGCTGCCACCGAGACAATTTGATTGGAAGAAATGTCCATATAATCCAGTTCGTTCGGCGTCACAACGGGGAACTCACCCTTATAGCGAGCCTTGACGCGATCCCGGATGAATTCGCCTTTTTCATTGATGGGTGCGTTTGCCTGGGCAATAACGTATTTATCCTCATCATCAGCGGTGAGATATTCGATCTGTTTGGTCACCCGGCCGTTCTTCACTTTCCGATAGGGAGATTCGATAAATCCCAGGTCATTAATCTGGCCGTAGGTGCAGAGCGAGGAGATCAAGCCGATATTGGGGCCTTCAGGCGTTTCAATGGGACAGAGGCGGCCGTAATGGGTGTAGTGAACGTCGCGAACTTCGAAGCCGGCTCTTTCACGCGTCAATCCCCCCGGGCCCAAGGCACTGAGGCGCCGCTTGTGGGTCAGTTCGGTGAGCGGATTGACCTGATCCAGGAACTGGGATAACTGATTCGTGCCGAAGAAGGTATTTATGACCGAACTGATGGTGCGAACGTTTACCAGATCCTGGGGGGTGAGCTGCTCGGTGTCCCGCAGGTTCATGCGCTCTTTAATGGTTCTGGCCATGCGGGAAAGCGCCACGGAGAATTGGTTGGCCAATTGTTCGCCGACGGTTCGGATGCGGCGGTTACCCAGATGGTCAATGTCGTCCGTGGTCTCCAATCCCACCTTCAGTTTAAGGACGTACCTGACGATGGCAACGATATCCTCAATCGTGAGGATGGTGCAATCCATAGGGACGTTCAGATCGAGCTTGGTGTTGATGCGGAAGCGGCCAACTCGGCCCAGATCATACCGTTTCTCGTCGAAGAACAGCCGCTGAAGCAGGCGTCTGGCGGTTTCTAAATCGGGTGGGTCGCCGGAACGAAGCTCCTGGTAGATGAGTTCCAGGGCCTCCTGTTCGTTGGTCGTGCGATCTTTGCCCAGAGTGTTGGCGAGGACCTCGTAGATGGGATCCCGTTTTTTCGCCTTGAGGAAGTTTACACGCCGGATGCGATGCTTACGCAAAAGCTTTAGCATCTCCTCATCGAAGGCCTGCCCCTTTTGAACGATGATTTCGCCGGTTTCCGGATTAACCTGATCTTCAATCAGAGTTCGGCCGAAATAGCGTTGGATGTCCTTTCTGGAAAGGGGTACTTCTTCGACGAAATCGAAGACGCGCAGTATGTCAATATCGCTGGAATATCCCACGGCGCGCAGCAGCGTCGTCACCGGGAACCGCTTGCGGCGGTCAATGTAGACGTAAAGTACGTCATTGATGTCCGTGGTAAATTCCACCCAACTACCCCGGAATGGGATGATACGGGCAGAATAGATTTTGGTCCCGTTGGGATGGGTGGAATCGCCAAAGAAGACGCCCGGCGAACGATGCAACTGGCTGACGATGACCCTTTCGGCGCCGTTAATGATGAAGGTTCCGCCTTCCGTCATGAGAGGCAGGTTACCCAGGTAGACATCCGTTTCCAGCGTGTTATCGAAGCTTCCCAAATCGTCAACATCCTGCCTGCTGGAGAGGCGCAGACGCGCCTTCAGGGAAGCAGAGTAGGTTACTCCGCGTTCTCCGCATTCCTCGACGGTGTACTTAGGAGGTTCAACGTAGTATTCCACGAATTCGAGGATATGCTCCTCCCGATTATCTATGATCGGGAAGATGTTCAGAAAGACCGCCTGAAGTCCTTTTTTCTCCCGTTCTTCTGGCGGTACGTCTTTCTGGAGGAAGTCCTGATAAGACTTGACTTGAACGTCCAGCAGATCGGGAATGTCCAGGATTGACGCTATCTTTCCGAACGATACTCGTTCGATTCGCTTTTTTGAACTCAAGGAAGACCTCCATCCGGGACGAGTGAGGCTTTCGAAATCAGAAAACAGAAGTCGCCCCTTCCAATAGTGAGTAGGAAGGTAGACTCGCAACTTCTGCTGAAAGCCATATACACGTCTTCCGGCCTATTTTGGGAATCGATGAACAACCGCTTCGACTACTTCAATTCGACGCTGGCACCTTCAGCTTCCAGCTGTTCCTTGATGCGTTGCGCTTCTTCTTTGGTAGCGGATTCTTTTACAACGCTGGGCGCGCTATCAACGAGTTCTTTGGCTTCTTTCAGCCCTAAGCCGGTGATTTGGCGGATAACCTTGATCACTTGGATCTTCTTATCCCCAATGGCGCTCAACATTACCTGGAATTCGGTCTTCTCCTCTGCGGGGGCTGCCTCGGCAGCAGCACCGGCGGCTCCCGGTGCGGCGAAGGCAACGGGCGCGGCCGCGGTCACGCCGAAGCGCTCCTCTAAGGCTTCCTTCAATTTGACCAGGTCTAAGACCGACATTTTTTCGATAGCCTGGATAATCTCTTCCACGTCTGTTTTCTCCTACGTAATTATTTTTATCTTTTATTTCTTATTTGGGATAACGTTAAATTGATCGCGTGAAGTTAAGCCTCACCTTCCCCTGAGGCTTTCTTCTTTTCGATGATGGCTTGCAGGACGGCGAGGAAGGAACGCACCACTTCGTTCAAGGTGAAAACCAGGTTGGATAAGGGAGCTTGTACGGATGTGAGAATTTGAGCCAGAAGCACTTCTCGGGACGGGATATTCTTGAGTGACTCGATTTTATCGGCACCGACGAAACTGTTTTCCAGTATTCCCGCTTTTATCACAGGCGTCTGCTTCTCCTTGTCCTTGACGAACTCGGTGAGTAGGCGTATCGGCATTACTGGATCATCAAATGAAATCGCCAGAGCCGTCGGGCCTTCCAGGTAGGGGATCAAGTCATCATAGCCCATATCCCGGCAGGCGAGGCGAATCAGGGTGTTCTTCTCCACCCGGTAAACGACCTGTTGTTTGCGGAATTTACTGCGCAGTTCATTGGCATCTTCCACGTTAATGCCGGTGAAATCAGCCAGATAAAGGCCGTTGGCCTTTTTAAATAGATCGGTCAACTCTTTGACGGTTTCTATTTTTTGGGATGTCGGATGAGGTTCGTATTCCATCAGATACTCGCGCCAATCTAATCCTACTTCAATGAATTCAATAAGGATTGTCTGTTAACTTTGATTCCGGGTCCTTGCGTTGCGGACAGGGTTATACTCTTCAGATATTGACCCTTTGCCGCGGCCGGCTTCATCCGCAAGACGACACGGATGAATTCCAGCAGATTTTCCTTCAGTTTCGGTAGATCAAACGAAGATTTGCCAATAATCGCATGGAGGATGCCAAACTTGTCCGTCCGGAAATCAATACGGCCGCCCTTAATATCCTTAACGGCCTGACCGACCTCCATGGTAACGGTTCCGGATTTGGGGTTGGGCATCAAGCCCCGGGGACCCAGAATACGCCCCAGTTTACCGATTTGACCCATAACGTCCGGGGTGGCGATGATGGCATCTACGTCCGTCCAGCCCCCCTGAATTTTCTCGATGTAATCTTCGAGCCCGACGTGATCGGCTCCCGCCTCTTTGGCCTCATCTTGCTTGGGGCCTTTTGCGAAGACCAGAACGCGAGCGGTTTTCCCCGTGCCATGCGGCAGAGAGACCGTTCCCCGAATCATCTGGTCAGCGTGGCGGGGATCCACTCCAAGATTGACGGCGACTTCGACGGCCTCGTCAAACTTGGCGTTGGCGGTTTCCTTCACTTTAGCAAGCGCTTCATCAAGTTCGTACTCGGTAAAGCGATCCACCTTGCTCTTAAGATCTAAATATCGGCGGCTGTGTTTCATATTGGTTATTGATCCCAGAAAAATCAGTCTGCTACCTTCACTCCCATGCTTCTGGCGGTGCCGGCGATGATCCTCATGGCCTCGTCCACGGTATGCGCGTTCAAGTCCGGCATTTTCATCTCGGCGATTTCCTTAAGCTGGTTCTTCGTAATTGTGGCGACTTTGTTGCGGTTGGGTTCTCCAGATCCCTTGTCCAATTTCAGCGTTTTCTTGATTAGAGTTGACGCCGGCGGTGTTTTGGTGATAAAGGAGAAGGAGCGATCGTGATATACCGTAATTAAAACGGGAATAATATAGCCGACCTTATCCTGGGTGCGAGAGTTAAACGCCTTGCAGAACTCCATGATATTGACGCCCCTTTGCGAGAGGGCCGGGCCCACGGGCGGCGACGGATTGGCCTGCCCGCCGGGTATATGCAACTTAATCGTGCCGAGAATCCTCTTAGCCATGATCTATCCAGATTCGATTGTCAACGTTATGTATTGCTTAAGTCAGTGGTTACCTGCAGGAAATCGAGTTCAACGGGGGTGGAACGCCCGAAAATGGAAACCATAACCTTCAGTTTCCGCTTTTCTAAATTAACTTCCTTAATGAAGCCGGTAAAATCCTTAAAGGGGCCATCTATGACCTTAATGGCTTCATCAACGTGAAAGGGAACTTCCACGGATTCGGTGTCGCGAACCTGATCCACCTTACCGAGGATACGGTCAACCTCCGCGGGGCTTAAGGGGGTCGGTTCGTTGTTGGGCCCCACAAAATTGATGACGCTGGGCGTGTTCAGGATGAGGTGTTTTATCTCCTTGGTCAATTCGGCCTCGATCAGCATATAGCCCGGGAAAAAGACTCTCCTCTTGGACTTCTTTTTCCCGTTCTTCATCTCGACGACCTCTTCGGAAGGAATCAAGACGTTGGCAATTTGATCACGTATGCCGAGCCGATCGACCTCCGCGTCCAGATAGGCCTTAATTTTCTGTTCCTGTCCGGTGAATACCTGGACAGTGTACCACTTTCTATCCACGATAAGATTTTCTTCAGATAAGGATAGGGAATTTAAGTTCCCCTTACGAATTACCTCGGCATTATTCGATTGATCTCAGTTACAGCACAATTTTTAAAATGCTGCTCAGGCCTGTATCCACGGTAAAGACGAAAATAGCGAGGATCAGGCTGAGTATAATGACTATAACAGTTGAATCTTTAAGCTCTTCGCGAGTCGGCCAGCTCACCTTGGCCATCTCGACCTGAACGTCTTTTAGATAGTTGGTGATTTTCTTAAACATCGTCCAGTCCAATCAAATTGCAGGCCAGGAGGGATTCGAACCCCCAACACCCGGTTTTGGAGACCGGTGCTCTAACCGTTCGAGCTACTGGCCTGGAAGCATCGTCCTCCTCGGAGTGATGACCTCCTACCGGGTTTCCTTGTGCATAGTGTGCGAATTGCAGAATGGGCAGTATTTTTTATATTCCACCCGGCCGGACTGCGTTCGTCTATTTTTTGTCGTGGTATAATTACGCCGTTTACATTGACCACATGCTAAAGTAATAATTTCACGGGGCATATTTCGACCTTGGTAATCTTTATTCCAGAATCTTGGTGACGACGCCGGCGCCGATGGTGCGGCCGCCCTCGCGAA
>CAZHMN010000076.1:0-4670 GCA_964533705.1 uncultured bacterium
ACGAAAAGTTTGCTGCTTTCAAAATGACAGACAAGAATGTCTATCCTCCCCACAAAGCGTCCTTTTCCGGGGAGGTCAAGTATTCCTGCCTGACGAAAAGTTTGCTGCTTTCAAAATGACAGACAAGAATGTCTATCCTCCCCACAAAGCGTCCTTTTCCGGGGAGGTCAAGTATTCCTGCCTGACGAAAAGTTTGCTGCTTTCAAAATGACAGACAAGAATGTCTATCCTCCCCACAAGGCGTCTTTTTCCGGGGAGGTCAGGCATTCTTGCCTGACGAATAATGGATTCTTTAATGAACGGTCAAATTGAGATAAAGAGGAGGCATCTACCTCACTGGGAACTAAAAGGCTCAACTTATTTCGTAACATTCAAAATATATAAGATTCTTTTGTCTCATGACGAAATAAAGTTTGTTCTAGAACACCTAAAAAGTGGCAATGGTAAGTTTTACAAACTAATTGCGGCTGTGGTCTTGCCAGATCACGTCCATCTAGTAATTATGCCCCACAAAGAGTATAGCCTCAGCAGAATATTAAAGGGAATTAAGGGCGTTGCAGCGAGGCAAATTAATCTGCGACGAGGTGTGAAAGGATCGGTTTGGCAAGCAGAATCGTTCGATCGAATCATCAGGAGCCAAAGCGATTTTGAAGAAAAATTGAATTATATGTGGAATAATCCAATTAAATTGGGTTTAGCAAACGAACCTCAGAAATATGCTGGATGGTATTTTGACGAAAAGTATGAAGGATATATAATTAAATAGAAATATTTATGTTTGGGGAGGTCAGGCATTCCTGCCTGACGAAAAGTTTGCTGCTTTCAAAATGACAGACAAGAATGTCTATCCTCCCCACAAAGCGTCTTTTTCCGGGGAGGTCAGGCATTCCTGCCTGACGAAATATGCACCGATAATCGAACATTGACAACTGTGAGCTAACCCTATGAAAATCCTCGTTACCGGCGGAGCCGGTTTTATCGGATCGCACGTCGTTGATTTGTTCTTAGAGAACGGCCACGAGGTCGTCGTTCTGGACAATCTTTCAACGGGCCTCAGGGAGAACGTCCCCGACGGAGTTAAGCTAATCGAAATGGACATCACCGACCCGCAGGTGGACGACGTTTTCCAGCAGGAAAAATTCGAGGTGGTCAGCCACCATGCCGCCCAGATAGACGTGCGCATTTCGGTGAACGATCCTGTATATGATGCCCGTATTAATATTCTCGGCAGCGTGAACATATTGGAAGCCTGCCTGAAACATGGCGTGAAGAAAGTACAGTTCGCTTCCACCGGCGGCGCGCTCTACGGCGAACAGGATTACTTCCCGGCGGACGAAGATCATCCCATCCGGCCGCTCTCGCCTTATGGCATCGCCAAGTACACCGTCGAACGTTATCTATACTACTATCACCAGGTGCACGGCCTGGAATACGTGGCTCTGCGCTACGCCAACGTTTACGGCCCTCGCCAGAATCCTCACGGAGAGGCCGGAGTGGTCGCCATCTTCTGCGACCGCTTGATCTCTGGGCGAGAGGCGGTCATCAACGGTGACGGTAAGCAGACCCGCGATTACGTTTATGTCGGCGATGTGGCTCGAGCCAGCCTCCTGACACTGAACTCCGACCTGAACCGGGCTCTGAACATTGGCACTGCCGTCGAAAACGACGTCAACGCCATCTTCCGCACGCTCAACGAAGCCGGCAACTTCGGCGCACCCGAAAAGCACGGTCCGGCCAAGAAGGGCGAGCAGTTGCGCAGTGTCATAGACTGGCGGTTAGCCAATAAATTGGTTGGTTGGGAACCTCAGGTTCAATTGCAAGAAGGACTAAAGCTCACTTTGAATTACTTCATGGAGAAACATGGCTGATCTGGAACTGATTGTACTGGGATCCGCATCGGGCATGCCCGATCCGGATCGCGCTCACGCTTCACTAGCCCTGCGTCGTGCTGGCGACGTATGGTTACTGGATGCCGGTGAGGGAGTCAGCAGGTCTATGCTCCGGTGGGGGCTGGATCCACACGAAATACGAGAGATTTACATCACGCACTGCCACCCCGATCACTGTGCCGGTCTCTTTATGATTCTTCAGTACCTGCATATGGAAGGTTCAACTCAGCAGGTGAACATTTATCTACCCGGCGGCGCCATCACGGCCTTTCAGAAATTCATGGATCAGGTCTATCTGATCAATGGAGCGATCAATCCTCGCTACGCCCTGAGACCCCTAACCGATAAACATCATATGGCCGATGATTTGATCCTTGAAACCTTTCCCACCGGGCACCTACAGTCGTGGCAGGAGTTGAATCTTCCCGATCTCGAAACCCGCTCTTACGCTTTCAGAGTCTACACCTCTAAGCAATCGCTCTTCTATTCCGGCGACGTCAAGGAGATCGCTGATATCGAAGGTCACCTCCAGCCCGGCGATCTGCTGGTTCTGGAAGCCGCTCACATTGATTTCGAATCGGTGTTGGGAGTCGCCCGGGAGGCGGGCATAAGACGCTTACTACTCACCCATGCCCTCCCCGAAATGGCGTACAAGTTAGAAGATCTAAAAGTCGCTGCGAAAAAGTACCATGTGGAACTTCAAATCGCCCGAGACGGCGTGAGACTTTCACCCTAATGTCTTATGGCTGAAACGCAAAAAGACCTATTAGGCATGGTGGGGAAGACCCAGCAGATGGAGCAGGTGCGGGCTGTCATCAAGCAGGTGGCGCCCACCGACATCACCGTGCTGATTACCGGGGAGTCGGGCACCGGCAAGGAGCTGGTGGCCAATGCTATTCATCAGCTTTCCCCGCGCGCCGACAAGCCGATGATTACCGTCAACTGCGGAGCCATCCCCGAGGGGATCTTCGAAAGCGAGATTTTCGGGCATGTTCGGGGAGCCTTTACCTCGGCTGATCGTACCCGAAAGGGTTACTTCGAGATGGCCGACGGCGGCACCGTTTTCCTGGACGAAATCGGCGAAATGCCCCTGGAAGCCCAGGCGAAAATTCTGCGTGTTCTGGAAATGGGGGAGTTCATGAAAGTCGGCTCCTCACGCCCGGAGAAGGTCAACGTCCGTGTGGTCGCCGCTACCAACCGTGATCTCATCGAAGCAGTGGGGACGGGTGATTTTCGCCAGGATTTGTATTTTCGCCTCAAAGCGGTCAATATTTTTCTGCCGCCACTCCGCGAGCGAAAAGATGACATCCCGCTTTTGGTGGAGGCTTTTTTGGCCGAAATATGCGAGAGGAACGAAATCCCCAAGCCCGAAGTCAGCCCCGGCGCCATGACGCTGCTGCGCAACGCCTACTGGGAAGGAAACGTGCGGGAATTAAGACATTTTCTCGAGAGCCTGGTAATCTTGGAACGCGGTCGCGCCCTTGACGAGGACATCGTCGGACGTCACCTGGTGCGGAGTGAGCAACGCACATCTTTTCTTCCCGTACACGTACCCAAAGGAACGGCCGGCATGGATCGGGAACTTCTCATCCCTATGCTCTTGGAACTTAAACGTGATATCGGCGAGATAAAAAGCTATCTTCAATACATGAGTAGATCCGGGCCGCTACCAGGCAGCAACTGGTATCAAGACAGTGAAATCATCCCCACAGAAGCTCAGGTATCCCTGGAAGAAATGGAGAAAGAGCAGATTCTTAAAGCGCTGCGCGAGGTGCGTGGCAATCGGCGCAAAGCCGCCAATATCCTGGGCATCAGCGAACGGACTCTTTACCGAAAGATCAAGGAATATGGTTTACAGTAGGCCATCTACGCGCCCCGGGCGGTCAGAGCAAATCCGTTTGCATGAGAAAAGTATTACCGGCGCTACCGCGATCTTGCTCGCCCTTACCGTTTTGATGACGGGCTGCTTTCGCTATTCGTTTACCGGCGCAGTGCCCAGTCACATCAAGACGGTCGCCATACCGCTCTTTCAGAATAATACGGCCGAATACGGAATCGTGGAACAATTAACTGACGAGCTGATTCTGGTTTTTCAGAACGATAACACTCTCAAAATAGCAGATGAAAGTTCTGCCGATGCTATCCTGCGGGGGACTCTATTGCGAGTGGAGGACGCTCCGTACACCTATGCCGGCGAGGGCGAAGCGGCGAACTTCAGCGTGGGGGAATACAAGCTGACGTTGATTGTGAAAGTGGAATACTATGATCAGGTGAAGGATGAGGTTATTTGGGAGCAGGAAGTCCAGGGCTGGGGAACCTATGATTACGTCAGTGGCACTCCCGATGAACGTGAAGAAGGTTTTAATGAGGCGATTGACAAGCTGGCCGAGGACGTTCTGAATTTGACCGTATCCGGCTGGTAATATCATGCGCCGGATCAACAGCTTCGAAGAGATTGATGAAGTAGTTGACCTGCTCGAGCGGGGCGGGGTGCTCGTCTACCCCACGGAGACGGTTTACGGAATCGGCTGCCTGGCCGGCTGGCACTCCGCCATTGACCGAATCGCCGAACTGAAGGGATCGCAGCCGGGTGCATCCTTTCTGATCCTCATTCGGGGTAAGGAGCATTTGAATCGTTTTTGTGCGGGAATCCCCGCTTCCGCTGAAAAGCTGATTGATCTGTTCTGGCCGGGCCCGTTGACTCTGGTACTCCCCGCCATTGATGGACTACACCCCCGCCTGGTAGGACCTTCTGGAGGTATTGCCCTGCGTCAGAGTCCG
>CAZHMN010000076.1:4770-14580 GCA_964533705.1 uncultured bacterium
TATTTGTTTGCACGGGGAACATCTGCAGAAGCCCCATGGCCGAAGCATTGCTGAAACAGAGGCTGAATCCTAAGTTTCGTAAACGAGTTAGGATTGTTTCGGCTGGCACGCACGCTATGGAGGGATTGCCTACTACTATGAAAGCCCAGTCCGCCGCCGCACAATTCAACGTTGATCTGAGCAGCCATCGCTCCCAACCGTTGACCCCCTGGCTGATCAGTCACAGCGACCTCATCCTGGCCATGGAACCCGAACACGTTGAGATGATCAGGCAACTCGATCCCACCTCCGGTCCCAGGACGTTTTTAATCGCGGAATTTGGTCTCCCCTCGGATTCCCTGGAAGGTTTTTACGAAATCACAGATCCCATCTCCGGCGATGAAAGCGTGTACCGCAGGGTTTATCAGGAATTAGCGGAAGAAACCGACCGGATATTACCCTCGATTGAAAAGGTCATCGAGAGTGCGGAATAATGCTCCAGAATCGGTTCTCGTCGTCCAGACAGCCTTCATCGGCGATGTCCTGCTGATCGTTCCCCTACTGAGGGCTGCAAAACAATTTTGGCCCGATGCTAACCTCGACGTTATGGTGCGCCCACCGGGGGATAACCTCTTAGAAACGCTTCCCTACGTCAATGAAATCATCGTTTATGATAAATACGGCGGCGATCGCGGGGTATCCGGCTTCGCCAAAGTCCTGAAACGGCTGCACAGCCGAAGCTACGATCTGGCGCTTCTGCCGCATCGTTCCCTGCGCAGCGGGTTGCTGGCATTTTTATCCGGCATTCCCCGCAGGGTGGGCTTTAACCGGGGCGGAGGCCGTTTTTTCCATACTAAATCCATTCCATATCCGAAACAAGTTCATGAGATTCCCCGCAATCTCATCCTGCTGGATCCCTTTGGAACTGTGCCACCACCCGAACCGCCGGAGATCGTCTCGACCGAGGAAGACGTCGAGCGGGTCAATGGAAAGCTCGATGTGGCGAGCGGCTCGAAGCTCATTGCCCTGGCCCCCGGATCGGTCTGGCTGACTAAACGCTGGCCGGAAGAGAGCTATATCCGTCTGGGCGAAAGGTTGGCCGAGGAAAACTATCGCATTGTGTTAATCGGCGGAGCGGAAGATAAAAGCCTTTCCGCCCGTATCGCGGCTGCGTTGGGCGAAGACTGCCTGGATTTGACCGGCCAATTGACGTTGCGACAGTCTGTTGAAGTTCTGAGGCGCTGCGAAATGTTGATCACCAATGACAGTGCGCCGACCCATTTGGGCGTTGCCGCCGGCACCCGGGTTCTGACCATCTTCGGTTCGACGCTCCCCGAATTCGGCTTCGCGCCCTTCGGTCCCAACGGGCGAGCGCTGGGCACCGACCTCTACTGCCGTCCCTGCACCGATCACGGACGGCAGCGTTGCCCTGAAAAACATCTACGTTGCTTGAAGGACCTCACCCCCGAGCGGGTTTTCGAAGAAGCCCGGGACATGATGGCGAAGATGTCTCTTCGGGTGTCGGGGCACGGTTCGGCTGACTCATCCTAATTTTGACTCCAAATTGCAGACTCCACGCCGCATACTGTTAATACAACTGCGCGCCATCGGCGACGTCATCTTAACCACCCCGGCGCTGCGAGTCCTCAAGAGGCATTTCCCGGACGCGGACATTGATTTCATCACCACCCCGGCTCCCGCGGAAATTTTAGCGGGGAATCCGAACCTGCATGAGATTATCCTGTACCCCTATCGAGCGAACGACTTCGCGGGATTGTTAAAGTTCTGCGTTAAGTTATATAGAAATAAATATGATATAAGTGTAGATTACTTGGGTACAACCGCCACCGCTGTGATGAGTCTGGCCAGCAGAGCGCCGCGGCGAGTCGGTTACCGACTCCGATTTCGACGCTGCTTCTATACCCACCACGAGCAAAATTATCGGGGCGACGTTTACAACGCGCTGACCAAGTTTTCCCTGTTGAAACCTCTGGGTATATCAGAAGAAGAAACGGATACCGAAATCTTCGTTACCCCGGAAGCTGCTGAATGGGCGGATCAATTATTTGACTTGATGGGTTGGAAGGACGAAGAGGTTATCGCCCTATCACCGGCTGCCAAGAGGCAGGCCCGGCAGTGGTTGCCCGAGCGATTCGCCGAGGTAGCGCGCTGGCTGATGAGTCGGGGGCATAGGATCGTCCTTACCTGGGGGCCGGGAGAACGGGATTACGTCGCAGGAGTAGCCCGTCTGATCGGTTCGCCGGATCTGCTCTTTCCGCAGACGACTCTAATGCAGCTGGCGGCGCTGCTGCAGCGCTGCCGACTGCTGGTCTGCAATTGCGGGGGTACCAAGCACGTCGCCGTGGCGGTGGGAACGCCCACCCTGACGATTCACGGCCCCACCGATCCCCGCGTCTGGACGCCTCAAGGCGATGCCCGCCACGCCTACGTTCGCGCCGAGCTGGATTGTCTGGATTGCGGCAAGCGGGAATGCGAACCGTTGAAGTGCATGGCCGCGGTTTCGGCAGAACAGGTCATTCAAAAGATTCTGGAAATGGGAGTGCTTTTTTAATGTACTGCATTTCATGAAGATTCTGATATCGGCAAACGTCATCTGGTGGAACGCTTCGGCGTATTATGCCGTTACCACGGCCCAGGCGCTGGCCCGCCGGGGGCACGACGTGACCGTGCTGGCGCACCGTTCTACCCCGGCTTTTGAAAAGGCGAACCATCTGGGACTAAAGGTTATCGGCGATTTCAACCTGTTCTGTAAGAACCCGATTTCATTCTTGCAGAATCTTAACTCCCTGACCAATTTGTTGAAAACGAAAAACTTTGACGTTATCAATCCCCATCGCCCCGATGATCATTTCTATCTGGCGCTCGCCAATCGTGCCACGGCTAAACGCGCCAAATTCGTCCGCACCGTCAGCGACGTGCGGGCACCTAAAGCCAACATTTTCAATAAAGTATTGCACGAAAAGTGGACGAATGGCCTGATCTACTGCGCCCGCGTTTGCCGGGATTGCTATCATGAGAAATTTCAACTGGATCACCTGAGAGAGAAGGTCATTTACAGCGGTCTTGACGTTGAAAACTACACCTGCGGCGATTGGACGGTGGACAATCGCTTTCTGCGTTTGCCGTCCCCTCGTATCGGCATCGTAGCCCGGTTGTCACCCAATAAAGGGCACCGTACGCTGATTGAGGCGGCTCCCACCGTACTGAAGGCAGTGAATACCGCCTCATTTCTGGTCGTGGGCAAGGAAGAGGAGATTTCCATCGCTGAGCTCGAAGATTATGCCGGCCGACTGGGCGTGAAGGATGCCTTTACCTTCACCGGTTTTTTAGATGATCCTCGTCCGGCCATTGCCGCCTGCAACGTCGGAGTGGTAGCTTCCTTGGATTCGGAGGTCATCTCCCGCGCCGCGCAGGAGTTTTTCACCTTCGGCGTGCCCGTCGTCGCCTCCCGTTTGAACGTGCTGCCTGAAATGATAGACCACGGCGTCAACGGACTGCTGGTCAATCCGGGAAGTTCGGAAGATCTGGCTGAGGCGATACTGGATCTGCTCAGGTCGCAGCGGAGGCGTCAGCAGATGGCCGAAGGCGCCATTGCGTCGGTAAAAGAGCGCTTTAACCTGGAAACCCTCGGCCGGGAATCGGAAGCGTTTTTTCAGGCTGTTTTAGAGAGCGAAGGCTGACTTTGAACGTTCTTGAAGTATGCTTCTCACCTTCATTGGGGGGATTGGAGCTGTATTGCCTGAAGACCGCTCGGCAGCTTATGCAGCGCGGGCACAAGGTCCTGGTCTGGCTGGCCGAAGGTTCCCGTATGCTCGGCCATCCGCTGGTCGAAGAATTGGATGTGCAGGTATTTCCCGAACCGGGCTATTTGAATCCCCTTTTCTGGCGAAAAGCAAAGAATATCCTTCGGTCAAACGCCATCGAAGTCGTCCACCTGCATCGGGGCAGGGATCTGGCCTCCTTTGCTTGGTTCAAAAAGATCCCCAGGGTACTGACCCTGCAGATTGAATCAACCTATCCCAAGAGGGATCTCTATCACCGCTTTGTCTATTCCAGAGTGGATCGGGTTCTGACCATCACCGAACGCATGCGGGAATTGGCACTGCAGGCTTTGCCGGTCAAACCGGAACAGGTCTTCTGTCTGCATTACGGAGTTGATGCGGATGGATTGCGGGAACGAAGCGGCGATCCAGCCGCTTTCCGCAGAGAATATGGTATTCCGGAGAATGCTCTGTTAATCGGTCTGGTCGGACGCCTGGAATCCTCCAAGGGGCAGGACCTATTGCTCGAAGCCTTCGCCAAAATCTACGCTGAGTTTCCCGAAGTCCACGTCCTGCTGGCCGGCGAGCCTCCCCCGGAAGCCGGGGATTATGATCGCAGGCTACGGGATTTAGCTCAAAAACTGAATATTTTCGACCGAGTTCATTTCGTAGGCTTTCAAGTGAATACGCCGCCAGTCTACGCAGCCCTGGATGTTTGCGTGTTGGCCTCCCGAAAAGAATCCTTCGGTCTGGTCCTGCTGGAAGCTATGGCCATGGGAGTTCCCCTGATCGCTACTGCAGCGGGAGGCGTCCCGGAGATTGTAAAAAATGGGGAGAACGGCTTGTTGATACCGCCTGAAGAACCTGATGCGCTGGCGCGTGCGTTAAAGAGGTTAATAGACGAGCCCGATCTCCGCAATAAGCTATCGAAGGGAGGGCAAAACGCTGTCGCCGGAAAATTCAGCCTTGATAAGCATCTCGAAGCCCTGGAGGGGCATTTCAATGAAGTTATTCAGGCCAGGAGGCGGATATGACCTTATCCGTCTGTATGATCGCGCACAATGAAGAGGACAAACTTCCCGCCGCCCTGGAGAGTGTCCGCTTCGCCGACCAGGTGATCGTGGCGGATTGTGAGAGCAGCGATCTCACCGCAGTTATCGCCAGGGATCAAGGCGCCTGCGTATTTCAACGCCCCAATCTGGTTAATTTAAATGTGAATAAGAATTTTACTTTCGACCAGGCCACGGGGGATTTCATCCTCTGTCTCGATGCGGATGAGGTGGTTCCTCAAGATACGGCTGATGAAATCAGAGAAATCCTGGAGAACGATCCGCTCGAATCGGGGTTTTTCCTGCCTCGCCGCAACTATTGGATGGGAGTGTGGCTCAGGCACGGAGGGCATTACCCGGACTGGCAATTGCGCCTCTTCCGGCGTGGGAAAGGCCGCTTTCCCGAAAGACATATCCACGAACGCTTGCAGATCGAGGGCAGCGTGGGGCGTTTGCACCATCCCCTCGATCATTTCCCCTATGAAACTCGCGAAGAATGCCTCCGCAAGCTGGAATTTTACTCGTCGTTCGAGGCGAAACATCTGTACCAGAGCGGCGTTCGTCCTTCGCCCATCCGCGCGTTTTGGTATTTATACTGGATACCTTGCCAGAGGTATTTAAGACGTTATCTTCTGAAAAGAGGATTTTTGGACGGTGCTCCCGGCCGAGAAGCGATCGAGATGGATATGCAAAACTTCCGTCTGCGCTACTATAAGCTGAAAGAGCTGGCGAGTCGGGACTTCGAATCACAATAATGTCGAATTCACTAAAAGAAGCTCGTGAGAGTCCTACGACTTCCTTTGAACGGATTCTGCTCTGCCGGACCGATCACCTTGGCGACGTCATTTTGGCTCTACCCTGCGCGTTGCTGTTAAAACGTCTCTATCCCAAATGCCGCCTCAGTTTCCTAACTTCGTCCTACACCGCCCCGGTAGTGCGCCTGCTGAGCTGTATTGACGAGGTTATCGAGATTGACAGGGCGGCCCGTTTGGCGGACGAGATTAAGAGCAGGCGTTTTGGTGCCGCCGTAGCCCTCTACCCGGAATTCAGGCTGGCGAAGGCGCTGCGACGGGCTAAGGTTCCACTTCGCATCGGAACCGCCTACCGCTGGTACTCCTTCCTGTTTAATGCACGACACAAGGAGCACCGCAAGCATAACCTGAAGCACGAATTGGAGTATAACTTATCGTTGACATTTTCGGCCTGTGGCGCCCGGGGACGATGGCAGGATTATCTGCCTCCTGAAAACATTTTTCCGCTGGCTCTAAACCTCCCCGATGAATCGGTCAGAAGAGCCACTGTGCTGCTGGATGAATTGGACAGAGGTTATGAAAAAATCATTGCTATACACCCCGGCGGAAGTGGATCAGCGCACCGCTGGCCGCTGGAATCCTTTTGTGAATTAGCGCGCAGGCTGGCATTTAATTCGAAAATCGGCATTATAGTGACCGGTGTGGAAAAAGAATCGCACCTTTGCGAAGCGGTCAGCCGTGCAGCAGGTTCGAAAGCCCAAAATCTCTGCGGGAAGCTTTCCCTGCTGGAGTTGGCGGGAATTCTGAAAAAGGTCAATCTCCTGGTGGCGAACAGCACCGGCCCGCTGCATCTGGGTCGAGCTCTGGGAACGTCTGTGTTGGGGCTCTTTCCCTCGGATCCTGCTATGTCGCCGGTGCGCTGGGGGCCGTACAATCAGCCAGATAACGTTTTAATACCTCCCCCTGAGCAACCGATGTCTAATTTGACCGTGGAAACCGTCCTCAGCCGTGTGCAGGACTTGTTGGGAGGCCGGCCTTGAGGATCTGTTTGGACGCCAGAAAGCTCTGGGATTCCGGAGTGGGGACCTATATTCGCGGTCTCCTGGATGGACTTCACGATATTAACGCTGAGATCGAATGGGATTTTATCGTCAGGCCGGGTGATGAGAATTATGCACGTTTCTCGCAATTGAAAAACAGACTGCATACCTCGAAAGCCCGTGAGTATTCTCTCTCCGAACTTTTCAGCATTTCGAAGATTGCCAATCGAACCTCCACCGATTTTTTTCACGCACCCCACTACGTTGTGCCCTTGAACCTGAAATTGCCCTTTGTGGTAACGATACACGACCTCATCCACCTGCGGTTTCCCCAATATTTCTCAGCGCACAAGCGAGCCTATGCCCGCTGGATGTTCAGGCGTGTTTGTAAAGATGCCAGGAGAATTCTTACCGTTTCGCAGTGCACCAAGAGGGATCTGATAAGTGAGTTTGGAACTCCCGAAGAAAAAATCTCCGTTTGTTATGTCGGCGTTAGTAGAAGCTATTCTGTGCCGGTCTATGAAGAGGAAATCAGTCAATTCATCGGGGAATACAGTTTGCCGAAGGATTATCTCCTCTTCATCGGGAACTTAAAACCCCATAAGAACGTATCCGGCTTGATCGAAGCGTGGGCCAAATTACCGGATTCGGTTCGACCGGTTCTGCTGATCGTCGGGGAAGGCAAGAAGTATCGTCTATCCCTGGAGCGGCGGATTCAAAGCCTCGGCAGAGCCAAAGAGGTTTTTTTCACTGGAAGTCTGCCTGAAGATTCTATGCGTCCACTATACCGGTGTGCCACTGCTTGCGTGCAGCCTTCCTGGTACGAAGGATTCGGCTCGCCCCCCTTAGAGGCAATGGCCTCGGGAATCCCCGTGGCCGTATCCAATCGGGGATCTCTTCCGGAAATCGCATCTGATGCCGCCCTGGTCTTCGATCCCGGCGATGCCGAGTCGTTCAGACATGCTCTGGAAAAAATATTGACGGATCAGGATCTAAGAAGGTCGTTAATGGAGAAAGGACTTCGCAGGGCTCAGGAATTTACCTGGGAAAGGACGGCTCTAATGACTCTGCAAACATACCGTGAGATTATCCAAAAGGATTGACCTTTAAATTCGTTGGCGGAAATGAAACGGAAGGAATTTAAAGTCGCGCTGGTCCACGACTGGTTAACCGGCATGCGCGGCGGCGAGAAGTGCCTCGAGGTGTTGTGCGCCTTCTTCCCCCGCGCGACGCTTTTCACCATTTTCCATCACTTAGGTGCCATGTCGCCCATTATCGAGAACATGGAAATACGCACTTCATGGATCGCCGATCTCCCCTTCGCCCAAAAGCATTTTCGCAACTATCTGCCTCTGTTTCCCGCCGCGGTAGAGAGCTTCAACCTATCGGATTACCAACTGATTATTTCCACCAGCCATTGCGTGGCCAAAGGTGTGATTCCAGCCCCGGACGCTTTGCACCTCAGCTACATTCATACCCCCATGCGCTATATCTGGGAAATGTACCCCCATTATCTCGGATCGTCGAATAATCCTCTGAAGAGACTGGCAGGGCCCATTATCGCTTCGATGTTACGCACCTGGGACGTAGCCTCCTGCAATCGCGTGGATTATTTCATCGCTAATTCTCATAACGTCCGCCGCCGTATCCAGCGCCATTACCGCCGTGATGCGGAGGTGATTCATCCCCCGGTGGACACGGATCTTTTTCAGCCGACCTCTTCCCCGGGCGACTACTTTCTGATCGTGACCGCATTAGTCCCCTATAAGCAGGTCGGCCTTGCCATCGAAGCTTTCAATCGCCTCGGGGAACCTTTGTTGATCGTGGGCGACGGGCCGGAGAAGGGCAAGCTGATGCGCCTGGCCCGGCCTAACATAGAGTTTACCTCCTGGAAAAGCCCTGAAGAACTGCGGGATATATACAGCGGATCGAAGGCCTTGATTTTTCCAGGCGAAGAGGATTTCGGTATCGTGCCCCTTGAAGCGCAAGCCTGCGGTCGGCCGGTGATCGCCTATGGGCGGGGAGGAGTACTGGAGACGGTAATACCGGTTGAGGGTCAAACTCAACCGGAGAAGGATGAGGGAGACCAGCCCACCGGGATTTTCTTCTATGAACCGACGCCCGAAGCCCTCATTGCTGCCGTCAAAAAGCTGGACAGCATTGAATTCGATCCGGATGCCATCCGCCGCCAGGCGCTTTCCTTTTCCAAGCCGATCTATAAGGGTAAGATGGCAGATTTTATCAACGCCCGGCTCGAAGAGAAGTTCGGCCGGCGGGACGATCTGCCTCGCATAATATTAGACGATGAATAATAGAATCACAGGTCAAAAGGCGGAAATCCTGTACCCCCTGCTCGCCGTCCTGCTGGACGCGGCGGCGGTCATCGCCAGCTTTGGTCTGTCCTATTGGATCCGCTTTTATTCACCTATGACCGGCATTATCCCGGTGACGTTGGGTATCCCACCGCTGGGGAAGTACTGGGCGTTTTCGGCCGTAGCGGCGGTGGTTTATTGCAGTATTTTCGCGGCACGGGGCCTTTACCGCTTGCACGACAGGATTTCCACGGTTGACGAATTCGGCCGAGTGCTGCAGGGCACCATCTTGGTCTGGCCCTGGCTCTTTACAATTGCCTTCTTTTATCGCGATTTTTCCTATTCGAGACTCGTATTTCTCTTAATTATCGTCATCTCAATTATCGTGCTGACTACCGAGCGCGCTTTAATTAAAAGTTACCAGCGCAAACTTTACCGGCGCGGGCTTGGAGTTCTCCGCACCGCTGTTTGCGGTACGGGAGCCACGGCTGTCGAAATTCACGAGCGTATCAGGAGAAATCCGCATCTCGGGTATCGAAGCCTCGGATTTATTCGGGTTAGTGACGAGAATCCGGATGTTCACCCCCTCCTCGGCTCTATCGCCGAAATAGATGAAATCCTCAGAGGGGAGACTCTAAACATTTTGTTTATCGCTCTCGATCATGCTGAGCAGCCGCGCTTGCGGGAAATCATCGAACGGTGCGAGGGTATCAACCTGGATTTCTTGCTTGCGCCTGACCAGGTTATTTTAAAAGGTAAGGCCCAACCCTGGACGATCGCCGGCCTACCACTGCTGAAAATCAAGGAATCACCGCTCTTCGGCTGGCGCGGAGTGATCAAGAGAGGATTTGACTTGCTGGTGGCCGGACTGGCGTTATTACTGTTGAGCCCGCTAC